>CALCIK010000202.1 GCA_937907475.1 uncultured Bacteroidota bacterium | reverse complement strand
AATATTGCATGAGGGGTAAAGCAATATTGCATGCGGGGTAAAGCAATATTGCATGCGGGGTAAAGCAATATTGCATGAGGGGTAAAGCAACAAAGAAAAATGTCTTCGCAGGGTTGAAATGAGGCAAATCATTGGAGAAAAATGTCCTTGCAATATTGGAATGATGAAAAGCAAACAAGAAGAATCTCTTCGCAGGGTTGAAATGAGGCAAATCATCAGAGAGAAATCTCTTCGCAAGGTTGGAATGAGGAAAAGCAACCAAGAAAAATCTCTTTGCAAGGTTGGAAGGAGACTTTGCAATCATGAAAAATGACTTTGCAATGTTGCAAGGAGTCTTTGCAATCAAGAAAAATGACTTTGCAATGTTGCAAGGAGACTTTGCAATCATGAAAAATGACTTTGCAATGCTGAACTAAGTGCTCATTTTGATTTACGATATGGTCCTAATCTATGCAACTATTTTAGGAGACCACCGTTAATGGCAAACCAAATGTCAAAAACGCTTCTATCCATTTCCCCACTTTTTCAGGTTGCTCTTCTTGCGGGAAATGTCCGCAAGTTTCGAGTTTTTCGGCATGGACATTGGTAAATCCCGATAAAAACTTTTCTAAATAGCGGGGCGTTACGAAACGATCTTTCATTCCCCAAATAAACAGGGTGGGTTTGTTGCTGATGTGATGTCTTTGATTCCAAAGTTCTTCAAACCAATCTTGGTCGTGTAGCAGCGATTGGGCAAATGCCAAGGTGCCTTTCCGTTGACTGCTATTGGCAAAGGGTTTGGTGTATTGAGCGTGTAGATGTTTGGCAAGTTTATGATCGCCGAAAGATTGGGGCAGCAGAAATCGGGGTGAAAAATTGAAGTAGAGGTACAGGTAAGGTAAAATCGGGCTTTTCAATATGCGGCTAAACTTAATAAACTCGGGGTCTTTGGCGCTGCTCCACATCCAGGAATTCAGCACAACCATATTTTTTACTTTATCGGGATGTTGAATGGCATAGTTCAGCCCAATAGGTCCGCCAAAATCGTGAACGACTAAGGTAAAATTGTCCAGTTCCTTTTCTTCTATAAACTTGGCGAGGGTTTCACTATGATTTAACGTGCTGTAATCATAGTCGGACGGTTTATCCGAAAGTCCAAAACCGATATGGTCAATGGCAACGCAACGGTAATGCGGACGAAGCATCTTGATAACGTTTCTGTAATCGAAACTCCAAGAGGGTGTGCCATGTACAAACAATATCGTTTCACCTTGCCCCTCGTCTATGTAATGCAGGTTTTGACCGTTTACCTTAAAATAATGAGTAGCAAAGGGGTATTCTGATTGGTCAACAAAAGTAGGTGTCATGTTTTTTTGTACAAAGATGCCGTACTATTGCAACCTAAATGTTGGTATATACCAATCCGTAGATGTTGAATCTGACAATCTAAAAAAAAGATATTAGGGCACTTGTGATGCCTTAATGAATTAGAAGCTGTCCGAAAAGCATCTTTAATTAGGTTGTTCAGTCAGGTCAATTTCACTAAGCATTTCCAAATAAACGTTTATGCTTTAACCGCAAAGTTCGCAAAGTAAACTCTAGGCAGCTCTGCGTTACTTTGCGGTTAACTTTGCGCTACTTTGTGTTTATTATTTTAAAGTGAAAGCCGCAATGATTTACATAAAGTTCGTTATAGGTCAAATATAATTTAGAGGCTAACGGGATAATAAAAAAATGAGGACTTTTCGGACAGCTTATTTTCGGCAGGTGTAATATCTTGCGATAGCTGTTATATAGCTACCGCCTTAAACGGAGGCAATTGTTAATTTTTTAAGCAGGATAGTCCAAACCATAAGCACAAATGATTGCACCCATGATGACCAAACTAAGTATCCAAAATCCTGCATGGATGGCAACATATTTAAAGCTTTTCCGCTCAAACAAAGCATTAACTTGGATAATCGGGAATACAAATAATAACCCTACAATCAATCCGTGCAAAGCACCATGTTTGAAAGTGCGAAAATTACCTCCATACTTTGCTAATAATTCTTTAAGTTCTAAGTAAGCCGGAGAGCCAACTGTATAAAGTTCAGGGTCTCCTGCTAATAGTGCATACAATCCATACTGATGGATGACAAAAAAGTTGACAGAAAAAGCAATGAAAAAGCAACATAGAAACGAAATTCCTAGAATTTTAATCATGTTAGCTCCTTTCAAACTTTCTTCCGTCAATCCGGATTCTTTCATCCATGCTTTGCCGAAAACATTGGGATGATACCATATAAAGCCTAATAGAATGGGCACTAATGCTGCAAGGGCAGCGGTAAGCAAATTTGGCATAATAATGTTGTTGATTTTGGTGGTTTGTTACCGGTTATTCGGTTGGCAAAGATATAAAGATTTATGACCTAAAATTCAACCCGCATGATTTATCAACCTCGTGGGTTTGATGTTTCTCAATGTGTGGTTTTGTGAACCAACACATTTGCCAAACCCAAGTTATTTACGCTCAATTAATTATCAAGTTTAAAGTCTGTCGGAAATTCAAAGTCTTTGTTTGTCAACTCTTGTTTTGATATCTCGGTTGCAGTACTTGTCCAGATGAAACCATTTTTAAGGTCTATCACTACATGTTTTAAACTTATAGTACCATTAGTCGCTTCCAAATATTTGTTCCACTTACCGGCTACAATCTCTTTCCTGTCAATTTTAGTGACGACAAATTTTTCTGAAGTTTGCATTGAGCCTTCAAACTTCTGTGCCGTCTTGTCTTTGTTGAAATAGTAATAGTTGTTTGTCTCGCTGTTGTAGACCTGAAACCGGTTATTGTTTTCACTATGCAGTTTCGTCTGATGTTTGCAATACTGTTTTTTCAAAGCGATTTACATTCAATACAGTGTCTTTTGAAGTTAGCATGTACTGTTCTGTTGTGAACCCTTGGCTTGCACTCTCTTATTATATTGCTGGCGTTGCCTGTGTGGGAGCAAAATATAATGTGAGTGCAAATGCGTTAGCTTTTGGAGCAATGTCGTTCTTTAAATCCTGAGCAAAAAATTTTCTCTTTGCATTCTCTCGTCTTTGTATTGATATGCTGTCATTACTGCTTTTTCTAAAACTTGTTTAAGGATATTAAAATCAGCGGGCTTATGAATGTAAATGTTTGCTCTATTACAGAATGTTTCTTCCATGTCTTTTTCGGAATTTGAAGTTGAATAAATGGCAACTGAAATATCTTTTAGTTTTTCATTGCTCCTGATTTCTTTCAAACATTGTAAGCCGTTTTTGCATGGCATGTTGAGGTCGAGGAAAAGAAGTTGAGGTAACTGGTTTTCTTTTTTATTGAGATAGTCCATTAACTGCACTCCGTTGTTGACGGTTACAACAATGTGTTTTATTTTTAATTCTGAGAAGGCTTCTGTAAAAAGAAGGCGGTCGGCTTCATCATCATCGGCAAGAAGTATGAATAGCGGGTCGTTGTCCATTTCTCTAAATATTTAATTGAAAAGTTTCTCTAATTATTTTTGTGTTAACAAAGTAAGTATGTTGGAGTGTTTTTATAAGGACTTCAGAATTTGTTTTTTGGAGATAATAATGCGCTCCTTTTGGTAAAGTGTGTTGGTATAATAAAATAGTCGCCTTCATCATCATCACAAAGAAGAATATGTAGTTACTGGTTTTTGATTGCTTGTTATTTGTAATTATACGGGAATATAAATGTCAAATGTTGTTCCTTTAGTTAGTTCGCTTGTTGCTGTAATAACTCCGTTATGGTTGTCAACTATTTTTTTTACAATAGCAAGTCCAATGCCTGTTCCCTTGTATTCCGTATGCGTATAAAGGCGGTAGAATACTTCAAATATCTTTTCTTTATACTCCGGTTCAAAGCCGATGCCGTTGTCGGAAACAGAAATGTGACAATAACTTTTTTGAGGGGAGAGCTTAACATTGTTAAATGCTGTTCCAATAGCTATTTCACTTTTAATTATTATGTGTGGCGGTTGTGCAGGATTAGAAAACTTTAATGCGTTGTCTATCAAATTTTGCATGATTTGACGGAATTGAAAAGGGATGATGTTGACCTTATGCAGTTCTGAGACTTCAAGGGTAGCTTGTTTATCGTTTAGTTCTTCTTTTAAATCATCCTTCACTTCATCGATAATTTGCTGAAGGTCGGTGTTTTCAAATTTGCTTTCTGCAGTATTGGTTTTTGAATAGGCAAGTAAATCCTGAATGAGTGCCTGCATACGCTGCGCTGAATCCTGCACCATCTTCAAGTAATTTTTACCGTTTTCAGATAAATTATCTCTTTCTTTTTCTACGATACGTGAAATATAAATTTGAATTTTCCGAAGAGGCCCCTGTAAATCGTGACTGGCAACGTAAGCAAATGCCTGAAGTTCATTATTCTTTGTTTCTAATTCAGCATTTTTCATTTGAAGCATTTCCTCATGTTTCTTTTTTTCGCTTAAGTCGGTAATAATCATACCAACTGCTGCCACTGCGGGAAATAAGGGTGTAAGTGAAATATAAACAGGAATTGTTTTATCGGCAATAAATAAATTTAGTTCACCTTTTGTGTTCGCTGTTAATCCGTTCGTAAAAAGCTCATTGAATGTTTCTTTTGATTCGGGATGTATAAATTGAAGAAAAGAGTTTCCAATTATGCTTTCATAAGGAAGGTTTAAAAGCTCAGGAAAATGATGGTTGGTGTAAAGAATGAGTCCTTCCTCGGATAAGTTAACTGCACCCTCGCCAAAATTCTCAACCAATATTCTATACGCATAGTCAACGGTTTGAATGGAGAAAATAGCGGATTGGTTATTTGTTCTTAATGCAAAGGCATCCACTTCACCTCCTTTAATAGCATCAATCAGCTGCTCGTATTCATCCAGACGGCTTTGTAGCGCAATAATTTTTGAGGCAGATTCTTTGGCAGTTAATTTGTTTTTCATGCGATCATTTTTCGAATGTTATGCCTAAAGATTTCAATACTTTTTTGGTATCGGATAAGGTGCCCACCAAAGTTTTTTGGGGCAGGGGTAATTTTTTCAACAGGGAAGGACTAAAAACAATATGTTGTTCGGAAGCAAGTTTTGGGTTTTTATAAATATCTATTATCTCCAATTCAAAACGTCCTTTTAAATGTTCGTCACACAACAACTTAATATTTTCAATGGCTGTCATTGATTTTGATGACATTCCCGAAACGTATAGTTTCAAAACCAACTTCGCTTCGATAATTGATTTATCCTTTAATTTTTTTTTCATGTTGCAATAATTAATGAGCTATCGGGCGGATATTTAAACCAACTAAAACCTTCTCTTCATCCGAGAGGTCTCCGATTATTTTTCTTAGTGGTTCAGGAACTTTTCGCACAAGGGTGGGTATGGCAAATATCTGGTCACCTTCGGCTAACTGAGGATTTTTTAACAGGTCAATTACTTCGATAACATATCTGCCTTCTAAATGTTGCTTGCAATACTTGGTTATATTCTTCAACGCAAGTATTGAATTGGGTGTTTGTCCGGCTATGTATAAACGCAGTTCCCATTTTTCTGGTTTTGGCATGTGCTTTTTATTTTTTGTTGGTGGTTGTGAAATTAATTCCTTTACCTGTAATAGTAAAATTCTGTTGGTTATTGGAATGACCCATGCCCCGCGATTTTACAATGAGTAAACTGCGTACCCTTTCGTTGTTGCGTTCTTCGTTCCTTAAATTTATCCAGGTGTCGGCAAGAGAAGAAACTGCATCTATGTTGGAATTGCTGTATTCTGTATAGCCGTCATGGGTAAGTGATGTGAACAGTGCGTTTACCTGATTTATTTTGAGTGTATCCAATAATCTAACCAACATAGCACCTACTTCACTGCTGTTGCCTATGGTTATTAAACTGCTGATGGGGTCAATGATGACGGTGCGTGGTTTTAGCTCCGCTAATAATCTGTTTAATACCATCAGGTGCATTTCTAAACCTTGCAGCGAAGGTCTTGACGCATGAATGTAAAGCAGTTTTGATTGAATAGCTTGCTTAAAATTGATTCCGATGGTCGCCATATTTCTTACCAATTGGTCGGGCGATTCTTCAAACGAAAAATAGAGCGTGCGTTCTTTGCGATTACAACTGCTCAATGCAAAGTGAGCAGCAAGAATTGTTTTTGAAGTGCCGGCATTGCCTGTTATAAGGGTGCTGCTGCCGCGGTAAATTCCGCCAGTTGAAAATGCATTGTCTAATGCGGGTAATCCCGTAGATATAATTTCTGTGGATGATTTGTAATCTAACTTTAAGGATGTAACGGGCAACACTGAAATACCGTGTTCGTCAATCAGAAAAGGATATTCATTTGTTCCATGCATGCTTCCCCTGTATTTTACAATACGCAATCTGCGTGTTGCAATTTGGTCTATCACCCTAAAATCGAGAAGTATCACGCAATCGGAAACATATTCTTCCATACCCTGCCGCGTCAATGAACTTTCGCCTCTTTCGCCCGTAATGATGGTTGTTACGCCCTTTTCTTTGAGCCAGCTAAATAATCTGCGGATTTCGGAACGCAGTAATGTCATGTTTCCCATACCTGAAAATAGGGACTCGATGGTGTCGAGCACTACCCGTTTAGCGCCAATTGAATCAATGGCATAATTCAGCCTGATAAATAGTCCTTCTAAATCATATTCGCCTGTTTCTTCAATTTCTGAACGTTCGATGCGCACATAGTCAATATGTAGTTTCTTTTGTGACTGTAACTTTTTCAAATCAAAACCTAATGACATAAAATTATCTTCAAGGTCTTTTGGGGTTTCTTCAAAACTCATGAATACACCCGGCTCCTTATAATCTGTAATTCCTTTTATAAGAAACTGCGCGGCAAATAAAGTTTTACCGCAACCCGCACTGCCGCAAATAAGAATCGGGCGGCCTTTGGGAAATCCTCCGTTGGTTATTTCATCCAGCCCGCTTATGCCCGTTGGCGTTTTGCGAAATGTTTCCTCTTTATTTTTTGCCATTTTATAATAATTTTTTTTCTTTTAATGAAAAAACATTTGGTTTGGTCCTCTATTCACTTTGCTTGTTGCGATAATGATGCCGTTGTGATCGTCAATTATTTTTTATGCGATAGCAAGCCCTATGCACATGCGAGCATATTCCTCCTTATGAGAAGTTTTTGGAATAACTAAAGTGTTTTTTTGTTGAATTCTTTTTCAAAGCCGATATCTTTGCCGTTGATAATGATGTGGCAGTATTCTTTTTGAGGTGGAAGATTTGCAATATGAAGTTTAGTTTATTTTAGGGGTTAGTATGGGTTTCCACCTTTAGGTTATTTACTGCCTTGTTTGGTGGTTCTTTGTGTCGGTCAACAATGTTTGCTTCTTTTACGGAAGCATCTGCTATGGTGGCGGTAGGATGACTTGTGTTTTTTCAGTCCACTGGGGTTCGCCGTTATTAATAGATAAAGGGTTGAAATTGGTTTTTAGGTTGGCATAAACTTCTTTGTCCTAGAGCAAATGCCAACTCGGGTAGGTTTTGCTTTATCGCAGTTCTCCACATTATCTCAATAAATTCAACACCTCTCCACTCGGATAGCCGCATATTTTATGCGTACCATTTGGCTTTTGTAGTGCAACTTAAAAAGTTAAGTAATTAAATCGATGTAAATATAACAACTTTAAATTTATTCCCCAATAGTTTGAAAATTAATTTTAACACAACTAAAAAAAAGCCCCCACCATTTCCGGCAAGGGCTAATGATTTGACAACTTACCTATTTTAGCTTTTATCGAACCACAAAACTATCTGGGGAGTACGAAACCCCGCCTATTGCAAATGTGCTGTTAGTGGCTGGCATTCGACTTTCTGTTATTAAGTCACTCATTTCTTTTTAGTAATTGTCGTTTTAGTTTTCTTGTCTCGTTTTTTTTCTGAAATAGATTTTGTTATTGTCTGTCCGTTCAAAATTTGTTTCGTGTCTTTAACTTTTGCCAATGAATTTGCATATGCTTCTTTCAAAAGTTTTTTAATGTAGGTTTTAGGGAAGTTTTTTTGTCTGTAACAAGACTGTAGCGATACTGATTTCCTTGTCCCAATAAAATTTTGTCTGGGTCAGCAAGTTCAGCACCCCAATAAAAACCGAAATGAATATTCTTGCTTGTCCGACCAATTGCAATAGAACAAAAAGTGTGTCCTACTTTGTCTGTCGGTGACCAACCAAATGCAACTGCGTTATAATTGTCATAGATAAGTTCATTTGTCTGTGGGTATAAGTCCCATACAAATTCCCGCAACCATAACACTAATTCAGTAATGTCGTTACCAAATGGTATTTTAAATTTGCCCGGTTGTTGTTGAAACCGCTGTAAAACCGCCCTGTAGCTGGATAAATTATGTCTTTTGTTTTGGCGTTAGGTTGGCTTAATTGGGCTTTAGGTTTTGCATTTCCACCTTTGGTATGGGTGAAAAAAAAGGCCTTTTCGATTATTGGCCTAATTGTCGCTAAACAAGTGCAAAAACAAAGCTTCGTTTGGGCCTCCCTTTTTGGCATAAACCTTAAAATCGGAGCGTTGAAGGGTAATCCCTCCTTCGAGGACAAGGCCGCTTTTCAAATCAAGCCAAGTTCCAGGCGGGAGGTAAAAAGTGGTTTGATTGGGCAGCTTAATATCCGGAACGACCAATAACTCTTCGCCAAGCAGAAAGGTATAGTTTTGTTGGTAGCTCTCCTTTTCGGACGGATAATGAAAGAACAAAGGTCGAACAAACGGAAATCCGGAATTTTGGGCTTCTAAGCTGAGCTGTTGGAGGTAGGGCTTAAGTTTGGCATGTATCCGACCGTAATGGGCAAAAAAGGCCGCGATGGTATCGTTGGCATAAACTTGGGCAAACTTATCGGGCATAAGGCCTTCGTGTGTTCTGAAAAAGGGGGTAAAAGCCGACCATTCAATCCAACGTTTTAGCAGGTCTTCTTTCCTTTTTATGCGAATTAAAAAGTTGTCGGTGCCGGCATAGCCACCAATATCGGCATGGTTGAGCTGTATACCGCTTATGCCCGAGCTGATCAAGGCGTTTATGGCTGAAGGCATTCCGTCGTTTTTGCCATCGTTGACCATTTGGTCGCCGCACCAAAGCATGGTTGACCATTGGGCGGTAAACAAGGACCCCGATCGGTTGAAAAACAACAAACTGTCTTCTTTACCACACTCCCGAATTACTTCCCTGTTCAATTTTGCCCAATCTACCACATATTGGTTATGGTATTCACGGCCTTCCATACCATTGAAAAGTTTTGCATCCAAGGGGAGCCATTCGCCAAAATCGGCCATCCAGCCTGCCAGTCCGGCCTCTACCATGTTGGTTTTGATGATGTTTTTAATCCACAGCACGGCTTGGGGGTTGGTAAGGTCGAGCATGTAGGCCTTGAAGCCACCTGTAGGCACAATGTAGGGCTTGCCTTTTGGATTTTTTACGAGGTAATGGTTTTCGAGGGCGGTTTTGGTAAGTGGACCTTCGGTAGCCAAAAAGGGGTTGACATAGCCCAAGACCTGGATGTGTTGTAGGTTCATTTTCCGTATCCAATTGCGAAAATCGGGATACGACACACTATCCACCTGCCATTGCCAATTTAACTGGCTTCCCAATCGGGTTTTGCGCCTTCCTACCCAATCCTGAATCCAAACCGAACCAATGGGATGCTGAAGTTGTTGGGCCTTTTGGAGTATGGCTTCTACTTTTTTGCTGCCTCCTTGCAATCCGAAACAAGTAGTATAGGCCCAATCGGGTAGGTAACCCATGCGGCCGTAGCGTTGGGTAAGCGAACTTACGAGTTCAGGTAGGGTTTTGGCCTGTAACTGAAGGATACGAAACGTGTTGTCGAAAACCTTGATTCTGATTTCGTTTTGGTTGGTAAAGTCGAATTCGGCATAGGTCAGATCCTCGATGATCAGGGCATGTTGGTTGCCGATGTAAAGGATGGGAATAGGGCAGTAAGATGAAAATTCGTCACCACTGATACCAATCATTTTGGTGAGCTTGCTTAATTTCTGGTCCCCTCTTCCGATACCTTGTTCTTCGGTAATTACATAGGCCTTTTTTCCGTTTAGGCAGAGGTGTGAATACTGTTCGCCAAGTCCGAAAATGGGAAGGGCTTTGTCTACCGGAATACTAAATTCGTAGCCATGGTTTAAGGTTGGGGCTTCGAAGCTTATACCTGTTTCAGGGTTCGATTGGTAGCTCGAATCGCTTGCTGCAAAGGGCTTGAAAGGGGAATAGGTTTTTATTTTGGGTCGAATTTTTAAGGATCCGAACTTCGTTTTTGTTTTTAAGGCATATTCAAATGGGCGGTATTCTTTTATTTCTTGGGCGGAGGAAGGGAGGCAAGAAAACAGGAATAGCGCAAAGGCCACAAGGACTTTGCGCCTTAAAGCAGGGAAGCTTAGTGTAATGCCGTAGAAAAGGCTAATGCGGGTAGGGGTGATCTGTAATTCAGAAGTGGTCAAACGTGTTCGGTACATACGTCCAATAAAATCGGTTTAAAGATAGGGCTTCTTTTCTAGTGTGGACAGCTTTGCAGAGTGAAATTTAAGGGAATAGGGAGCCGACACATCTGAAATGGTTAGTTTTTCTCTTGCTTGCAGTCGTTCCCATTCTTTTAACCGTTGCTCTAAAAGTTCCTGCTTTCTTGTCTGCACTGCAAAGTAATTCATTGCAAAAGCAATTTCATCTTTGCGTGGGTCGCCATTTTGAGCAATCAGATAACAGGCGTATCTTGTAAGAATAATATCGTCAATTTCTCTCTTTGCTCCCGAACCTACATCAACCATTTTGCCGACATCAGCAAAATGGTCTAAAACCTCTTGTTTGGCATTAGTGCAGGCGGTTTTTGCTTTATCTATGACCAACAAAAAATTTCTCCATTGTGTGTATCCCAGAAGTATTTGCAAGTCCCTTGCAAACCAAAATTCAACTCCCTCGCTTTGATTTACTGCTAACTCAAAGCTACTGTGAAGTTTAGAAATTATCTCTTTTTTCATTTTCTATACAGGTTTAAGTTACAAAGGCATTAAAAATATGGCTTCTGTAATGACAAACCACTCCACAAACATAACTATTTCCCAACAAACCACAAAAGTCATACAACATAAAAAAGCCCCCACCATTTCCGGCAAGGGCTTTTTGGCAATACAATGTACCTTTGTTTAGTTGCTACCGAATCATAAACTCTTCAAAGTCGTCTAATTGAATGGTAAAGTCTTTGCAAGAATAAAGGGTAAGTTTGAAGGTAACGATTTTCGGGCTTTGCGTTGTTGTGCTTTCAAAACCGAAAACTGTCTGCCATCAACAAGGTTTCTAAAATGCTCAAATGTTTCTATTCGCACTGCCCGCCAACTTACACAAACCAGTGTTTTATGCAGATAGTTATTCCTCTTGTTTAATCCATAATAGTCTTCCTGTATCAAAACCTATGCCTTTAGCTATATCTAAATACTTACTTTTTATCTCTTCAGGAATGTATTTTTCTCTTGATAATATCCATAAATAGTCCAAGTTGTTTCCGCAAACTAATGAATACTTGTAGTCCGGGTCAATTGCAATGACATTATATCCTCCGTAGAAGGGTCCAAAAAAAGAAACTTTAAGCATGGCAATCGAATCTGCACCAACAAATTTTGCTTTCCCTGCTATTTGTTTCCATTCATTAGAAACAGTATTATATCCTCTATTAACTACCTTAATGCTTCCATTAGAATTTAGAGTATAATCAGCAGTTGTATAAATAAGGTTCTTTTCAAACTTAAAATCAAACCTTGCAATCTCATACCATTTACCTAAATAACGAACTTTATCAAAAGGTCTGATTGCATATGCATTGTCAGGGATTGTCTTGCAACCTATAAAGTTGAACATACACATAATTACCAGCACTGTAAATTTTTTTCTGAAGTTCATTTTTTTTTTGTTTGAACATAATGTTTAAAGATTTGCTATGACTAATCTTTTTATTACAAATGTTAATTCGGAGAACTGAACTTTCTGTAACCACAAAACTGTCTCCGGAGTGCGAAACCCCGCCTATTGCAAATGTGCTGTTATGCGTTCGTGCTACTACTCGTTCGGAGTTCGTCTGCCCGAAGTTCGCACAACTGTTTGTTTCTTGTTCAATCAATTTCTATATTCTAAGATGTCGCCTGGTTGGCATTTAAGAACTTTACAAATTGATTCAAGCGTATCAAACCTAACACCTTTTGCTTTCCCTGTTTTCAAGATGGATAGATTTACTGTCGTAAGTCCAACCTTTTGCGAAAGTTCGTTGAGTGTCATCTTACGCTTTGCCATCATTACATCTAAGTTGATTATTATAGCCATGAGTTATACGAATGCTTCGTTTTCATTTTTAACAATCAACGCTTTTGTCACAAATTGTTTTACTGCCCACAAAATTATCGCTAATAGAAAATACATTGTTTGCGGTTCCTGAAAAATTAAAAGTTTGGTGAAAGAACGAAACAATAAATTAGAAACGCTTACTACTGAAGCCCACTGGTTGAAGTGAACTTCGTAAAAATTGTTTGATACAATTTGGACTGCCCCTAATAAAGCAAGTCCGATACAAGAAATTATCACACCGTCAAATGCTTTTAAACTTTCGCTGTCAAAAAAACCTATCTGTTGATACTTTCTAAAAAGTTTGAATAATAGAAAGCCAACGAATAGAAAAATGATGTTGTTGCAAATTTGAACAACAAACCAAATGAAAGGCATTTGTTGATTAGGAACAACTCCGTTTGTGTTGTCCTGTAAAAACGGAATGAACCATCTGATGTGATACACTAAAGCTAACGCTGAAAAAAAGATTGCTCCCCACAAAACTGATTTGATTAGGATGAGATTGGAGATTTTTGATTTGCTCATTTTGCTATAATTTTAATTGTTTGATGGCGCAAAGATAGAAGCAATTTCAATTAAAACAAATAATATTTATCGTTTTACTTTAAATATTTATTGCGAAATCAAAAATGGCGGAATTGGGTTTACTCTTATTCGTCTTGTTAAACTGTGTTTGTCAAAGTTCGTTTCTTACAGTCAGGTTGAGGTTCCGATGTCGTCCAAGCATGACGCATAACTAAAATATTAACGCAACTTTTTTACCCATTTTTGTTAAATAAAGCGAATCCGGTGGACTTTGCACTCTTTGAATGGTTCGGTTGCTTACATGTGTATAGTACTCGGTCGTTTTAAAGTCGTTATGACCCAACAATCCTTGAATGATGCTAACATAGGTTCAGACTACATTAGTACTTGCAAAAGCTTAACTATGAAAATCTGTGGCAATATAACTGTTATTAATTTATCCTCCAATAGTTTGTGTTTTTTTAACCCAACCTAACAAAAAAAGCCCTCACCATTTCCGGCAAGGGCTTTTTTGGTAATACAGTGTTCCGTTGTTTAATTGTTAACGGGGTATAAACTTGTCAATATCGTCTAATTGAATGGTAAAGTCTTTGCAAGAATAAAGGGTAAGTTTGAAGGTAACGTTTTGCAGATTTGCGATGGGCGGGGATTATTAGCACTAAACTTTATTCGGAGAACTGAACTTCCACCTTGCACAAAAGTGCCTGCGAAGCACGAACCCCGTTGGCTTGTGCGGCTAGCAAATGTGTATGCCTGCGAAGCGTTGGCTGTATGTCGGCTGCGTCCAGTCATTACGCTACTTTCTGATTATACAAATGTTGTTGAAATTCAATAAACAACTTACTTATATCGCCAACGTTTCCTAAAATCTCTTTGGCATCTTCCAACGATTGATATTTATTTGTCAGCAAGATGGGTAGTTTTTCTTGGTCAAGTTCTTCTACACCGGTTTCAATGTATTTACTCAACACAAATTCTATAAACTCTTTTTGTTTGTTATTAAGCAATGCAAAAATTGTCGCTTGTGCTGCTGCAACTCTTGCTTCTCTTGTCATGGGTTTGAAGTCGCTGTTAAAGACGTATTCCAACACATCAAACAAGTCGCTTTTTTCAGCGTCAATGATTTTTTGCAAATTGGTCAGTTCTTCTTTCCCAAAACCTGCGGCATCTAATTTTTCTAATAGTGTCCTTCTCGTCATCGGATTGCTCCAAAGTATCCGTAATTCTTCTTCGCTTTTGAAAAGATTGGGCAATTCACCAAACAGGTTGTTCAAAAATTCTTCTGCCGAAATAGGCTTACCGTCTGCACTCCAAAAAGAAGTAGAAATCATGTGCTGGATTTCACGTTCCTTTCCGTCTTTCAGCTTCACTTTTATCTTTTGTCGCTTGTTGCAATTGCAATTCAGTTCACCACAAATTGGGCAAGGTTCTTTTGGTGGCTTTTCGCAAATACAAGGACTTTGACCGCAAACTTTGCATGGTGGTTTTGGTGGTTGCGGCTCGCCTTCTGGTTCAGGTTCTAATGGTTCACCATCCCATTCAGGGTCGGAAAAGTGATGGTAAGCATCCACAAAATCGTAAATTGTAAAAAACTCTTTACCATCAAACAAACGTGTTCCCCGCCCTACAATTTGTTTAAACTCTATCATGGAATTTACCGGGCGCATCAATACGATGTTGCGGATATTTCTTGCATCAACGCCTGTGGAGAGTTTTTGAGAAGTGGTTAAAATGGTCGGGATTGTTTTTTCGTTGTCTTGAAACTCTCGTAAAAACTGTTCACCAATTTCGCCATCGTTTGCCGTTACACGAACACAGTAATTTGGGTCGGTGCTTTTTTTGTATTGGTTGACCAAATCACGAACTGCCGCAGCGTGGTCTTGTGTGGCACAAAAAATAATTGCCTTTTCTTTTTGGTTGGCATCGTCCATATAAATCTGAACACGTTTTGCCTCTCTTTCTTTTATCTCAATTATTCTGTTGAAGTCGGGTTCGGTGTAAAGTTTACCTTCTTCTATTTCACCTTCTATAATATAATCATCGCTGGTGTAGATATAATCATCCAGCGTGGTTTTGATGCGTTTGACCTTGAATGGCGTAAGGAAACCATCGTTGATACCTTCTTTCAGCGAATAGACATAAACGGGTTCGCCAAAGTATTTGTAAGTATCCACATTGTCTTTGCGTTTGGGCGTTGCGGTTAAACCTAACTGAACGGCTGGCGAAAAATAATCTAAAATGCCTCTCCAATTTCCTTCATCGTTTGCTCCTCCACGGTGGCACTCGTCAATAATGATAAAATCAAAATAGTCTTTCGGATATTGTCCAAAATTGTATTGTTCCGTTCCGAATTCAACAATAGGCTCTGCTGCTAAAGAAATTGGTTCGGTTGATTCTATTTTCTTTACCACTTTAGCATTGGTCATAAAGGTTTGGAAGATGGTAAAGAAGATGCTGCCGTTTGTGGGAACTCGACCGTTCTTTTTTACCTCGCTCGGTTTGATGCGTACCTTAGCATCATCGGCAAATGCTGAAAAAGCATTGAAGGCTTGGTCGGCTAAAATATTTCTGTCTGCTAAAAACAAAATGCGTGGTCTTCGTTCGACAGGCTCACGAACCAGCTTGCCGTTTTCATCGGTGTCTGAGGTTATCGAAGACAAGTTCCAACGGGTGTAAAACAGTTTCCATACAATTTGAAAGGCTATAAATGTTTTTCCTGTGCCTGTGGCTAAGGTTAATAATATCCGATTGGCTTGATTGGCAACTGCTTCTAAGGTTTTGTTGACCGCAATTTCCTGATAATATCTTGCTTTTTTGGAACCGCCAAAATCTTCAAACGGAACATCGGCAAATTTTAAACGCCACGCTTCGGCATTTCGACTTCGCTCAATGTCCGAAACGGTATCTGAGCCAGTCGAAGGGAAGGTTTTTTCCCAAAGCTCATCGGGTGTTAGATAATCTGTTACTAACTCTTCGACTCCGGTTTTCATGCAGATGCTGTAAATCTCTCTTCCATTGGTGGAGTAGGTAGTTTCTAAATTGAGTTTATCGGCATATTGTTTGGCTTGTGCCACCCCTTCACCAACTTCCAATTCATCGGCTTTGGCTTCAATTGTTGCCAACTTGATGCCTCTATACACCAACACATAATCGGCTGTGAGTTTTTTAGCTCTTTTACCGCCTGTTTGTATTTTACCGTCTGTAATATTGTATTCACGAAGAACTTTAGAACCCTCTACAACGCCCCAACCACAAGCCTTTAACTTGGGGTCTATGAGTTCTGCTCTAGTATCTGCTTCGTTCATTTGTTGATATTTATTGAATTAGGGAGCATCATTAAAAATGGCAACGCTTTTGAATAATCTAAATCGGGATATTCCAAACCTAATAAGCGAAGGTTTTTGTAATGGGTTTGATGTTGCTGATAATAATATTTTTCACTTTGTACAAACCATGCTTTATCGCCCAGCTTTTGGGCTAAAAACCATTTTTCAATCAATCTTCCACTTCGCCCGTTTCCATCATTCCACGGATGAATTTTTACAAATACTAAATGTAGCATGGCAGCAAAAAAGAAAGTTTCGACTATGCTCAACTCCTGTTTTAATAATACTGCTATATCGCTGTAAAATTTTTCCATTTCATCCGGTATTTCAAAAGGTGTAGCTGCCACATACTCTATTTTGCCATCAGGGGTACTCACATACATATTTGATGTTCGCAACTTGCCTTGCAGGTGTAAAGCCACAAAATGTTTGCTCAATAATTTATGGGCTTCACTAATGTTGGCTTTGTTAAGCACATTGGTTTTGGCAAAGGTGTAGGCATTGTAAAGGTCATCAATTTTTTTTGTGTAATCAGGTAAATACTCAATGCCGAATTTCTTGTGCTTAATATAGCTGTCCAATTCTATTTCTTCGCCTTCTATTTTGCTCGAAAAAACAGACGAGACCGAAGTATAAAAACTAAAACTATCGGTAGATATTTCTGCATCTTTCAAACTTTCAAAAGCAGATTGCAGATGTATATTTACTTGTAGCTTGTATGCTGCCAACAAGTCAATTGGAATGATGGATAGTTGTTCGTTCATTGTCAGAATTAAGATTTTTATGATTGTAGAATTGTAGGATTCTAATTCCCTCCCTTTTCCTTTCCCTTTTCAATAATCCTATCATCCTTTAATCCAACAAATTCTAATTCAGACACTTTTAATTCCCCACTAAACGCCTTTTGTAAAACAGATTTTTTCAGTTCTTC
>CALCIK010000201.1 GCA_937907475.1 uncultured Bacteroidota bacterium | reverse complement strand
CTTAAAAAGCACTACTTTGCATCACTGGGGCAAACATACGAGGTAATAAGGTTTAGATGATATAAAATTACCCTGTTACTAAGGTAATAAGGTTGCGCTTGGCACTTTATCGGCAATCGCATTTGTATGCTACATGATTGCTATCTCCCTTTAGTTTGTCAATGCCTTAAAAATAAGGCCTTGCAGCTCATTTTCCCTTTAAAACATAAGCAAAAAGTTAGTTTTTAGGCACTTCTAGAATTAATTTGGGAGGTCCCAGAATGAATTTGGGACAAAAAATAATGATTCTGGCACGTCCCAGAATCATTTTGGCACGTCCCAGAATCATTTCGGCACGTCCCAGAATCATTCCGGCACGTCCCAGAATCATTCCGGCACGTCCCAGAATCATTCCGGCATGTCCCAGATTCATTCCGGCACGTCCCAGATTCATTCCGGCACGTCCTAAATTCATTCTGGCACGTCCTAAATTCATTCCGGGATGTCCAATTTTCTTCCCAGGATCTCCAAGATTCGGGCAAAAACCCAACAAATTCATTCTTTTTTTATGGTACTACGGTGTTAACCGTTGTAAAATGGGTCTATCTTTGCCATACAAAAAATGATATGGATTATATTACCCTTGCCGAGTTGAACCGGCAGATAAAGACGGTTTTGTCGGACGGCATTACCCCCAATGTATGGGTGGTGGCCGAAATAGCGGCTATAAAGATGGCCGGTAGCGGGGGGCATTGGTATTTGGATTTGGTGGAAAAAAACCAAGCCAATATCTCGGCCAAATCGAACGGGGTGATTTGGGCAGGCACTTACAACCTGTTGCGCCAAAAATTTGGCAGCGACCTGCCCAATTTGCTCAAAGCGGGGAACAAGATATTGCTGCGGGGGTCGGTAGATTACCACGAGGTGTATGGGTTAAAAATCATCATGACCGATATAGACCCCTCGATTACGATGGGCGAATTGGAGTTGCGGCGATTGGCCACTATTCAACGGCTGACCGCCGAGGAGCATATCGGGCGGAACGGGAAGTTGCCGATGCCTTCGGTGTTGCAGCGCATTGCGGTCATTTCTTCGGCTACGGCTGCGGGCTATGGCGATTTTATGAACCATACTTCCCATAATCCCTACGGGTATCGTTTGCACACCACGCTGTTCCCTTCGTTGATGCAGGGAGACGGGGTGGAACAGGAGTTGATAGCGCAGTTGGAAGTCATTGGCGCGCAACGGGAACGGTTCGATGCGGTGGTGATTATCCGCGGGGGCGGCAGTAAGCTGGATTTGGAGGCGTTTAACAATTACCAAATTGCGGTGGCCATTGCCAATTGTCCGTTGCCGGTCTTGACGGG
This sequence comes from uncultured Bacteroidota bacterium, assembly GCA_937907475.1. GTDB lineage: Bacteria > Bacteroidota > Bacteroidia > Chitinophagales > UBA2359 > UBA2359. The sequence continues at coordinate 15,797 of CALCIK010000201.1, read as the reverse complement.
CATCGGTCATCAACAAGACGAAACGGTGGCCGATATGGTGGCGCATACCTCGTTAAAGACCCCCACTGCCGTTGCCGAGTATATCCTCCAAACTTTTATGGTCTTTGAAAGCGCGATACTCACCCGTTTTGCGAAGATTGAAAAACTTAGCGGGCGGTTTATTCAGCAACACAATTACCGGCTGCAAACCGCCACTACGCGGTTGCAATCCCTGAGCAAACAAAAATTGCAGCAAAACAGTCAACACCTCCAAACCCAACTCCTCGCGATTTCCCGCGCAGCAAAACGCTACCTTCAAAACCACGAAATGCGGCTCAACCACTTAGAGCAGGCCACTAAACTCATCAACATAGATGCCCTGCTCAAACGGGGTTTTACCATTACCCGTCATCACGGGAAGGCAGTGAGCAGTTCTGCCAAGTTGCAAAAAGGCGACCTCCTGAGCACCCAATTTTCCGATGGCGAGGTGGATAGCAGGGTGGAATAGCCCCATTCCGCGCAACATGGGCAGTAGGGGGTAAGGCATTGGAGGTATAGAAAGGCAGGAAATAAAAAGGTAGTATGGGTAACGGCGTTGATGGCTATAGACAACCAAGTAAATCTTTCCCAAAAGAGGATTGACCTCGTTGTGCGGCTGTTTTTTAGCGTCCCAAATCAAAAAACTATTGACAAGATAAAATAATCCTTTAGTTTTACCACAGAAATTGATACTTTTACGAAGGACATGTTTATTCTCAACCATCCCCCCTGCTACTTGTTTCTAATGTTCCACCAAACCTTATTAGCCATGCGACAATCGGTTACCCTTTTATTGATGATGACCGCCCTGTTTATCCATTCCCTCGCATTTGCACAGGGTCAGTTAGACACTTACAAAAAGGCCGTTGACAACATCAACTGTGCCGCCGCCAAAAAAATGCTGACCAGTTTTGAACGGGGTTTTTTGGCTAAAAATATCAACACTTGCAGTTATGAAGTCATTGTTCGCGAGGTAAAAAAGATACAGGAAAACCAAACCAAGGGATACAAGCAAGAAATTCTGAACATCGTGGCGACCATCAACGGCTATAAGAACGGGATTGACAACCCCAGCGAATACCTTGTGTTTGAAAACGCACTGGATGAGTTGGCCGCTTATGCCAATGAAGACTATGGTAAATTGTGCAACAAATACGCCAAACCGACCAACTCGGTCTGCCGCGATTTTGAAAAAAGCAATGCCCAATTGACCCGCGAAATAGCGGGTATTGTGAACAAAGCCCTGTTGGAAATTGGTAAAAACACCTACGGCGGCGACAAGGCCAAAGAAAGAATCCCCGTTGACGAACCTAAAACCACGGCCGCCACAGGGGGCGAAAGCGACAATGAAACTCCCGCCGTCAAAGAAACGGAAACGATAAAAGACGAACCCGCCACCACGACCGGCAACAGCAGCGGCAGCAGTTTAGCCGCCATTGTTTCCACCATCGTGTTGGTGTTGTTGATTGCCGCCGTAGGTTGGTTATACAAAGAGCAACAAGAACTGAAAGAGCAACTGGAGGACATCAGAATGATGCTCAGAGTATTTAACCAAAAGAAAACCGATTGATGAGGAGTGGGGTGGAATCACCTTTGGCAGGTAAAACCCCGATAGCCCTTAGCATTTATCAAAACCCGTCACACTTTGCCCTCTACTACCCGCAAGAGATAGAAATAAAGTATCTTTGCGGCGAGGATGCCCATAAAAGCATCCCCAACCCAGATGGTGCAAAAACTTATTCTTTTGTTGTGTTTCGGTTTAATACCCCTTTGGCTGCAAGGGCAGGAAACGACCCTCCCCACCGACACCACTACATTCTATACTGACACCACCTGTTATATCAAACCCGTCCAAGTAGTCGTTAACGATACGGTTGGTAAAGCCTACTTGTTGCGCATTGCTACCCTTAAACTCCTTGTTGAACAATCACTCCATAAAACGGCAGACAGTTTAGCACTGTCAAATAGTCCCCCGCCCTCTACAGACATTCTCTTTGCGGTTGCGGATAGTTTAGTCGAAGCCCTCCCCCCTCCTCTCCCACCCCCTCCCCAACTTTGGCATAACATACAAGGATTGCCCGAAATCACCGGAGCGGACATAGAAACAACCTTAATCTTACAGCCCTTGCGCACGCCGCCCAAGACAAAGACTTTTTTGTTTTACATCTTTTTGGGTATCGCCTTTATCTATGCCTATTTGCTAAACTCCTATACCAAGTATATAGACAAGTTGCACGAAGCAGTCTTCAATATTTACATCGCAAGGCAATTTTACAAAGACTTCAACCATTCAAATTTTGTATTAAATGCCATCCTCTTTTTTTTACCCATCGCCATCTTTGGGCTGTTCGTCTATCTGACCGCAACTTTTTTTGGTAAAATGACACAGGTAAACGACCTGTTGCTGCTTGGGGGGTTGGTAACAGGGGTAGGTATCTATCTAGTCCTACATCGCATCATCCTTGTTTTTTTGGCGATTATCCTGCCCATCTCCGAATCCATCCATTTCTTTTTGTTCAATACGCGGATGATTAATGTGGTTTTCAGCATTTTCCTTTTGCCTGTTTTATTATTTTTGGCTTTTGGCAGTATTTGGATACAAACTATTGCGCTTTACATGTCCGGTTTAAATATCATCCTATTTATCGGATTCATTTACTATCGGGGCATTTCCATAGTTAAAGAGTTTATATGGACGTATAAGTTCCACTTTTTTTTGTACCTTTGCGGCCTCGAAATAGCCCCTGTTTTGGTGTTGGTAAAAGTAGCTGCCAAGTACCTTACGTGAGCACCTCCACTAATAACCCCTTAATCAATTGCGGACAGTATGACTATCACTACAGGCAATCAAAGTGGACATAAAAAAATCAAAAACATCTTAGTTTCGCAGCCTGAACCCGAGCCGGGTGTTAAAACACCTTACCACCTGCTCATGGAAAAATACCATGTTAACATTAGCTTCAAACCGTTTATTAAAGTGCAAGGGTTGTTAGCAAAAGACTTTCGCAAAGCCCGTGTAGTGCCCAACGAATATACCTCTGTTATTTTTACCAGCCGCAATGCCGTCAATCATTTTTTTCGCCTCTGCGATGAAATGAAGTCAAAAATGTCTCCCGCCACCAAATACTTTTGCGTGTCGGAATCCATCGCACTCTACCTTCAAAAGTTCATCCTTTTCAGAAAAAGAAAAGTTTTTTTTGACAAAAACAGCTCCATTGAAGGGCTGAAAGAAATGCTGAAAAAACACCGCAAAACCGAAAAATTCCTATTCCCCTGTGCCGCCGACCGAAAAGACAATATCGAGTTGTATCTCAAAGATGAGAACTATAATTTCTCCCCTGCCATCATGTTTGAAACCGTAGCTGAAGACTTAACCGGTTTGGATTTACACGCTTACGACATGGCCGTTTTTTTCAGTCCCATCGGCATTAAATCAATTATCGAAAACTTCCCCGGTTTTGTTCAGGGCGAACTTTGCATTGGTGCGTATGGCCCCACGACCGCAAAGGCGGTAACAGATGCCGGGTATCGCCTCGATTTTATGGCGCCCGCGCCCGGCATCACCTCCATCACCCAAGCCATTGACATTTTTTTGGCCGAACATGCTTAGTTTTAGTGGTTAATGGTTAGTGGTTAATGGTTAATCCCTCCGATGAAGGACAATACACTCAATCATTAAAATGCAAAAGGCAAAAACACCAAAACATGGATAGGTTAGATATGGGCTAACTATTCCCTTTATGCTGTTAGAGCCTGTAATCCCGATGAGTTTGCCGGTTTCAATATATTGCGTCTCAACCTTATTACCTTAGTAACAGAGCAATATCTTATCCTCTCAACCTTATTACCTTATTTACAATGTTTGTGAGTTTACTTGTTACCGTGTTGATAATCAGGTAATAAGGTTTGTGTGTTTATTTGATGCTTTTTTTATTAAGGTAATCAGGTTTCCCCCTTCCCGCTATTGTATGTGTCCCTACAGACAATCCAATTCAAACTATGCTATCTTACAACCTAAAGGGAATAGTTTCTCATTAACCACTAACCGTTAACCATTAACCATTAAAAGATGATTCCTCCTCCAAACAAACATACCAACCGTTTAATCAACGAGTTAAGCCCCTACCTTTTACAACATGCCCATAATCCGGTCAATTGGTACCCTTGGTCGGACGAAGCCCTTGCTAAAGCAAAAGCCGAAGACAAGCCCATCCTCATCAGCATCGGATATGCAGCTTGTCATTGGTGTCATGTGATGGAGCGCGAGTCGTTTGAAAACGAAGAAGTGGCAGCGTTTATGAATGAGCATTTTGTCAACATCAAAGTGGACCGCGAAGAACGCCCCGATTTGGACAATATATATATGGATGCTCTAACCACAATTTCGGGCAGCGGCGGTTGGCCGCTCAATTGCTTCCTTACTCCCGATGGCCGCCCCTTTTATGGAGGTACTTACTTTCCTCCTCGCCCGGGTTATGGCAGGCCTGATTGGCTTACTTTGCTAAGAAGCATCGTCAAAACATTTTCCGAAAAAAGACAGGACATAGAAGCCCAAGCCAACCAATTGACCTATCAAATCATGGCGCAAGACAAAGCCGTTTTCGAATCTGCCTTGCTTGACTTCGAAGTAGAACAACCCTTTGAAAAAGATACCGCCGAGATGCTGTTCGTTCGGTTTAAACAGCGGTTTGACAAAGAAAACGGCGGTTTCGGGGCAGCACCCAAGTTTCCCGGCACCATGAATTTGCAATGGCTTTTGTTTTACCATCATTACACCAAAGATAAAACCGCCCTCCAACACGCCCTGTTGTCCATCAACAAAATGTGTGACGGCGGCATTTACGACCACCTCGGCGGAGGGTTTGCAAGGTATTCCGTAGATAACCAATGGCTTGTGCCCCATTTTGAAAAAATGCTGTATGACAATGCTTTGTTGATTGACCTTTTAACCGATGCCTACAAAATCACCCGCAAAGTCGAATACAAAGAAACCATCGAGGAGACCCTCGCTTTTATAGAACGGGAAATGACGTCGTCCGAAGGAGGTTTTTACGCCTCTTACGATGCAGATTCCGAAGGAGTGGAAGGTAAATACTACGTATGGGACAAACCCGAAATTGACAACATCTTGAATGACGAAGCCGCCGTTTTCAATGCTTTTTACGGCGTAACTTCCAATGGAAATTGGGAGGGTAAAAACATCCTGAACAGAAAATATACCTACAAAAGCTTTGCCGACAAAACGGGATACAGCATCGAACAACTGAGAAACATGTTTCGCCGATGCAAGCGCATGTTGATGGCTCATAGGCAAGAAAGGGTAAAACCCGGCTTGGACGATAAAATTATTTTAGGTTGGAACGCCTTAATGACCACTGCTTATGCCAAGGCATATCAAGCCATCGGAAACGAAACTTATAAAACTGCCGCTCAAAAAAACCTGCAATTCCTTTTAGAAAAGTTTGCAGATAATGGCAATGCCCCTGCTTTGTTTCATACTTATAAGGATGGTAAAACCCAAAATCCCGCCTTTTTAGACGATTACGCTTTTTTGATAGAAGCCGTGTTGGCGGTCTATGAAATCACCTTAGACGAGCAACTCCCCCGCATAGCCGATTCCTACCTTCGGTTTGTGCAAGACAATTTTACCGACCCCGATGCCCATGTCTTTTTCTACACCCCCAAGTTTCAAACCGATGTGGTGGTGCGCAAAAAGGAGTTTTACGACAGTGCCACCCCTTCGGGCAATTCGACCATGGCCGCCAATCTAAAAAAACTCGGCCTTATCCTAGACCACCCCGAATACATCGAACAATCGGCCCATATCGTTAAAGCCATCGAAACTTCGCTGCTTAAATTCCCAACCTCTTTTGCCCGATGGGCAACAGTAGCCCTGCAATTCATCAGCCCTGCCCGCGAAGTAGCCATACTTGGTCCCGATGCCCCCCAACTTGCCCTCCAACTCAGCAAAAACTACCTGCCCAATGTGTTGGTCATGGCCGCCACCGATGACAAAAGCCCGTACAGCCTTCTCCAAGACCGATATGTGGAAGGTAAAAACCTCTTTTACGTCTGCGAGAACAACTCCTGCCTGCGTCCAGTCGAAAGCATCGGGGAAGTTATGGAGTTGTTGGGGTGAGAGGGGGGAAATAGTTTCCTTTCAATGCGGAAGTACACTGATTTTAATAGCAAGGTAGTTTAAGCATACTTAAGCAATTCAGCTACGAGCCTAAAAACGGTAGTGGAGGACTCTTCTGTTGCAGGGCTTGAATGGTCAAAATGTTGGTAGTTTCTTTCCGCTCTGTCTATGGCTAATTGTTTTCTTTCCCTTCCTGTTTTTTCATCAATCCCGTCTAATAGCTCAAAAATTTCTTCTGTTATTATTTTGCTATCAACTCCGTCATAAGTCAACTTGTATGGCTTTAACAGTTTGTTTATTTTGCGATTGTAGTCCTTTCTATGCATCCCACCCCCTTGATGATCGTCGAGGTGCAGTATGATCCAATATTCAAAAGATTGATTAGAATAAGCAACACCAAATTGATTAGCTTCTGCCATCACAATAGCATTATTGAAGTTGGTGTTGTCAAAATCGTCTTTATCAAAAACACACCAAACTTGGTCATACTTATTATTTTCGGACAATTCTCTTGCTCGGTTCACTAAAGAAATCGTATTGTAGCCTTCTCCGATAGATTTTATGGTGGCAGAGGTAAGTCTGAACTGTTTAAAGTAAGAAGGCTCTGTATTTTCACCTTCACAGACAATCAAAATTGTTGGTTTTTCAACTAACAAAGGTTCCGGTCTTTCAAAACTCGGTTCCGTCCTTCTTTTTGCTTTTAGTTGTTCTAAATGCTTTTGTTTAGCCGCCTTTTGTTCAGCTTTCTTGTCCTTCATTTTCATACTTCGGTACGATGTTGATTAAGTTATCAAAAAAGCCCAAATAAGGAACAGCGCCATATTTTCCTCTTATATAATTCTCTTCAAAAGATTCTATTTTCCTGACTTCATCTGATTTGAAATCGGCTAAAGAATACAATCGGGCTTCACCAAATTTATTTTTATCAGTAAACCAAACTTGGTCGCGTCTAAAAAGTCCCGAACTCAATAAGTTTGTGTCATGAGTATTGAAAATGAGTTGCGCATTCTTTTTATTCAACTCCATAGAATTAAATAACGATACAATTTTGCAAACCAAGTTGGGGTGTAATTTAGAATCAAGTTCATCAACGACAAGGGTGTATCCATTTTCAATAATGTCCAAAATAGGTCCGGTTAAGGCAAAAAACTTTTGAGTACCCGATGATTCATTATTGTTTAAAGAAAAATTAACAGTGTCTATTGCTTTATAATTAGTATCAAATTTTTTGTGAGTGGTGAGAACATCTAAGTAAAACTCCTTCTTATTTTCATTCACTTCTTTAATGAATTTATCCCTTAATTCTTTTGGCATCTCTTTTGGCAGCTTAGTAATATCTAATTTTTGAAGTTCAACATCTTGAATGTCTAAATCTGCCGCTTTTAAAAAAGATAAAATCTTTGCTTTATGAACAGGGTTTTGGGTTTTAATCATTGTGAAAGACCGGAACATAGATTCGTTAATATCTGAAATGGTTATCAGACTTTTAAACCAATCAAAAACTTCAATTGAAATGGCATCATTGAATTGTGCTGAAACTGATACCAATAAGGAGTTGTTTCTGAGAAGCCCTTCTTTGATGATCGTATTGCCTTTTGAGAAATTTCTTGAGTGCGTATCAATTTTATCACCGTATCTATAAAAAAGTTCAATCTCTTTTGTGTTGGGCTTGTAATACAACCACTCTGAAACCACATTCTTTCTGTCGGCTTCAAACCCGTAGCGGTATAATACATTTTTAAAAACAAAAACCACTTCAAACTCGGTCGGTAAGTTTTCAGTTTCGCTGTTTAATAAAAACGGCTCGACCTCAATTTCATCACCTATTTGGCTTTCTTTAGAACTGGTCATCACAAAACGTTTCATAAACATTAAAGCCTCAAACAGCTTACTCTTACCACTTGCATTAGCGCCATACACAACAGCGCTTTTAAGCAGCCTTAAATTAAATTGAACATCGTGATGTACATTGTCTGATTCACGGGTGTCTTTGTCGTAGCCGGATGCCACAAGGCTCAAAGTTGCTTTCTCTTTGAAAGTCTTAAAGTTTTTAACTGAAAATTGTAAAAGCATAATAGTTGCTATTATCGTGAAATTACCGCGAAATTAGGCAGTATTTTACGATTAACAGCAAAATACGTGCCTTTGTTGACATGGGAGTGCTGAAAACTTCATTTTAAATTCAATTTTGGGAGCAAGAGCCACTACAAAGGCAAACAACTCATAACTTATAACTTATAACTCCAAAAGTCCGTTTTGTTTCAAGAAGTGGAGCAAAAGCTACTACAAAAGCAAACAACTCATAACTCATAACTTATAACTCATAACTCCTCCTTCACCTGCTCCCGAACTTTCTTAGGCAACCCGGCGAATACCAATTGGTAGGAATGATCTATCAGCTCGAATACCAATTGCTGAGGGATTGATCCGTCTAATATCAGGGTATTCCAATGCGTTTTGCTCATGTGGTATCCCGGTAAAATTGTGGGATATTCTGCTCGCAATTCTATCGCTTTTTCGGGGTCGCATTTCAGGTTAATCTGCGATGGCATGGAATCTAACGACAGCAGAGCAAACATTTTGCCCATTACCTTAAACACCAGTGTGGTTTCGTCGAATGGAAAACCCTCCGTAACCGCAGGTTTTGTCAGACAATACATCCTTAGTACTTCAATATCCATTGTATATGGTTTTGGCTGCTTAAATCAATTGTTTAACGGTAAAACGCATCTGATACCTCAACTTTATTGCGGAACAAACAAGCCGGTTCCGAACAAAAGTAAGAAGGAATTTACGAGGGTGGTTAAAAAATCTTTGTAAAAATCTGTATTTTATTTCGGTATCAAACAACCAACATGACAGTTTTTGCAACTTTTAAATACACCAATGGTTGCAATTTAATAAAAGTATGATTACTTTTACCCACCTAAACGCTATGTTTCGCTTTTCTCAACCACGCAAAACTATGTAATTATGGTTAAACATCTACTCTTAACCCTTTCTCTTTGTTGGTTCATGATGGAAATGGTAAAGGCACAACCCGATCCGTGTACCACTGCCACAACCCCGGTGATTGTATCTGCCGATCTTTCACATCCGTGTACCGGATTATACAATGGCAGCATTTCAATAAGTGCAAGTAATGGCGTATTGCCTTATACTTATTCATGGTCGCATGATCCTTCTCTTAACACACCAATTGCAACAGGATTGCCTGCCGGCAATTACTGCGTTACCGTTACAGGTGCAAACGGATGCATTGATGTTGAATGCTATAATCTTGTTAATTCAGAACTTAACATTGACATTCAATCAGACCCGGTGGTATATTGCGATACTCCTTTCCCATTCACATACACCCTCACAGTTTATGTAACGGGAGGGGTTCCGGGATATGGTTATTCGTGGAGTAACGGTTTGAATTCCCAAACTATGACCGTTTCCCCGAGTACACCTACTACTTATACTGTTACAGTTACTGACTCTTATGGTTGTACTAATTCTGCAAACACCAGTGTCCAGACAAATATTCCTGCAAATACAGAACCGGCTACCTGCGGGCTTTGCAACGGGAGTATAGAAATACCCTTCGCCAACAGCTATCAAGTAAGCGGAAGTGGCATACCTGCCGGAAGTGTTTTTTCCGGACCATTTACCCTGACCGGTTTATGTCCGGGAAACTATCAGGTACTAAATTTAACCAATGGCTGTACAGCACAGGCATTGGTAGAAGGTATAGACCTCCCTTTTACGGCAGATGCCAATTTTAATACTTCCATCGGAAATGCAGACGTATTGTATGCGTGTACAGGACAAACCATTCAGTTCACCGCCCCCGAAAGCAACATGCAAGCTAACTGGAACTTTGGCGATCCAACCTCTCTGACCAATCTCTCTACCCTTTTCAACCCTTCCTATATTTATCAAAATGCCGGAACCTATACCGTTACCCTCTTCGCCGAAGGCTGTACCGATGCCGATACCTTGCAGCGCACGGTTATTGTTGAACAAGGCATTGCCCCCGATATAACCTGTGCCTCCTTAGTTTGCCCGGGTACAGAAGATATTTACAGTACCTCTGTCGTTTGCGACACCTATAACTGGACAGTAATCGGAGGAAGCATCCTGTCCGGTTTGAATACAGCCGAAATTACCGTAGTTTGGGACGATGTGGAAATTGGAACGGTAGAGCTTACCGTAGGCGATTGCGACGGCAGTACTATTTGCAACCCCGTAGGCAGTATCCAAGTCCCCATAATTAGCAACAATATATCCATCAACGGGCCGGCTGTGGTTTGTCAGGACGACTATACCTTATATAGTGTTCCGCTATACGGGGGAGTAGCATATTCCTGGAGCATAGTTCCGCCCACAGCAGGCGATATTGTCTGGCAAAACTTCAATCAGGTCGGCATCAACTGGATTTCGGATGGAGTGGTCAGGGTCAACATGAGCAGTTTCCTTCTCGAATGTACCTCCGTCAACGAATTACCGGTAGAGGTCAACCTGAAATATCTAATTTCCGGAGAGGAAATAGTATGCGGTGGCGATGAAATAACCTATTCCGCTTCATCGGGTTTGCATAACTGGACGGTTACGGGCAATGCCGTCATATCCGGTAGCAGCGGCAACACAAACAGTGTTGTTGTTGTAGCCGGAGATAGCGGAAGTTATACCGTATCAGCCCTACCCGTCAATTTAACGGATTACTGCAACTACCCTCAACAACTCGATGTAAACATCATGCCGCTTCCGGCAACTCCTGTTGTTACCGGCGACGGGATGATTTGCCCCGGAAATGGTTATACCTATCAAGTAGCAACTCCCCAATCCGGTGAAATTTATCTATGGACGATCACCGGAGGAACACCTGCATCCGGTAGCGGAACTTCCATGAATATTGTCTGGCAACCGGGAAACGATGAATACATCATTTCCGTAGTTGCACAAAACATTGGTGAGCCTTCCTGTACCTCAGAACCGGGAACTTTGAGTGTAACTCCTTTCCAAAACCTTCAGTTTACAGGGTCAGACCAAATCTGTACCGGTGAAAAGGTTTCTTATACCGCAACGCCCCTAATAGACGACATCAGTTGTTTCTGGGAAGTCAACCCACCCGAAGCCGGCAGTGTCATCAACGGACAAGGCAGTAATATAATAGAGGTTCAATGGAATTCGGGATTTTCCGATGCCCAACTAACTGTTTCTGCCTGCGGCGTATCGGCTCAAAACAGCATCACCATTTACCAAACCATCAACCCTACCATTGTCCAATCTGGCATATTATGTGCAGGTAGCAGTGTACAGCTAAGCGTTGTACCTGCCATCTATACTTCATACCAATGGAGTAATACTATAGGGAGCGGCAGCAACATCTCGATTACCGATAGCGGGAACTATGTGGTGACCGTTACCGATACAAACGGGTGTCAGGCTATTGGCACCTTCAGTGTACAAAATAACCCTTTACCCGAAGCATTTATTTATGTAGAGGGGGAAAAAACGTTCTGCACCAATGCCCCGGAGAATGTCAACATCAATGCTTTATTTGGTGAAGGATATATGTATGAATGGTTGGTTGATGATAATCCCGTGGCAAATAATACGCCCATTATTACCCATACAGGTACTTCAGTAGTAAGCAATACTTCTTATGCCGTTCAGGTAACAGATAGCAACGGCTGTCAAAGCCTGTCGAATAGTATAACTATCGTACAGATGGCCTGTGGTGGTGGAAGCGGGCCTACTTGTCCCGATTGCCCTATTTGCCCCGATTGCGTTCCTGATATCCCATGTTTTTTAGCCCCGGGAACGAGCGCATCTTTAACTGTTGTACCTACTTCGAATTGTAATACCATAAATTTTACCAACAATTCATCGAGTAGTCTTTTGAGTTCTTCCTGGGTTTTTGGCGATGGTAGCCCTGTTGTCACTGTTTCTGACAACAGTCCGCAAAGTCATATTTACACTCAACCCGGCTATTATTTAGCCCGTATTCAAGTAACATTCCCCAGTGTTCCTCCTTCAATTTCTCCGGTTTGTGCTTTAGTGGATACAGAGCCTGTTCTTATCCGGCACAAAGCTGAATTTGAATTTACCCCCTCTTGTTTTAATGCTGCAACGCAATTTACAGACTTTTCGGTGCATATTCCAAATACAATTATCACCACCTGGAATTGGGATTTTGGCGATGGAACCAATAGCACGGAAGCCAACCCCGCTCATATCTATACTACCCCCGGAGACTATATTGTAACGCTAACAATTGGAGATGGTATTTGCAACAGCAGTATCACAAAAACGGTGACGGTCAACAATCTGCCCGATGCCTCGTTTACCATTCCTGCTACTGTTTGTGTCGGTACTCCGGCGATGTTTACCCCCGCGACAAACCCCGATGCCATCAACTGGAGTTGGGAATTTGGGAACGGTGCATCCGTAACAACACAATTTCCTGAACAAAGCTATCTGTCTGACGGGTCATTTAACGTCAGCCTGACCGTTACCGATAATGATGGCTGTACCAATTCCGGCAGTCAAATCATTGAGGTATTGCCGGTAAACTTAGGTGTTATTTCACTTACTGCCTCCACTGCTTGCGAAGGGGATACCATAATCCTCACTGCCCCTACGGGTACGAACTATCTATGGTCGAATGTCGAAACAAACGATACAATCTATGTTACCCAATCCGGTAGTTTTAAGGTTACGGTTACTCAACCCAACGGATGTCAATATACAACTCCCTTGCAGGCGGTCAATTTTTACCCCAATCCTCTTGCAAATATCTCTACCGGTACAGATACGCTCACGCTATGTCCGGGAACATCTGTGGTGTTAAACGCCAACGCCGGACCGGATTATATCTATTTGTGGAGTAATGGATATCCTACTCCTTCTATTACAATACACGATTCAAATCTTCTAACCGCACAGGTAAATTTTAACGTAACAGTAACCGATCCCGTCAGTGGTTGCTTTAGTATTTCTGATCCTGTAACACTTCAGAAATTTCAGATCTACAATCCGAGTATCATTCCTACTTCTGTTGCAGATTATCAATTATGTTCCGGCGAAAGTCTGACCATGACTGCTAACCATATCTATTACAACAACTTTGTCTGGAATACCGGACATATTGGAAACAGCATTACCGTTGATGCTGCGGGTATTTACACTGTTTCAGTGACCGACCCCTATGGATGCACCAGCCAACAAAGCAGAGCGGTAGGGGTCAATAGTGGCGGGGATATGTCCGCCATTCCCGTCGGCTGTTACGATTTTTGTGAACTCGATACTTTCATGGTGCCGAATATTTATGCCAATTACCAATGGCTGCTCAACGGTTCTCCCATAGCCGGTGAAACATCCCACGAGTTCGTTCCAGCTCAATCGGGCGATTACCAACTCCAAATCACAACAATTTGGGGATGTCAGAATACCTCTGATATGATAAGTCTCAACCTGATTGATTGTTTGGATTGCATAGTCAGTTCTTCATTTACTTATGAGAACTTATGTACTGAAGTTCAGTTCACCTCTCTTTCCAACGGAAATGGGTCGTTGATGTATGAATGGTTATTCGGAGATGGAAACACTTCAACCGTTCCTAATCCAACCCATACTTACAATGTTTCGGGTACTTACAGTGTCTGTCTGACCACAATCAACACGGCTGCCGATGCCGATGTTTGTCCCGAATCCTATTGTGAAACGATCACTGTTACCGGCGCTGATGTATTGAACCTAACAACCGAGTCAATTATAAACACTGTTTGCGGAACCTCCAATGGCAGCATCAACATCACTGTTGCCGGTGTTTCACCACCTTATCAGTATCTTTGGTCGGATACTATTACGGATGAAGATCGCACCAATCTTCCGGCAGGAGATTATGAAGTGACCGTTACCGATTTAAATGACTGTACAATATCCGAAAGTTTCAGCATCGTTGATTTGCCGATTGGCACTACCACCCTTATCTGTGTCGAAACCGGACCTGACTTTATAACCGTAGAATGGGATGCTGTTGAAGGAGCAACAGGTTTTGAAATCAGTTATAATGGGAATCCTTCCGATTTACTGTCGGGCGAAGTAACAACCAATTCCTTTTACGGATTTGAACCCAATACCGAATATACCATTACGCTAACCATACTTGCCCCACCCAGTTGCACCATCATCAATCAACCGGAGCCGATTACCTGCATTACGCCGCCTGAACCTTGTTTTCTTTTCCCAATTTCTGCTGCTACCGATGTAACCGATGCCAATTGCAGTACAGCAAACGGAAATATCAGTACAGTTATAACAGGAGGTTCTCCTCCGTTCACTTTTGAATGGAACGACCAAACGACCGATTCGGTGCTGACCAATATCAACGCGGGCAGTTATTCGGTGACGATTACCGATGTTTTTGGATGCACCGCCTCGGCTACGGCAATTGTAGGGGAGTATTTGAACGACCCTGTCTTGATTTGCAATCAGGTTAGTGCTACTGAAATTACCATCGCTTGGGAACCTGTCTTAGGAGCATCGAAATATGAACTCTCCACAGACGGGAATCCGCCCTTGTTCCTTCCTTCCGATATTCTTCAGTTCACTTATACAGAACTTAACCCCGAAACAGATTACTCGTTTAGCCTAATTGCCACAGCAACGGGAAATTGCGTGGCGAGCAATGAAACTTTGGTAAATTGCTTTACTGAACAATTCATCTGTTTAACAGAGAGCATCAGTGCAATCTTGTCTGCCGATATTACTTTAGTGCAACTGGGCGATCCTGTAACGCTTAGCGTAAATACTACCGGACTTTGGGGAGCACTGACTTTTGAATGGATGGAAAACGACCTGCCCGTTATTTGTCAGGATAGCATCTGTGTTTTTTACCCCGTTGATCCAACTACTTACATGGTTATCGTTACCGATGAATTTGGTTGTACCGCTCAGGCTTTCATCAATATAGATGTCCGTATGCCCAACCGAATGTTGATACCAAATGCTTTTTCTCCCAATAGTGATGGCATTAACAACATCTTCCGGGTTGCCGGATTTAATATCGAAAGCTACCAATTATCTGTTTGGAATCGCTGGGGGCAAAAAATCTATGATAGTGGTCCAACCACAGACATCAGCATTGGTTGGGATGGTCGCTTTAATAACAAGGATTCTGAACTGGGGGTATATGTCTATATGGCCAATGTCCGCTACACCGATGGGGCAGAAGAAAACCTGAAAGGGAATGTTACGCTCATCAGGTAAACGGGTGCGTGTTCCTCAATTTGTTGAACAGTTTGAACAGGTTTACCAATGCCTTTTTCACTTATCCCCCCTTTCTCAAAAATGCTTTAATAGTTATGAGTGATGAGAGGTTAACTGCTCATTAACCCTTTATCCTACAATCTACCCCCCTTTTTTGTAAAATATAGTAGCAATTTTTATGTTTAGTTATTGAAAATGGGTCATAAAATAGTCATGGCCGTTTCTAAGAGTGTCGTGGCCGTTTATAAGGGTGTCGTGGCCGTTTCTAAGGGTATCGTGGCCGTTTCTAAGGGTGTCGTGGCGGTTTCTAAGGGTGTCGTGGCCGTTTCTAAGGGTGTCGTGGCCGTTTCTAAGGGTGTCGTGGCCGTTTCTAAGGGTG
>CALCIK010000200.1 GCA_937907475.1 uncultured Bacteroidota bacterium | reverse complement strand
AGAAATTTTAGACACCAGATAAGGTTAATTCCTAGTTTTCCGTAGTTTTCAGTATATAACTTTCCGTATAACTTCTAACTGTTCTTTGCGTTTATCATTTTACCGCAAGGCCCCCAAAGTTTTACGCAAAGTTCGACAAAGGTTTAATACTACTCACGAAACTTTTTATAATGAAAGCATCGGTTATCATATTATTACTTTGCTTTGCCGCAATTCAAGGATTTTGCCAAGTAACAGCAGTTTCACCTATCGGGGAGAACAATATTTATCTTGGAATTGACAATGCAATTGTTGTAGTTGTTGAAAACAATCCTTGCGGATATATCTTTATTAAAACAGACAATGGACAAATCAAAGGTGAGAATTGCCAATACTACATTCATCCCGAAAGACTTGGAACAGCGACGATTGATGTAATGCTCATATCGAAAAACGATACTAATGTCATTGATAGAAAATATTTAAGAGTTAGAAATATACCCGACCCAATTGTTAAAATTGCAGACAAAAAACATGGATTAATAAGCAAAAACGAGTTAATTGTTCAGCTTGGAATAAGTGCTTCATTTGAATATTTTGACATCCAAGTTCACATTTCTGTTAAAAGTTGGAAGATGGTTATCATTCGGGGGCATAATTCTATATTTTTGCAAGAAAATATAGGTGCAAAATTTAGCAAGGAAATAATTGAAGGGCTAAGTTTAATCCAATCTTTTGATAAAGTTTTATTTTATGGCATAATAACAGTATTGCCCGATTCAAGAGAGGTGAGATCGAATACCATTGAATTTTTAATTGAATAATAAATGGAGTATTGTCGAATAGATTGGGACGACATTCACCGTTAAAGCCTTCTCAAACTATTACTTCTACACACTCAGTAACCAACTTTCAAAAGGACTTCGCATAAGGCGATTCATTTATTTTTTCCAGAATGCCAAAAGCAACACGACAGTTGTAATATTTCAGTCCCAACCTCGTTTTTTTGATTTGAAATCATTTGATATTCTGTGAAAACGAAACCAATTATGCACTTTTTCTCTCTTGCATTATTTTGTTTGACTTGCATCGCCTCTAGTGCTCAAACCTCAAAATTCAATGCGGGAGTTGTTGCAGGCATGAATTTTTCAGAACTGGAGGGCGATGGAATTACCGACTACTTCGGACTTAATGCCGGGGTAATTGGCACAGCAAAACTTTCCGAACACACTCAATTAGGAATGGAGATTTTATTTAGCCAAAATGGAGAATATGTTTTACCCGAATATTATCCAACGCTTCAATATGGAAAAGTATGGTTGAATCATGTAGAAGTGCCAATACATATTGACTGGCTTCTCGGTGCATTTGAAAGAACAAAGTTTTACAATTGGAACTTAAACCTTGGATTGGCCTACACAAGGTTGGTGAGTTATCATGTTGAAAACATTGATAAAGAAGATATTAGCGACCAAATCGTTTATGGAAGCAAAGAAGCATTGTTGTTGCAAGCAGGAACAACTTATTACTTTACCAAAAAATTCGGACTAAATTGCAAAGCATCATTACCAATTCGAACTGAAAGTATAAATTGGACTTTGGCTGCCAGATTTGTCTATATGATAATATAGTTGATATTCGATAACACCATTATTGTCAAGCGTAAAACAATCAACCCAACAGCTTCTATTTGAGTACCCTTTGGTAGTTGATAAAATTTTCTATGCGCCAAAGCCAATCCTCCAATCACGTGCCATAAAAAGATTACCAATATATGGCTGTTCTATTAAGATTTCCAGTAGGGAAGTATATTTGCATAAAACAAGTATTTTTTCGTTATTGTTAAACGTCTTGAACGAGAACGTATCTTACCTTAGCGTTGTTTATCAATTTATCAATCGTTTAGCAAAATGAAAACCCCTTTTCGTCTTATATTGACCGTATTCCTTAGCATCTTATCCCTATCCGCATTTGCACAAACCGTAGCGAAACGCGATAGCATCAATGGTAAACCCATCAATCAAATTTCTTTTTTGGGACTTTGTATCTTAGGCACCGATACCATTCCTTGTGTACAATTGGAGGAGTTGATTGTGTCCGACAAAAAACGCTCGCCTGAAGAAGAGGCGGCCTATCGCAGATTAAAGCGCAATGTCATAAAGGTATATCCGTATGCACAAAGGGCTATTGAGTTAATCAACGAGTTAGATGCCGTGAATGCCTCCTTGACCCGACGAAGAGACGAGCGAAAATATAGAAACTTCTTAGAAGACCAATTGAAAAAACAGTTTTCCGAAGAGGTCAAAGATTTAAGTATCTCGCAGGGTAAAATACTCATCAAGCTCATTGAAAGAGGAACCGGAAAGAATTTTTACAGCGTGGTCAGAGAGCATAAAAATTGGGCATCGGCGTTTTTCTACCACAATATCGGGCGTTCTTATGGTTACGACCTGAAAGAAGGTTACAATCCTCAGAATTACAGCGATTTGGAAAACATCGTCAGCTTTTTAGAAATGAACGGGGTGCAGTATTTTGGTTATCGCTCTTATCCCGAGTCGGAAAGCCTTAAAAATTTTACCTTGCCAAAGGTGGACGAAGTGATAAAATCTAAGAAAAAGGATAATAAATAATGGGCAAAAAGACCCTTTAAAACGTGCCGGAAATTCTTTAAAAGGACTTCCGGCATTTTTATGCTTCTCACTGCCGAACTTCAGTTTTGATGCCAAACTTCAAGAAACACCCTCCGCTTTTCTCCACGAGGCTGTTTTGAAAATCATTGCGAAATTGTATCTTTGTGCGTATAACCACATTAGAAATAAAAACTTTCAAAAAACCATGACAAATCGGGTACTCTTCTTTGTTGCGTTAGTTCTAATCAATTTTCAACTATGGGCAAACGGTTTTTTTGTCGGCTCTCCAACAGATTACTATTGGTATCCCACCGAGCGCGAAAGCAGTTACTTTAAAGCCTTTCCTGAAGGGTTTAACCCATGCTTTATCGAGTTGATGAGCGACAAACAAACCGTTACCATTGATGGGGACTCCGTTACCGTTCAAATCTACCAAACCTATTACAATATCAGTCCCGATACCCTGCAAACTTATTACCTGCTCCCGCTTCCCGCAGGTGTTCAGGTTAAAAAGGTGGATTTTGCTATTAACCAAGATGAATTTCGAGCTGAACTTTACGATCCGGCTAAGTCTTTTAAGGTCTTTAAAGATTTGGTGCGCCGAACCGGCAACCCCGATTGGTGGGCTTATGCCAATAGCCCGATGTACCGCGTAAACATTTACAAAACACCTCCGCGAAGTGTTTTGGCGGTGAAGGCTACTTATAAATATAAACTCACCCCCGAAGCAAACCGTTACCGCTTTGAATACTTGCTCAGCACACAGCGATTTTCTGCCAAACCCTTGCAAGATACCGAGTTTACCCTAAGCATTAAGTCCAATGAACGGTTGAGCAATTTCTATTGTACTACACACGACTTGCTCCCCACATATATAAACGACAAACAAGTTATCTATAAACTTTCCGCAAAAAAAGGACGTATTGATAAGGATTTTATCCTTTACTACACTGCAAGCAGTCAAGCAGTCAGCTATTCGCTTTTTACCCATAAAGAAGCAGGTAAGCCGGGGTATTTTATGCTCGCTTTTGATGGCGGCCCAGGGAATACTCCCGAAGAAAAGGATATTGTTTTTGCCATTGACATTGCCGAAACGATGAGTGCTGCTCAATTGGACAAGGTAAAAAAGGCCCTTGGTAATTGTATGAAAAAGCTGGGCAGCAACGACCGTTTTAACATTGTTTCTTTTGCCAACCTTTCCGAATCGGCATTTCCCGATTTTGTCGCCCCCAATGCTTCGAATATTGCCCAAGCGAATACCTATTTAACCAATGTTAAAGTCGGCGGAAAAGCCAACTATGAAGGGGCGATTAACAAAACCCTCCATTTTTCTAAAGACCCTATGCGCCCTTATTACGTGTTTCTTATCAGTGCAGGAGAACCACAGGTAGGTATTGTGGTTGAACACGATGAATTGATTGAGGAAATTGATGTTGCCAAAGTGCGTACTTTGCGCATGTTTTCTGTTGGGATTGGCAACAATGCCAATGCCGCCTTCTTGGAACGTTTGGCGAACTACACACAAGGCGAATCGCTTTTTGTATCCGATGACAATGCTATTGAAAGCAGTGTTACCACCTTTTTTGAGCAAGTAAGCAATCCGGTATTGGTCAATTTGCAACTGTATTTCGGCGATAACTTTGAAGTAACAGAAATGTATCCTAAGAAACCGACCAACTTGTTTAAAGACCAAACGCTCTACATTCTTGGGAAGTATAAAAAAGGTGCCAATACTACCGTATCGCTTATTGGAGATTCTAAAAAACTCATGCAGCGCTATGACTATCCCGTGCAGTTTCCCGAAAAATCAAACGATTACCCCTTTGTTGCAACCCTTTGGGCAGCTCGTGCTATAGGAGAAATGCTCAACCAACTGAAAGCAGACGGAAATGATTTGGAAGGTTTGAGCGAAGAGGTTGCCGACTTAGCAGAAGAGCACTTCATTGTAAATCCCTATACTGCCCACCTCATGCTCAAAAACATGCAGTTTTTGAGCGACGAAAAGAAACGATATGCCCCTCGTCTATTGGTCAAAGCAGGCTCTGATTATTCACAAGAATATGCCGGTGTTACACAACAAAAAGGTGCGAATGCATTGATGAGCAGCCAAACGGCTTCCAAATTGATGCGCGCTTATTACCTGCACCACTTACAAGCAGGGCAACAAAACATGACCTTTACCGATGCCAAAGGCACTCAACAAAAAGGGGTGAGTGGGGAATATGTCATGGTGAAAGACCGTGTTTTTTACAAAAACATAGATAACCTGTTGACCGATATGCTCACCCAAAACAAGGGTGAAGGCGAAAAAATATTCTTCGCTTCCGATGCTTATGCGGCCATTGCAACTCCCGAAAATGCCCCATTTTTGCGAATAGGGAAACAAGTGCGTTTGGAAACCGGCGGTAAAATATACGATATATACGAAGCCCCTCCGGTTGAAGTGAAGGAGGTAAAAGACGGTGGTAAGTAAACGGCTTCCCATTCAAGCAAATCACCCACATTGAATTAGACAGCACAAGGGTAGTTGCCAACTATCAAAAATGCAATCGCACTTACCGCTTTCTCAACCAAGTTGCGGGGGTATGCTGTCTGTTACAGTTCCAAAGAAATGGTATCATTTAAATCGGGTATCAGGACGTTATTAAACCCTGCCTGTTGCAATGCCTGTTGAAACACCTGTTGAGCATCGTATTCGCCATGTACCAAAAACAAATGCTTTAGTTGTTTCCTGTCTTGGTTGCCTATAAAGTCAATCATTTCTTGTTGATCGCCGTGGGCACTGAAGGAGTCCATTGCCAATATGCGCGCTTTCACCCTAACCAATTCATCAAAAATGGTTACCGCTTTTGCCCCGCCCTTTAATTCTGCACCCAAGGTATTGGGGGCACAATAGCCGGTAAACAAAATCGTGTTTTTAGATCTTCCGGCGTTGTGGAAAATATGGTGTCTCACCCTTCCCGCATTCGCCATACCCGATGCACTGATGATGATGCAAGCCTGCCTGCTACGGTTGAGTTGTTTGGAAGCATCTACTGTCCTGACATAAGTCAACCGGTTAAACCCAAATGGGTTGGGGTCAAGGCGCATATACTCGGTAATGTCTTTATCAAAACAGTCGGGGTGCATTTGAAAGATATTGGTTGCATTAGTGGCTAAAGGGCTATCTACATAAACCGGAATATGCGGCAATAATCCTTGATTTTGCATGAGATTGAGCATGTAAACAATCTCTTGTGTTTTACCCACGCTAAAGGCCGGAATGATCAGTTTACCCTTGTTTTTGACACAGGTGTCCTTGATAATCTCCAACAGTTTTTCTTCTTCATTTGGTTTGCTTTCGTGGAGGCGGTCGCCGTAAGTCGATTCAGAAATCAAGACTTCGCATTGTGGCATAGCGACCGGATCGCGTAAAATAGGGCGATGTGGACGGCCAATATCTCCGGTAAAACCAATATGCACCGTTTTCCCTTTTATGTTCTTTATGCGCAAGGTAACACTGGCACTTCCCAAAATATGTCCGTTGTCGCGCAGCAGTACTTCCACCTGATCGTTAATCCGATACCAATGTTCGTAAGCAATGCCGATCACTTGTCCAAAACATTTGGTAACATCTTCGGATAAATAAAGCGGTTCTTTTTTTTCTGACGAATGTTTCCCTGCATGCTTGTTTGCAAATTCGGCATCCCTTTCTTGAATAAGGGCACTATCCGTTAACATGAGCATTGCTAAGTCGCGGGTGGCATGAGTACAAATAATTTCACCCCTAAAACCATCCCGAGTCAGCATTGGCAACCGCCCGCTATGATCAATATGGGCATGAGAAAGTATCACACAGTTAACCTTTGCCGGATCAAAATTCCATTGACGGTTAAAGTTGATAAATGCGTCATCGCTACCGTGGTACATACCACAATCCAAAAGAATTTTGTAGCCGTCATCTAAGGTAATTAAATGCGAACTTCCGGTAACTTCGCGGGCTGCACCACAAAACTGTATAGTCATGTTGTAAAAATTAAAGGATAATCAATGGTAATCCATAAATGCGAATCGTGTAAAAAACACTCCTTGCAATTTGAAAAGGAAAAGTATTTCATGTTTATTTAGAGAACCCTATTGTTCACTATTGATAAACAATCATGCAAATATAAACTTAAATTCAATATACCCAACTTTTTAACAGCAAATTAGGTAAAACGAGCAAATCTTGATCCAAAAAGAGGTATTCCCATTTCAGTAAATCTAACTTTTCTATCAATGCTTCACAAAAAAAGTAAAATAATTTTCAAAAACTTGTGTGCGTATCATATTTCCCTTACCTTTGCGGACTAAAAAAAACGATAGCACTATGTTCGCAATAGTAGAAATATTAGGACAACAATTTAAGGTGGCAGAAGGCAATGAGATTTTTGTACACCATATAAATGCCGAACCCGGCGACTCGATTACTTTTGACAAAGTATTGCTTACCGATAACGATGGTGCAATCGAAGTGGGCAAACCTGTATTGGAAGGTCGCAGTGTGTCTGTTACAGTATTAAAACATCAGCAAGGCGATAAAGTAATTGTCTTCAAAAAGAAACGCCGTAAAGGTTACCGTGTCAGAAACGGACACAGACAACAATTTACCAAAATCAAAATTGATGCAATTGCTTAATTTCCCCTAAAGGAGCAAAGCATCTGTATTTTTAAATAACAGCATAAAAATATACCGTCATGGCACATAAGAAAGGTCAAGGTAGTTCCAAGAATGGACGCGACTCCAAGAGTAAACGTTTAGGCGTAAAATTATATGGCGGTCAACTTGCCAAACCGGGCAATATCATTGTTCGCCAACGTGGTACAAAGTTTCATCCGGGTGAAGGTGTTGGACTTGGTAAAGATCATACCATTTTCGCTATCACCGAAGGATTTGTAAAATTTACCACCAAACGTCTTAACCGCACTTTCATCAGTGTAGAGTTACCCGTAGCTCAGGCATAGGCATATAGCCTGTTGGATGATTTTCCTATTTCCGATTTAATATCGTTCCACAAAAAAAGACACCTCTTTCATTAAGCGGTGTCTTTTTTTATGTGTGCCAACGAACGTCAATTTGTTTTAAACGACTTATGATTCTATGCAGTTAAAAACACGAGTAAAGGTCAATAGCGTAACCAATCTGTCTGATGCAAGATACTTCGCCACCTTCGCAGAGTGGGCGGGTTTTAACTTTAATCCAAACGATGCCCATTATGTTTCTCTTATCACAGCCCGCGAACTGATTGGATGGATGTCGGGACCACGCATCATTGGAGAGTTCGGGACTGCTCCGTTGGAGAACATCAATAAAACTGTCGAAATGCTGAGTTTGGACTCTATTCAAACCGACTATGCCATAGATTACAAACTGCTCACTCCTCAAATATCCTCAATCATCAGGCAAGTGTTCATCACCCCAATGACAAAAGCCGAAGAGTTGACGACTATTTTGCTCAAAGAAGCCCCTTATACCGCTTATTTTTTACTGAACTTTACCCCCACTGCTCACCGAATGAGTTGGGATGATTTACTAAAGCCGGACACATTGATTAGCCCTGCTTTTTTAAAGCAAATTTGTGCCGATTACAATATCCTTCTACAACTTCCTTTTAGTGCCGCTAATGTCTTGACAATTGTCAATGAGTTAGCCCCGGCAGGTATTGCTTTGGATGGGGGAATGGAAATCAAAACAGGTATCAGATCCTTTGACGAGGTGGCCGATTTGATTGAACTATTAGAAGTGTAAGCGGTTGAGTTGATTTCTATACAATACTAATCAACCGTTGCAATACATTTCAACTCAATAGCAATAGAGGTGGGCAGGCTGTTAATTTCTACCGTGGTTCGGCAAGGTTGGTTGGTGGTGAAGTATTGGGCATACAAGCGATTAAAAGTGTTGAAATCGCGCTTCATGTTGACCAAAAAGACCGTAACGTCAATCAGATTTTCCCAACTCGATCCCGATGCTTCCAACACGGCGCGCACATTTTGAAACACAGAATGACACTGCGCCTCAAAGTCGAAATCAACAAAATTGCCGTTTTTATCGAGACTCAATCCAGGAATATCGGTGCCGGTTTTAGCATCTCTTGGGCCAATGCCCGAGAGGAACAATAAATTACCGACACGCCTTGCATGAGGATAAGCCCCTACTGGTTTAGGGGCTTTATCGGTGGTAATTTTATCGGATAAATCGCCCATAGTTGGCGCGTTAATTTGCTCGTTCGAATGTTATTTTACGCGTAATTTCTGCCCAACCTGTAATTTGCTCGTAGAGCTTAACCGATTAAACCGGCAGATATCTTTCACCTGTTTTCCATGCTTTTGAGCAATGGCATAAAGTGTATCGCCTTTGCGCACGACATGATACTTTGCTTTAGAGGTATTTGAACTGCTATAACTTGTTCGGTTATAGCTGTTGTCATGTGCATCTAAGTAGGGTGACGAAGAGGAGAAGTAATACTTATCTACTACAAAGGTATGGCTTTTCAGCTTTTTACCCGAAAAATCAATCATAGCAGTAGGGTCGAGCGGCAACCCTTTGTAACGAACCTCAAAATGAAGATGTGAGCCGGTCGAACGTCCGGTACTTCCGCCTAGACCAATCAACTCGCCCGCTTTTACAACTTGGTCGGTGGTAACCAACAATTTTGATAAATGGGCGTAAGTGGTTTCCAAACCGTTATAGTGTCGAACAATAACTACGTATCCGTAAGATGAGGAATGTTGTGCAATACGCACTCGGCCATCGAAAGCAGACTTAACGCCATCTCCGGTGTCTAAGTCAAGGTCAACACCGTTATGATAGCGTCCCCATCTTGGTCCAAAGGTAGAGGTAACAATGCCGCCAACCGGAATGGTAAAATCATCGTCTAAGCCATGCGAGAGCAGAAACTCTACTGTTTCGGGCATAGTAGATAAGTTATAACGGTAGGGGTGTACATTGGTCATATTCCAATTGTAATCGTAGTGGGCATTGCAAGGAATTTCTTCCTGATAGACATCGGCAAGGAGTACCCGAGCCATACTTCCCGAAACAGGCGAACCAGAAGGTCTGTAAACCGGAATCAACGCAACGTCCGGCATAATATCGCCTTCTTCCCCTTCAACATTTTCAGAGAGCACTGCTTCTTCTTTCGCTGCACTTTTTTTGCTGCTGCTCCTTGAAGCGGTGGCACGCAAACTTTCGTGTTTGTCAGCATTTTCAAAAGGCACTAATTCTATGATCTCATCAGTATTGTTTTCTAATTCTTGAGAAGCGATTTGATTGGCAGCAAGTTGCCCGTTGACGTATAATATCCCATCTACAATTTTGACATGGTCATTAGATTGTGGAGATACAAGTCCTATCAGTTCGTGCTCTTCAGGCGATGCAATTTCGCCATTGATATACAAAACACCATCAACAATGCGTTTGTCGGTTTTTTTTGGGTCTTTCGCCACCAAGATGCTGTCTTCTGTTGCAGATGCTGTGTTTAATATTTCTGCGGGAGGGGGAAAAGAAGTGGAAATATCGCGTACATCGTAGATTAACCTTTTTATCCACCATTCCGATTTGGCAACCATTTCGGAATGTAAATCTTTGGTAACCGTTACGGAATCTGCCGCTAGGGGTTCTGTTTCCTTTGGGCTGTTGTAAGCCAATCGCATCTTTTCCGCAGTCGTCTTTTTAAAACTGTTAATCTGAGTATCTTGAACGGCGACAGTGAGTGTTGCAATTTGTGGTTCACATATTTCATACGAACAACGACTAACGGTCATTGGTCTTTGAAGCATGTTTTCATCTATGTTATTGAAAGTAGAGGCGAAGGCAAGACAACTGATTAGTAAAAAGATTGAGAAATAAAAGTATGGCAAATAGTTACTGTTTTCTTCCATTGTTGTGTTATCATTTGTTACTCAAAATGTGTGCGCTTGCATAGGGCATCTTGACTGTAGTGTTTAATTTTTAACCTACGGTTAAGCCAATAGTCCTACGTTTTTTTTGGTTTTTCTAAGCGTTTTCTTCATTTTGGGGAGGAGGTGTTTTTGTCTTTAAATAAAAAATTTGAAATGAAACAACCTGCCAAAACAAGCACAATTTGTTGTTAGTGTTGAGGCAAAAATGTTCTTATCAATAACTCTATTATTTAAAATTTTTCAAAAACAACGTGCAAAGATACTGTTCTATCCCTACTATACAAGCACTTTGAGCAAAATTAACACATTTTAAAACTAGGAATAAATAAACAAAGCACACTTAACAGAGTAAATAAGACCCTGTAAAAGCAGTGTTTTAGGTACCCAATAAAATGGAATCTTGTGTTACTCCGTCAAGATAACGGACTATTTTCCAAGGGAAGTTTTCTGCCCCAAAAGTACGGGTTGTTTTACTTAGCTATTCCAACACAAAAGGGTTGTACAGTTACTTTTGTAAAGCTTTTAGACGCAAGAATCAACGCCATCATCATTCATTGTTGATTTGTTCAATATAGACCGGACAACCGTAAAGTTTAATATGGATGAATGCCACATTCCAATCCTCATATCACCACGTTTTCATAAAACCAACCTTATCCATAGGTCAACAAGGTTTATAATTTTGGCACAAAATTAGCTGCAATTTCAAATTGTTTAAAATGCTTTAAAACAATGGCCTTAAGCATTTAAAAAATAAAAATCTTTTTTTTGACCAACTTATGACAGAGCATTTTTTTAAAAAATTGAACTAAAATATTACCTTTGATAATTGAAGTCATCTCCTTCATAAACAGAACCTATTTCATTGCTTAAACGATACCAATAACACGATGTTAAATCAGCGACTCAGCCAAAAACAAACACAAAAACTATCGCCTCAGCAAATTCAATTGATGAAGTTGCTGCAAGTGCCTACGCTTTCCTTAGAGTTAAGGATTAAGCAAGAGTTGGAAGAGAACCCTGCGCTGGAGGAGGTTAGAGTGGATGATGCACAAGCTACTCAGGTTTCATTGGATAATACCGATTCGAATAGCCCCGATAACAACGATGACCAGGATAACGAGGGGTTTGACGAGTACGATATGAGTGGTTATATTGACGACGACGATGGTACGCCCGGTTATAAATTGCATGACCCAAATTATGGCAGCAGTGAAGAGAATAAAAGCATTCCAAGGGCAATGGATGTTACTTTTCACGAGTATTTAATGGAACAATTAGGCATGGTCAGCCTCAAAGATCAAGCCTATATAGCTGCAAGACAAATTATTGGCAGCATAGATGAAGATGGTTATTTGAGAAGAAGTTTAGACTCCATCAGCGATGACCTTGCTTTCAAACAATCAACGATAATTGAGGTGGCTGAATTGGAATACATGCTGCACATTATCCAATCTTTTGACCCCCCCGGCGTTGGTGCCCGGTCTTTACAAGAGTGCCTCATCATACAATTAAGAAGAAGGCACCCGGAAGAAAATCACTATGTCAAATTGGCGATTACCATATTGGAGAACCATTTTGAAGAGTTTACCAAAAAACACTACGACAAACTATGCCGTCAGTTGCACATTAACGACGAGGATTTGAAGTGTGCCGTAGATGAAATACTCAAACTGAACCCCAAACCCGGTAATGCTTATTCGTCCAACAGCAGCACCATTAACCCCGAAACCTATATTGTTCCCGATTTTATTGTTTCCAATATCAACGATGAATTGGTGTTGACCCTCAATTCGCGCAATACGCCTGAATTGCGTATCAGTGATACTTATAGAGAGATGTTAAAGGAATATTCGCGTTCAAAAAACAAAAAAAAGGATCATCAGCAAAACGAAACCATCCTGTTTATTAAGCAAAAAATAGACTCTGCCAAGTGGTTTATTGATGCCATCAAACAACGGCAGGCAACCATGCTTAAAACGATGGAGGCAATATTGAGCTATCAACACGATTACTTTATCACCGGAGACGAAATGCAACTCCGTCCGATGATTTTAAAAGATGTAGCCGATATTACCGGATTGGACATTTCGACCATTTCTCGAGTTTCCAACAGCAAGTTTGTTCAAACCGAGTTCGGCACGTTTTCGCTCAAATCATTCTTTTCCGAAGCCATGCAAACCGATAGCGGGGAAGAGGTTTCGAACAGAGAAATCAAAAAAATTCTGACCGATTTGATTGGCAATGAAAGCAAAAAACGTCCCTTGTCGGACCAAAAAATTACCGAAGAATTGGTGAAACGAGGCTACAACATTGCCCGTCGAACCGTTGCCAAATATCGCGAGCATTTAGATATACCGGTAGCAAGGTTGCGCAAAAAACTATAATTCCCTCTTTGGGAGTATCAACAGCCTTACTCTATATGTTGCAAAAAATGTAGTTGCCGGACTAATCATTCTAAAATGCCTGCATTTTTCAACCAAATAGAACATGCGAGGGTTTTAACCCCATAGCTAACGCCCACTATGCAACAGATTGACAATCCTCAGCAGAATACACCCAAAACCACAGATGCCCCGTTTCAAATACTTGGCATAAAAGCTCTTGCCCACCTCCTATCTGTTCTCCTACACCCTATTTTTACACCGACTTATTGCGCCTTGTTCATCGTTTGGGTGTTGCCGAATGTGTTTGGGTACTTCACTTCCCAACAAGCGGTATTTGTGGTCAGAACCATTTTCTTATACACCCTCTTGTTCCCTTTGTTTATTGTTTTCTTAATGAGAGCATTGGATTTTATAGATAGTTATGACGTAACTGACCGCAAACAACGCATTTTGGTGTTTATGCCTATGGCTTTTTTATTTACATGGACTTGTACGGTTTTGTATCGCGAACAATTGCCGGATATAACGACCAAAATGATGTATGGTGCGACAATTGCCCTTTTCCTCTCTATGATTGTGAACATCATGGTCGAGAAAATAAGCATTCATGCCATTGGCATGGGTGGCGCATTTGCAGTAGTCTTGTTTGCCTCGGGGTTAAGCCCCTATAATATCGCATGGGCATTGATGTTGGTTATTTTTTTGACAGGAGCAGTGGGAACCGCTCGCCTTATCTTGCAAGCCCATCAGCCGAGGGAGGTGTACAATGGTTATATGTTGGGCTTTTTGTGCATGGCTGTATCCTTATTGGTGTTTTAACTATTTACCAATACGCTCACCTGTCGTTATGCACTTTTCTAATACGCCCGCATCTATTTTTCTCCAATCAGGCAAACTAATACATGGTTTGTTTTAAAAGGTGGTAAAGGCGATTTTAATTAATTTCGGCAGTTAGCTGATAAAGATTTACTTTTACACTTAATTACCGCTCCTATTTTATTGCAAGGCAGCTTATGACATCAGCAAGGCAACTTAATTTGTTTGACAAACTCATCTATTTCTTCAATCTCCTTGCGATTGTCGTTTTGCTTTGTACTTACACAGCCCCATACATTAACCCCGAAACGCTATGGATGCCTGCTATCTTAGCATTGGGCTATCCGTATATTTTATTGGTCAATATCCTGTTTGCTGCTTATTGGCTGTTGAGGAAAAAATGGCAGCAGTTCTTTTATATGTTCATCGTGTTCTTGTTGGGATTTAACATGTTTTCCAAAACCGTAGCGTTGCACCTGAATACGTCCGTGCCCGAGTCTTCAACAGACGGTAAAACCCAACAATTGAAGGTGATGAGCTATAACGTTCGCAATTTCGACCTCTATAACTGGAAAGAAAATATACCGGCACGAGATAAGATGCTGAACCTTATCCGATCCGAAAATCCCGATATTATTTGTTTTCAGGAGTTTTATACCGAAGACAAAGGCGAACTGCACAACATCAAACTATTGGTCAACGAACTGGGGTATAAATACTATACCTTTGAAAAAACACTGACCCTTCGGGGAAAAGACCACTGGGGGGAAGCCATTTTTTCTAAATATCCCATCACGAACCCCGATAAAATTGTGTTCAGCAACTCAACCGGCAATATAGTAGCTTATGCCGATGTGGAGGTAAACGGTAAATTGATACGCATCTTTAACGCACACTTGCAATCCTTTAAACTGGCCGATAAAGATGTGAAATACATTAGCGACCTGACCGGCAATATTACGAATGAAGAACTAAACAAATCCGCCATTCAAAAAGCAAAAAGCATTGCCGTAAAACTGCGAGACGGTTTTCTGAAACGCAGCGCACAAGCCCGGATTTTGGCAGAGCATATCCAGAAATCGCCCCATCCGGTGATTGTTTGCGGCGATTTTAACGACGTGCCCGCTTCTTATACCTACCGAATCATCAGCAAGAACCTGAAAGATGCCTTTTTAAAAAGCGATTTTGGAATGGGTAAAACTTTTAACGCCCTTACACCCAACCTGCGCATTGATTATATTTTGCACAGTGCCTCTATGACCTCTCATGGTTTTTCTATCCTGAAAAAAGATTACTCCGACCACTACGCAGTCGTTTGTACGTTGGAGATGTAACCGGTAGTTGTTGATTTCGTGCCGTCATGTTTTTATTTGCGTTTGCTTTAGCATCTGCGTTTATCCGTGTTGTTTGCATCCGTTTCATCCCCTTCCAAGAAAGGATTGAACGCGGATGACGCGGGTTTTCAAACGCGGATGAAACGGATTTTTTCTTTTTGCTTTAAACTGTAACTTCGTTTTTTGATAGGTAATAGGTTGGAAAAAAGGGCTAAAAGCCATGTTTTGAAAGGGTTGTTCTTTACCTTGTTATTCCCTAAACTTAGGTAATAGGAATGGCTCATCCGATTGGATTTTATGACACGATACTTTAGGTTCTGAGGCAAATCAGATAAACAACAATCTTTATCTCTGCTATGCTTGCTGCCGTTGGGATAAAGAAAAGTAGTTGGCTGAAAAGGTGAGTGGCAAGTTGATAGGTAGAATTACGCCAAAGGGTGGGTACATAAAACTTTTTAGCAATAAAATCAAATAGATGCGAAGCCTATTGGTGTTAAATTTTCTGTTTGTCTTTCGAATCGTTGTTGCTCATAAATGAATCGTTCTTGCTCATTTTTATCTGTAACTCCGCATTAAAAACAGAACACTTCACTATGAACAGTCCTTCAATGCTTACTCGATGACAAAAAATCGAAAAACCTATTACCTAAACCCTTCGGAGTTATAGTTTAAAAATCTGCGTTTATCCGCGATGCTTGCATCCGTTTCATCCGCGTTCCAAGAAAGAATAGAACACTGATGACGCGGGTTTTCAAACGCTGATGAAACGGATTTCCCCTTTTTCCTTTAAAAATCTGCGTTTATCTGCGCTGCTTGCATCCGTTTCATCCGCGTTCCATTAAACAACCGGCAGGCAAGAGCAAGACCGAAACATTCCTTATCTTTGCAACCTTAAATGTGTTTCTTTGCACACAAACAGTTCGCTCTTCAGTATTCCACCCAACTCCTATCCACTACGTTTCGCTCCATGAATTTTCCATCAAAGCATATCGAAGACTCGGTTAATGAATTTTCAAAACTTCCCGGTATCGGCAAAAAGACCGCCCTCCGTTTAGTTTTACACTTACTCAAACAAGAGGTAAAAGAAGTAGAGCAGTTTGGCGAAACGATTATCAGGATGCGAAAAGACATCAAGTCTTGTCAAATATGTCATAATGTTGCCGATACCGATATTTGTAACATCTGCGCCAATAAATCGAGAAATGAAGCAATCATTTGTGTCGTAGAAACCCTTCGAGATGTGATAGCCATCGAAAACACCCAGCAATTTAATGGTGTTTACCATGTAATTGGGGGTGTGATTTCGCCAATAGATGGCATTGGCCCCGATAACCTGCACATCGAAAGCCTGATAGAAAGGGTAAAAACCGGTAAAGTAGAAGAGCTTATCATGGCGTTAAGCCCAACTATGGAGGGCGATACTACCATATTTTACATCTCCAAAAAATTGAAGGGCACCCCTGTTAAAATTACCACCGTAGCCCGCGGCATTGCCTTTGGCGGTGAATTGGAATATGTGGATGAATTTACCTTAGCGCGCTCCATCGCTACCCGTTTGCCTTACGAAAACTACCTTCTTGGTAAGTAGCAAAAGCATAATTTACTTTTTTTGAAATTTCTTACAACTTTTGTTCAATCAACAGTGTTTGTTTTTTGTTTTAATTGCAAATAGACTTACATTTGCCTCTCATTCAAAACATTAGATTTCTTAACCACTAAATAACACTAAACAATGGGACTAATTTCCTTTATGAAAAATGCCGGTGCCAAACTTTTTGGTAAAAAAGATAACGACGCCGAAAAAACAGAAGTTGCATCTTCTGCCCCTGTATTGAGTCAGGCTGAGTTGGATGCTCAGAAAGCGCTATTATTAGAAAGCGAAGTGCGCAAATACGGATTGAACATTGACGACCTATACATTCAGGTGGACGATGAAACTGCAACCGTACACGGAAATGCACATACTGTTGCCGACAAAGAAAAGGCTATCTTAGTTTGTGGTAATGTTGAAGGTATTGCTGCCGTAGAAGACCGTCTTACCCTGCCTACAGACGAAAGAAGTTTAGAACAAACCGAATCGCAGTACTATACTGTTGAAAAGGGTGATACGCTTTCTAAAATCGCTAAAGAGTTTTACGGTAATGCCGGAAAATACATGGTTATTTTTGAAGCCAACAAACCCATGCTTTCTGACCCCGATAAAATTTACCCGGGTCAAGTGTTGCGCATACCTTCACTCTAAGAATGCACATTTAACCAAACAAAATTAGTTCGACCATAACTTAATCGGCTATGTGCGAACAATAAAATATCGGTGCGGTCTTGCCCACGTCTTTTGTGGTAAGATTTCACCGATATTTTTTTGTCTGATAACTTCCTCATTTCCCTGCACATGAACCTATGCCTCGATATAGGAAACACTCGGACAAAGGCAGCAGTATTTGGCGAGCAAAACCAAATGTTGCAACACTTAACCTATACCGGGTTACCAACACCCGATGAGATCATCCAACTCATAGAACAATACCATATTATCAACGCCATCGTTTCATCTGTCGGTACACATCATTTGGCACTGATTGAATCTATCAAAGAAAATATTTTTTTAGTACTACTTTCTTCACAAACGCCCATCCCCATTACCAATGCCTACCAAACGCCACAAACTTTGGGTAACGACCGATTGGCGGCCGTAGTGGGAGCGCACGACAAATTCCCTCAAACCGACTTATTGGTCATAGATGCCGGTACTTGTATCACTTATGACTATATCAATGCCAACGGCAGCTATTTGGGTGGTGCTATTTCGCCCGGAATTTCCATAAAGTTTAAGGCCTTGCACACCTTTACCCAACAATTACCGTTTATAGACATAAATATCAACGAGATTGATTTCCCTGCCTTAGTAGGCAACAATACCTACAACTCTATTCTATCGGGAGTTATAGTGAACACTATCTCTGAAATAGACGGCACGATTGAACGCTACAAGCAAGAATACAATATCCACAAAGTTATATTAACAGGAGGAGACACCTTTTTTTTTGAAAACAGGCTTAAAAATCGGATATTTGCCTGCCCAAATTTAGTGCCCGAAGGGCTAAACAAAATTCTACAATATAATGTCGGCAACATCTAAGGCATTGAGCCTAATTATTCTATCCTTTTTCCTTTTCACATATAGTTTTGCCCAAATCAATCAGGTAAACTCCCCATATTCCATCGCCGGCATAGGCGATATGCACCCTACTCAATTTGCATTTAATCGGGCGATGGGTGGCGTGAGTACTGCTATGCGCACTCCCCTCAATATCAACTATGGCAATCCCGCTTCTTATAGTGCCATACAGTTAACCACCTTCGAGTTTGCCATACAAGGCAGTGGACTGTGGTTAAATACCAATACCGAACAACATCGAACCGCAACGGGCAACCTATCTTATTTTGCTTTTGCTTTTCCGTTAAAAAAATACTGGGGAGCAAGTTTTGGATTATTGCCGTATAGCTATTTGCACTATGACATCACCGTCAACAAAAACCAAACTGTTATCGACTCGCTGGAGTACCGTTTTTTAGGAAGCGGGCAGTTGTATCAGGTGTATATCGGCAATGGTTTTAAATACAAGAAGATTTCGGCTGGGGTCAACTTTGGTTATGTGTTTGGCACTCAAACCCGGCAATTGCGACAAACCTTTCCTTCGGAAGAAAACATATTTAACAATGTGAGGACACAAGATATATTTCCACGAGGCTTTATCTGGAACGCTGGCGTTCAATACGATTTAAAGTTGTCGAAAAAACTCAACCTCATATTAGGGGCCGCCGGTAATGCCGGTATCAAACTCAACAGCACTCAAAACACCCGATGGGAGCGCGCTCAAATTACTGGTGATAATGTATCGGTTATTGACACCCTTTTTATTACCAACGATTTGAAAGGGAAAATCAGTATGCCTGCCAAAGTTTCAACCGGCGTAACCCTGCAAAGTACTGATCAATGGGTCATCAGTACGGATATCAGTTGGGAACCTTGGAAGCAGTTTCGTTTTTACGAGCAAGCCGATACTTCGTTGACCAACAGTTTGCGATTTTCAGCGGGAGCAACCGCAATTCCCGATAGCCGTTCGGTCAATAGTTTCTGGAAAACCACAGCTTACAGTATCGGAGGCTTTTACGGAATGAGCAAGTTAGAGATGAGAAATACCCAACTTCCTGAATGGGGACTTACCTTTGGAATGGGGATGCCTTTAAAAAGAGTGCGTTCCAGATTAAACTTCTCATTAGAATTAGGTCAAAGAGGTACGCTTCAAAATAATCTTATCCGTGAAACCAGTTTACTTGCAACCTTCGGCTTTACCTTAAACGACAAATGGTTTATCAAACGCCGCTACGATTAACACTACCTTTGCTCCTTCTTGTCCGTAAAAGACTCCAATAGAAGAAAGAATCTCTTTTAATTTTTCTACCATAAAAATCCAAAAAAAACAAATCATGCAAAGATTGTCGAAAATTTGCTTGCTCACTTTAATAGTTACAGTCTTATTGGGCAGTCTATCCTTTGAAGGATATGCTCAAAAGAAAGGTAAAAAAAATGACCCCAAAGCCGAAGAGAAAAAACCGGCAGCCAAAGTGGAAGCAGCCGAGGCCGATGCTTTGTTTATGGAAGCCTCCGGCAAATGGGGTCCCGATAGTTCGGAAACGGTCAAAAACTATTCTCTTTACCGAGAATACTACAAACAAAATCTATACAGCGATGCCCTTCCCTACTGGCGTTATGTCATTAAAAATGCTCCTACCGCCCGTAAAACGCCCTATATTGACGGCGAGAAAATGTATAAAACCCTTTTGGAAAAACAAATCGAAGGGGCTGTTTGCAAAGACGGAACAACGATACCCGGTTTTGTCGAAGACGGTGCATGTAAAGACAATGGAGGACTTGTCAGTTGGAAGTTTATAGATGAAGCAAAAGCGTATGCTTACTTCGATACTATTTTTCAACTTTACGACAAACGAGGTGCTGCCTTTAACGAAACGGGCTTAATGCATAGCCTTAAAGCACGAACCTTTGCACTGTATAAACCGCAAGAAACAGATGCCGCCATATTGATGCGACAAAAAGCCATATTGGAAGAAGCCGAAGATGCCCCCTACGATCTTGTTTACCAATATTTCAGAGATTTGGTGGCACTTTATGGAGCCAAAAAAATCAAGCCCGACTCGATGTTTGTGGCTTACGATAAACTCATTGACGGTGTTAACAACAATGTGGAGAACAATGAAGACGAATATTATGTAGCCCTTTACAAACAAGTACAAGAGGTGATGGAAAATTGGAAAGAACGGGTGGATGCAGCATCTTCTGCGGCTGTAGCCAAAGCAGCTACTGATTGTCCGACCGTTTTGCAGGTTTACGGCGATAAGTACCGCGCCAACCCCAACGATATTGAAACACTGAAACAAGTTTATTCCAAACTAAAACAAAGCCGTTGTACAGATACTCCTCTTTACTTTGAGGTGTTACTGAAATGGCAAACCTTAGAGCCTTCGGCTTCGCAAGCCCGTTTTATCGCCCAACAATATCAAAAGAACAGCGATTTTAGCAATGCCATCAAATACTATTCACAATCCTTGCAATTGGAAACTGACCCTGCAAAACAGGCAAAAGTGTATATGCAATTGGCAAAAATGGAACAAGTAGCCAACGGCAACTTTTCCAAAGCCCGCCAACATGCCAAAAAAGCAGCCGATCTTCAACCCGGTTCCGGTGAACCCTATTTGTTTATTGGCGACCTTTATATGCGTAGCAAAGGTTCTTGCGGAGACGACGGTTTTGATGGACATGCTGTTTACTGGGTAGCCGCCGATATGTATGCAAGGGCAAGAGAAATAGACCCCAGCGTAGCTTCAAAAGCTGCTGAAAAAATTAACTCTGCCTCCAAAGGGTTCCCTAACAAAGAAACGCTTTTCTTCAAAGGATATAGTGTAGGCGCACCGGTAACCGTAAAATGCTGGATACAGCAAAACACGACTATCCGCTAACCTAACGTAATTAAGAAAGTTCACTAATGCAAAAAGCACAGGCTAACTACCTGTGCTTTTTTTGTGTTTATTAGCGATAAACAGGTAGCAACGGAACTTGTTCCGTCTGATAAAAACGGAACAAGTTCCGTTGCTACCTGTTGAAATCATAAAGAGGGGTGCGGAAAGTGAATTATACCGGTTACGGTTGCCCGAACTCACTTAGTCTTTTTCCTCTTCTTTGTCGTAATCGTACAACCCTTCGCCTTCGGTAAAGTCTTCGGGGGTAACAGGTGGAACTGTTTTTTCCTCTTCGACCAATTCAATATCGCTTTCTTCGATAAGCTCCGGGAAGTCATCGGGCAGATTAACCTGAACTTGCGTTTCGGCAGAAGGTGGGTTATCGGTAATCATGTCTTCTCCGGTATCTGCTGTTCCGATTTCTTCATCAGATGCTTCGGTTTCTTCATCAGACAGTTTGGAATCTTCATCGGATACTTCTGTTTCTTCAGAGGATGTTTCCGTTTCTTCGGCAAATGTTTCCGTTTCTTCCGAAGATGCTTCGGCACTATCTGTTAAGTCATTTTCATCGTTGATGGCATCGGGTGTCGGGTCACTGTCTGATGGATTGTCGTCTTTGGCAATCGGTACTTCTTCCATTGCTGCTTCAAGCTCGTAGGTGGGGTCTATTGCTGCAATGTCTTCTTCGGTGATGGTGTCTGGTGTCGATTCGTTTTCCGTTGGATGGTCTTCCGTGGACTCCGTTGTTTCCTCATTTTCTTCTGACGAGGGGATGGTTACGATTAACGGTGTTTCTTCCGTTGTACTTATCCCTTCTTCTCCTTTAGCCTCTTGCTCAACAGAATCTTTCTCTCTTTTTTTATGTTTTATTTCTATCGTTGCCTTCGCAGGTTCTTGTTTTGGCTTTTCTTTCACACTTGCTTTTTCCAATCTTTTTTGCTCTTGCAGCAGTTGTTTGTTCAGGTCGGCCAAAATCCCCTGCATTTCTTTCAACTTCGCTTCGTTGGACTCTAAGCGGGTGTTAATCATTTTTATCTTGGCTTCCCGCAATTGTGCTTCCAACATGCCATCGGTCGTTTTAAGACGATTGTGTTGAAATTGCAAGTCATTTCTATCGTCTTTAATAAACTTTTCGCTCCTCGAAATAATGTCTTTCAATCCTCTAATACGGTGTTCCAACCGGCGCAAGTTGCCTTTTTGCCGTTCTTCTTTGACCAAATTAAAGGCATCGTTAAACGTTTGTCTTAACTGTTCGCGCAGGTTATTGGCAAGCCGCAACCCATTGGCCTCTTCCTGCAACTTTTTGAGTTTATCAAAAATAGCATTGAGGTTTTGAGTAGGCGAAAGGGATTCTATGATTTTTTGAAGGCGCGCATTGATGGTTTCAACAGCTTGTTTGGCTTCGTGGTTAGCTTCTTTGCGAAGTCCTTTCAGCATGTCGAAAGCCTCGTTTATCTTGTCGCGCAAAAGCCCGGTATGTTCACGGGTAAGGTCTTTTTCCTGAAAATAGTTATTCACCTTGTCCCAAAAGGTTTTGGTGAGCTGCCACATCTCGTTGTCATACTCGGTAAGTGATTTTACTTGCTCAACAAGCCCTTCGATTTCCTTTTCTAATTTTTGCGACAGTTTATTGGACAATACCCGAACCCGCCATTGTGTTTCGGCAAGTTTAACCAAATCCGTATTCCGGGTTTTGACCTCATCGGGCAACAGATTTTCTGCCATCACCGTGCGCTCGATATAGGTATGGTTTTCGGGTAATTGAGTTAAATCAATTTGGTCTATATTTTCCAATGCTTTTTTCTCAAATTCATCGGTCATGCTCCCTTTGGGTAAGGTCCAAATGTCAATAATATCATCGGCAAGGCGAAGGTGAACAATGACCAATATATCGGCATCATGCTCATCAGTACCCCAAAAGGCTATTTTATCTTTTATCATTTGGAAAGTTTTTTGAAAGGGAAATCGGTTTACTTCGATTTGTCTGTTAGTTGTTCAGATAGTTATGGATTAGCAACAAGACTTGTCAGACACTAATGGTTTGACAATACAAATTAGTCTGTTCTGATGACTAAGTTCTAAAAAGGCTTGCAAAGATAGTAGTTTATTGCCGAACGGTCATAGAAAACCATCTGTTAAATAGGGTTTTAGCATTTTTCGTAAATGATGGCCGCACCTTGCCCAACTCCTATACACATCGTTGCCAAACCATATCGTACATTGGAACGCCGCTGTAATTCATGCAAGAGGGTAGCGCTAATACGGGCACCCGAACAACCGAGTGGATGTCCCAATGCGATAGCACCGCCATTGACATTTACAATATCGGGGTTCAGTTGCAAGTCGCGAATGCAGGCGATGGATTGGGAAGCAAAAGCTTCGTTCAGTTCTACCAAATCTATATCGGACATCTTGAGTCCTGCGCGTTGAAGTGCTTTGTTAGTTGCCGGAACCGGGCCAATGCCCATATATTGGGGATGTACTCCGGCTACGGCAGAGGAAACTATTCGCGCTAACGGTTGTAATTGATATTGTTTGACCAAAGTTTCGCTCACAATCAACAAGGCGGCAGCACCATCGTTGATACCCGATGAGTTTCCTGCTGTTACGGTTCCGTCCTTAATAAAAGCAGGCGGTAATTTTGCCAATTTCTCGGCTGATGTTTGGCGGGGATGCTCATCAGTAGATATCAAAACGGGGGGTGCCTTCTTATTTTGTTGTACTTCTATTGGCACTATTTCATTGGCAAACTTCCCTTCGGCAAAGGCCTTCCAATATTTTTCTTGCGAAGCCAAAGCAAACTCGTCTTGCTCTGTGCGGGAGATGTTCCATTGCTTAGCTACATTTTCGGCAGTCTCTCCCATCGTATAGGGATGGTACAACTTTGCCAAATCGGGGTTTATAAATCGCCAACCCATCGTGGTGTCGTATATATGGGCATGACGGCTGAAAGGGGCATCAGCTTTAGGCATCACAAAAGGGGCGCGACTCATACTTTCGGCACCACCGGCAATAAAAGCCAATCCTTCCCCCACTTTAGCGGCACGAGCGGCATCAATGATTGCCTGCAAACCCGAAGCACAAAGCCGGTTGACCGTTACCCCGCCAATTTCAATGGGCAAACCGGCCAACAGCAGTGCCATCCTTGCCACATTGCGGTTATCTTCGCCGGCTTGGTTAGCTGCTCCAAAAATCACATCTTCTATATCTTCGGCATTGATCTGTGGGTTGCGCAACATCAATGTAAGAATAACACAAGCAGCCAAGTCGTCCGGACGAACACTGCTGAGTGCGCCACCATAACTACCTATAGGAGTACGCAGGGCATCTATCACGTAGGCATTGATCATGATAATTTACGAATTTGGTGTAATAACGCTGCCAAGTTACGCCATTTTTTAAAAGAGAGAGATGGCAAACAGGAGGTTTGTCCCTATAAATTCGTGTGGTGCTAAATTGGGAAATCGTTCATCGGTAGGGGCGACCCTCGTGGTTGCCCTCTTGATTAAACCCTACGGTAGCTTCGATACTTGTATCGGAGGGAGTATAGTTTAGGCGATACAAGTATCACCACTACCGTAGTATTGAATATTATGTATCTTGTGGTAGGAAAGGTGTATAAATCATGTTCATCCTTAAATCCTGAAATCATGGTTCAGACAATATTACTTGCTCTAATGTTTATGAAGCTAAACTCTGCTAAACTGCTGACCGCCACTTATGAAAGTGAGTTTAAAACAGACAGTGCTTGGCTGTATCTGCAACAAATACCCGACGACAATGCAGAAAATACGGCATTTAAAGAACTATATACTCAACTGCTCAATGGGATAGATCCTCCTGCCGGTAGTGGCAAGGCTATGGGTATGCAAGAATTGTACTTACGCCAAAGTGCTATGCAAGAACAGAATGCTCATGCGACCATTGCACAAGCTATTAATGCAAGTTACTATGGCGAGATATATTATAAAAACATTCAACCTAAAAGCACAAAACAAATTGCTAATACAAGTTTGGAGAATAAATTGTTGACAATTTACCCTAATCCTGCAACGAACATTGTACATTTTACTTTGCCTTACGATAGTAATCAATTTAAAGTTATAGTTACAGATTTGCTCGGCAAACAAGTGGCAACAATTCTGTTGGCGAATGGAAATATGGTTTGGAATACTGAAAATTTAAGTTCGGGAATGTACTTCTGTATTTTGGTTAACCAAAATAGAGATATAGTCGAAACTCACAAATTGGTAATCTATCGTTAAGCTCTTAAGATTAAAAAGCGCATGCTTCTATTGTGAAGTATGCGCTTTTGAGTTAAAAAACTAATTTATGAAACGACATATCATTCTCATATATTTAATCCTGTTCTCACTCAATATTTATTCGCAAAATACAAACTTGTGTGTGTTTAACAAGTATAATAACGTTGATACTAGTCTTGTGTCTATTGTGGCAATAAAACCCACAAATAGTGGGTATTTATATGTAGGAGATATAGATGCTGTAAACGGTTATTCAGGAATTTATTTGCAACACATAAATAGCTGTGGTGATATACTTTCCACTTCAATACTTTTTGGGGAAACCTGCTTTAGTACTATATACTTTGGAGGTTCGTTGCAACGAACCATTGATAATAATTATGTGGTAAGTTTTAATAAGGGAACAGGCATAATTGATAGGGATTTTATACTTATAAAATTCTCGGAAAGTGGTGAGGTGGTTTGGTTGAGAGAGTATGTAAGACAACACAACCAAAATGGTGCAAATGTGATAGCTTGCACTGATGGTGGATTCCTGCTTATAGGAATATCTCAACAGTATTATACCCCCACCGATGTAGCCCCTGCACGGGTGCATGTTATTAAAACTGATAGCCATGGCGAAGAAGTATGGGAGTACATATACCCTTCCAACAATGTGGCTCCGCTTTATGCCGAACATACTCAGGATGGGGGCTTCATCATATCGGGTTACCAATACAACAGCGCTACCGGGTTTGATATGTACGCACTAAAAATAGATGCGCAAGGTATTGTACAATGGGAGCAAACTTATGGCACACCGTTGGACGATGGGGGATGTTTGGTACTCCAAAAAAGTGATGGCGATTTTTTTTTACTTGGCTTGATTAATGGTGAACCCCAGGTAGAAAGAAATTTATATTTTGCCGTCCTTGATAAAGAGAACGGCACAGTTATTTTCGACAAACAACACTCAAAAAACATGGTGTATATCCCTGATACCGGTGTGCATTTGAGTGAAGATGGGAACATTAAAGTTATCTTGAACAGTTGGGGACCACCACCTATATGGGAAACGCTTTTTACTACCATTTCACCTGAAGGGGATATAGTATCTGAAGTCTCCATCAGCAGCGGCTTACCGGGCGAAGATTATATGCGCGACCTTGAACCCACACCTGATGGTGGCTTTGTATTGGCAGGTTTTAATTATACTTATCCAGAAAGCGGTTGGGTGGTCAAGTTGGGCCCCAATGGAGAATATTGCGGGGTTGCTCCTTGTGTAGATAGTTTGTTTGTGAGCAATGTCGCTCACCATGTTGCAGGTGGACAGGGTAAACCGGTTATCCAAGCGCAGATGTATCCCAACCCAGCACAAGGTAGTACTACCATATCCTATTCCCTACCCCCTCAGTTACCTTTTGGGGTAGTAGAGTTGTACGATTTACAAGGACAGAAGGTGCGGTATCAGGTTTTGCCTGCCGGAGGTAGTTCACCTTTTACCCAAACCATAGATTTATCGGGTTTGTCGGCTGGGGTGTATGTATGGCGTTTGGCAATGTCGGGTGGGTATGAGCGGTTTGAGGCGAACGGGAAGATAATTGTTAATGATTAATGGTGAATTGTCAATTGTGAATGGTGAATGAGATGCGAAACATGAATAGCTGCCGGTTTTAACCGGTAGAAAACTATTAACGCAGTATTGACAATTTACCGGTAGCAGCAGCAGTTCCGTTTTGATGGCTAACTCTGTATGTATAGATACCTTCCTTTAGGGTTGAAGTATCTATGTTGTTTGTGCCTTCGGTCAAAGCGATGATTGCTGTCAGTTGTCCGGTCAGATTGTAAATTTCGAGGTTGGTAAATTGCCCTTCGGGATTGTCAAGAAAACAGGAATTACCGGCGGGCATTGGGTATAAGGCAACTTGTATGGATGGGTTGGCTGTTGATGAACTGCTTACCGGAAAATCGTTTTCAAACGATAGGTCGTCTATCAACAGGGTACTGCTTGGCACTCCGTTTTCACCTGCGCTACTAAGCAGGACAATGGAAGCAGTATCGGGTGTTTCGGTGCTAAAATAGATAATCGGTATCCAAAAACGGGTGTACTCATTCACCGATGCTGCTTCAGAAAAACTTCCTTCTCCTACTACTTCAGTCGTTTGTGTTTGCGAATTCCAACGGGTCAGGCTTATTCCAACAGATGCGGTATCCATTCCGGCAGGAGCGTATTGATACCAACCACTCAAAAACACAGGACGTTGATCGAAGGCAAAACCACCCTCTACAGATTGTGAGGTAGGGTTGATGGCCCCTGTTGCCGCAATTCCCGGAGCTACTTGCCCAAAAATTGAAATAGAGCGCAGTCGAATGGCAGAAGAACCGGTATGGGCATCCGCACCTGTCGCTTGCAAAACCGTTGCATTGCCGCCTAAGATGGTTAAGGCGTTGATGGTAAACCAACCCTCGGGGTCTTTGTAACCTCCGTATTGAATCCAATTTTCAAAACCCGGATTGGGAATGTTTTGTGCGATAGAGGAGGCACAAATAAGAACAAACAAACAGCAAAGTAATCTTTTAATCATGGGGTGGTTTGCAAAATTTGAGTAAAAAAAATATAGGTATTGTTAACAGCAACTAAATTAGCTACTTTTGTCGAAACATTATCAAAACCACTCTAAAAGGTATTTCTGATGGACAAAGTTATACTTGTTTTTCTTTTTTGTTTCACATTTGTCGCAACTGTGCTGCCAGTAAAAGCACAAACGCCCGAAGATACCTACACCACCGTATATAATTTGTTGGCAACCAAATGTGGGGGGTGTCATGGAGGCGCATCTCCCGATGGATTGCTCAATCTGACCGCAAGCCCCGAGGTGGTTTACAATAATTTGATCAACGCCAATCCGGTCAATCCCGTAGCTTTGGGAAAAGGACATAAGCGAATATCTCCCGGCTATCCGGGCAGGAGTTTTTTAATGCGCAAAATAAACCAAGGTTTAGACCCT
Source organism: uncultured Bacteroidota bacterium (assembly GCA_937907475.1). Taxonomy (GTDB): domain Bacteria; phylum Bacteroidota; class Bacteroidia; order Chitinophagales; family UBA2359; genus UBA2359. Next base: position 35,444 of record CALCIK010000200.1, on the reverse strand, counting down.
CAAAACAACCCCACATCGGGCGAAGGAGGTATGATGCCTCCGTTCCCTAATCCGGCGTTAAACAATGAAGAAAAAGAATTGGTCCGTCAATGGATATTACAAGGAGCACCGCAAACGGGCACGGTTGCCGACCTGTCGCTTATCCACGATTTTTACAACGGTGAAGGGCTTTTGGGAGTATCCGAACCGCTTGCCCCACCTCCGGCAAGCGAGGGCTTTCAAATTTATATAGGACGGTATTTTATACCGCCTTTTACCGAATCCGAAAACTTTATTAAATACGACCCCCAATTTACTTCAGCAGTAGAAATCCATAAAATTGGGGTGTCCACCGTTCCCCAAAACCATCATTTTGTGATTTACAAATATTACCCGGGACAGGCGCAGTTTTTCCCTGAAGGGGTGAGGGATACCAGTTTTTCTTCTCATGGAAGTGCAGATATAGCCGTTGGGGTAGCCCCGCAGGTGAACGAAATCAACCTGCCGCAAGGAACGGCTTATCGTTGGGAACAGAGCACCATTTTAGATTTTAACTACCACGTAGTCAACACGAGTAACTTTGTTTTGGGAGTGGATGCTTATGTAAACTTTTACACACAGCCGGTAGGAACTGCCCCCAAGGTGATGTATAGCCGCTTCTTTCCGAATTTTGATTTGTCCATACCTTGGGACAATACAGACCATACCGTTGAAGCAGTTTGCCAAGATGAATCGGAAACCAACTATTGGTTGATTTGGATATTGTATTCACATACCCACCGCTACGGCAAAGACTACGATCTGTTTTTGCGCAACCCCGATGGAAGCACCGGTGAGCAGATTTACGAAGGCTTCTACAACTTTGATTATACCTTTAACCAAGGCTTCTACAGTTGGGGGGTGGAAGCTCCTCAACGAATGTTCGACACGTTGATACAAGTAGATCCGAGGTTAGGCATACTGCAACGAGCCGTTTATAACAACTATGCCGGGCCTGACCCCATCGGGTTTGGGTTAACCTCGCTTGATGAAATGATGGTGGCGGGTTTTCAGTTTGCTTATGGCGATGCCCTTCCTCCTTTAACAAGCTCCATTGAATCGAATGTTCATCAACCCAATCAGTTGCAGTTTTTCCCCAACCCGACAAGCAACAGTGCTGCGTTACAAGTGCCCGATTTTTATACAAACCAACCCGTAACGCTCTATTTTTACAACTTGAACGGTAAATTGATACATCAGACAACCGTCAATGCAGGGGAGAAAAATATTGCTATCGAAAAAGGCAACTTGCCTTCGGGACTGTATCTCTGTAAAGCATTTTCAGCTACCGACTTTATCGGGTCGGGTAAACTATTGATACATTAGAAAGGGGGTTCGACTACTCCGATTGCACCGTTATTAAAGCGATTAAGGGGAATAAAATACAAAGGACAGGAGTTGCCTTTATATTTTATTCCCCTTTTTTGTGCTGAGGATTACCCATTTCATCAGAACAGAGCAAGGCTTTGTACGACATCCCTTACTTATTAGGGGGGATATCATCCACTAAAGCTAACAATAGCGCATTAGCATCTAACCTTTCTAATTGGTTTGCATATAGAAGTTGAGGGTATTGTCTTCGTTGAGCATAAAAAGACGACCTTTTTCTACGCGTACTTTTTGGGCACTACCGCTGCTAGGTACGGCGATTGCTTCTTGTGCGCGGGTGGCGATGTCGTAAATAAACAAGTATTCGTCTTTGAAATAGACTATTTTGTGATCCACCACTTGAAAATCATTCAATTGGTCGGTGCCCAAATCGCTGTTTGAAATGGCGGTATAAAAAGTGCCGAAAATATCAAACATTATGACTCCGAGATTTGGCACATTCATATACAACAACCCGTTGCTCTCGACCAAGAAGTTAGGCTCAACGGTTTCGCCTAACAATTGCGGCAAACTGAGGCTTTGTACGATTATTTGGTAATTATGGTCTATTTTTTTGAGCTTACCATCGTTCATGTCATACACCCAAATATAGTTGTCATTCGCCAAACACGCCGCAGAAACATTTGTCAACCCCAATGTAGAGAGTTTGTACAACCGCTTGTTGTTTAACCGCATATCGGTGGTAATGAGCGTAGAAAAGTCTTTGTAAAAAAGCAACACGTTAAACGGGCTTGTGGCATCAATAGAAGTCAATTTTCCATATCGCTCTTCGTTAAACATGCTGAGAACTGTGCCGGTAGAGTCGTATTTAATGACTTGATTTTTGTTGTTAATGATATAAGCACTTTTCAAAAAATCGGAGGTCAAAAAACGGGCAGTAACCGAAACGGAGTTAATCAAAGTGTAATTCCCTTTAGGCATGGGCATAAAGGAAAGCAACGCAAACATGCAGACAGACACCAGACTAACTAGGGTTAAAGTAACAAATTTCGATTTGTTGTTGTTGATAAATTGCATAAGAATTGTATTTTATCCAGTCTCCTGAATTGATGTATAAACTGTTATTAATTGGTATTGATAAAGGGAGATGCCTATGTCCGAACACAAAGATATCTATTGCCCGAGTCAATAGTTTGCGTTTTGCATAAGCAACGAGCCATTCGTTTTCTTCACCCAAAAATTGCTCATCGGCTGTGCCGGTTGCCAAGCGGCTCCGTTTCGAAAAATAAGAAGCTAACCCGATACCCCAATCGGGATGTAGCGAACCTAATAGTTTTTGACAAAAACGGTTGGTGAAGAAATATTTTTTCAAAATTTTATATCCTTTGTCGTCCGGGCCTAACCCATCTCCATGCCCTATCATAAACGTTTTACCCTCAATTTCGGTATATATGGGGTGATGATAAACGGGTATGCCCAATTCTTGTTCAAAATATCCGAACATCCACAAGTCGTGGTTGCCGGTAAAAAAGTGAATGGGCAACCCTCCGTCTGCAAGTTCGGCCAGTTTTCCCAATACGCGCACATATCCTTTAGGTACGACTGTTTTATATTCAAACCAAAAATCAAACAAATCGCCGAGTATGTATAAACGAGTAGCATCCTGTTGAATGTTGTTCAAAAACTGTACAAATTTTTTTTCGCGCACCAAACTTTGCTCGCTATTGGGCGCGCCCAAGTGGAAGTCGGATACAAAGTAAACTTTTTCGGGTGGAAGGCTGCTTTGTGGTTGTTGAAAATCCATATAACAAAGTTACGCAAAATTACTTTCATTGTCCATTTTTACATGATTTGCAAACACCTATCGGGTATATACACCTCGAAACCTATAAAAAAATGCTATTACCCTATATCGCAAGAAATACCTCCACTTCGGCGTATTGGAGTATTAATTAGCCGTAAGGTTTAATGTTTCAGACGGTAAATGAAAGATATTTTTAGTGCTATGAGCATTAGATTAGTTGAGAAGCATTAGGTACGGACTAACAGAATGGAGTCAGTTTGTTGAAAATTGAGGAATTTAAACCATCCCTTAAAATTACCCACCCTAATTGATAAAAAGCTAGGTGCTTTGTTTTGATTTTGCTTACCTTTATAGCGAAAATGGCAGGCAATCTCCAAAATTGACTAAACAGATATAATACACATAGTTGAAAACGACCAAATAGGGTCAAATTAGTTATGAATTAACCGGAAATAAAGTTCTGTTTCTCAAAAAAAGAGACCTTTTTATTCAACAAAAAGTTCTCTTTTTAAAAATAAAGTCTTTTAAATCGAAGGGAAAGTTCTTGTTTTCAAAATAAAGTCCTATAAATCGTGTAAAAAGGTCTTTTTAAAAAAATAAAGGACTTTAAACTCAATTAAAAAGTCTTGTTTTTAAATTAAAGTCCTTTAAATTCGGGAAAAAGTTCTTTTAATCGGGGAAAAAGTCAACAAAATTCGGATAATAGATCACTAACTTGCGTTTTTAGACCAATTATTTAGGTTTTTGTTCTTAAGCATTTGCATGTTTTTGAACCTTTATCGAGTTATTTACACCCTTCCGAAGTATCATCTACCCTTTATATAAACCAATCGAAAGCCCTTGGACACCGGTTTTCAAAAGGCGATAACGTTTGAGGGTAAATGCAGGGGAATAGTTCTTACCTTTGTAGCAGGTAATTTTATACTGTTCAGGAAACAAACAACATGAATTTAGATTTAGTCGGTAAAAATGCTTTGGTGTGTGGAAGTAGTCATGGGATAGGAAGGGCGGCGGCCGAAGAACTTGCTTTGTTGGGGGCTAATGTAACGTTGTTTGCCCGAAACGAACAGCGTTTGCGGGAAGTCTTGTCCGGTTTAGACCAATCGAAAGGGCAACAACATCATTACCTTTGTGCCGATTTCGGTCTGCCAAATGAGGTACAACAAACGGTTTTTAAATACATATCCGACAACGATAGTGTGTTCCATATTTTGGTAAACAACACGGGAGGCCCTCCCGGAGGACCTATTACCAATGCCACTCCCGAAGCGTTTTTGCAAGCCTATAATAACCACCTCATCTGCAATCAACTATTGGCACAAATGCTGTTTCCCGGCATGAAGGCTGCCAATTACGGGCGAATCATCAATGTTATTTCCACTTCGGTCAAAGTCCCTATACCGGGTTTAGGAGTATCGAACACCACCCGTTGGGCGGTTGCGGGTTGGGCTAAAACATGGGCAAACGAAGTGGGGCAATTTGGAATAACGGTCAACAATGTACTGCCGGGCTTTACTGCGACCCAACGTTTGGAAAGTATTATCGCCACAAGAGCCGCCAACAGTCAAACTACCCCACAAGCGATTGAGGCAGATATGTTCAATACCATCCCTGCCCGGCGATTCGGTCAAGCATCTGAAATTGCGGCGGCCATTGCTTTTTTGGCTTCTCCGGCTGCTGCCTACATCAATGGCATTAACCTGCCTGTTGACGGAGGCAGAACCGATACTTTGTAAACAACCGATCATTTTTCAGAAAAACCAATCAACAAGCATACCATGTTGAACACTCAGCACGACCAATACTTGAAGAACTATATCAACGGAGCATTGCAGCCCCCTGTTTCCGGAACCTATATTGACAACTACAACCCGGCTATCGGCGAAGTCTATTCATATATTCCCGATTCGGACGAACGGGATGTTGAGGCGGCGGTTGTTGCTGCAAAAAAAGCTTTTCCTGTTTGGTCAAACACCTCATTGGATGAGCGTTCGAGGATCCTGTTGCGCATTTCAGACCTGATTGAACAAAACTTAAACCAATTGGCTGAAGCCGAAACCGAAGATTCCGGTAAGCCATTATCTCTATCTACCGAATTGGACATTCCACGCGCGGCTTCCAATTTTCGCTTTTTTGGAACGGCGGCTCCCCATTTTGCTTCCGAATCGCATTATATGCCCGGGGTTGCCGTAAACTATACTTTGCGCCGTCCATTAGGGGTGGTAGGTTGTATCTCGCCTTGGAATTTACCCCTCTACCTGTTTACTTGGAAAATAGCTCCGGCTTTGGCCGCCGGCAACTGTGTGGTGGCTAAACCCTCGGAGATTACCCCCAAAACAGCCTTCTTGTTGTCCGAAATTTGTATAGCAGCCGGATTACCCGCCGGTGTATTGAATATAGTTCATGGTTATGGCCCAAAAGTGGGAAGTGCCATTGTTGCCCACCCCGATATTAAAGCCATCTCTTTTACCGGCGGGACTAAAACAGGGCAAGAAATTGCCAAAGTAGCCGCCCCTATGTTTAAAAAACTATCCTTAGAGTTGGGCGGGAAAAACCCTAACCTCATTTTTGCCGATTGCAACTTCACCGATATGCTCACGACTACCGTCCGTTCGTCGTTCAGCAATCAAGGGCAAATATGTTTGGCCGGTTCGCGCATATATGTGCAACGTCCGATTTACGAAAAGTTCAAAACGGAGTTTGTCGCCCAAACCAAACTTTTGAAAGTTGGAAACCCAATGAACGGTGATACCAATATTGGTGCGGTGGTATCGAAACAACATGCCGAGAAAATCCTTTCTTATATAGAATTGGCAAAACAAGAAGGGGGTAAAATACTGACAGGTGGTCATGCCGTACAATTAGAAGGCTCGTGCAACAAGGGGTGGTTCATCGCGCCCACTATTATCGAAGGGCCGGATTTTACCTGCCGAACCAATCAGGAAGAAATTTTCGGACCGGTTGTAACCATTACCCCATTTGACAGCGATGAGGAAGTGTTACAATATGCCAACAGCACCCCTTACGGACTATCGGCCACCGTTTGGACACAAAACCTTAACCGCGCCCACCGTTTAGCCGAGGAGTTGGAATGTGGGATTGTTTGGGTAAATTGTTGGTTGCTTCGCGATTTGCGAACTCCGTTTGGCGGGGTAAAAAACTCCGGCGTTGGTCGTGAAGGTGGTTGGGAGGTGTTTAAGTTTTTTACCGATGCCAAGAATGTGTGTATTAAGACATTTCCTTTCTCTGATTCCGATTCCACTAGCTGAAGCTAGTGGCTATTTATGGCTTAACCAAAACCCATCCATCTCCCCAAAAAATCAAACCAAAATTGCATCCATAGTAATATTAGTATGCAGCAATTTTGAGATAGGGCAGTTTAATTTGGCTTCGTTGGCGAGAGTTTCAAATTGCTCGGCATCTAGATTTGGGGCTTTTACCCTTACGTCCAAATGGCTTTCGGTAATTTCGCCGTTTTCAAAATGAATGGTGCAAACGGTGGTAATATCATCGGGCACAAACCCAGCACCGGTCAGCACAAAACTCAACTTCATCGAAAAACAACCTGCATGGGCTGCGGCTACCAATTCTTCGGGGTTTGTACCCACTCCATCGGCAAACCGGGTGTTGAATGAATATTGAGCTTTTGTTAAAACAGTGCTTTGGGTACTAACGGTACCTGTTCCTTCTTTTCCGGTACCTTGCCAATTGGCGGTTGCTGAACGTTTAATCATGGTGTGTGTTTTATTGGATGTTTAGAATTGGTGGTAAAGATAGAACAAACCTTTTCAAATTTGCACATAACTGTGTTGTTAAAGTGCATATTCCAAAAAGTTACAAGCATGACCACTTACCAAGTTAATGCCGAAAAAGGTTGTTTTGTTTAACCAATCCAACTTATAATGTTCGGCCATACCAATACTTGTATCGGTCAATTTTACACCCACAACGGTATGGAAAAAGTAAATGGGTTCATGGGTAAAGGTGGTTTGATAGGGGTTGTTCAGTATCCCAAACGCTGAACGGTTACAGGGTAAAAACAAAATAGGCACAATAGAGAACGTCTATTGTGCCTATAGTTTTGATGGTATATGGGTCTATCTGTTCGTGTTTTTCGACCTTCAAACTAGGGGTTATCTATTGTCGATTAGTATTTTCTGCACTAAGGTTTCACTGCCGTCTTGTACTTTAAGCAGGTAAATTCCCTGTGGCATCAGACCTGTATGAATGCGCAATGTTTGTTCGGGTTGGGCGGTGTTGGTATAAACCGATTGACCGACAGCATTGTAAAGGGTGATGTTTGCTCTATTGGATTTGGCATTAGCAAGTTGAACGAACAAGTAATCACTTGATGGGTTGGGAAATACTTGCAACCTTGCCGTTTCGTTTGTAGGGGTAATCCCGACAGATGATTCGTCGGCTTGTTCGTAGAGGACAAGGTCATCTATGGCGGCTTCTACAAGGCTGCCACCGTCAGAAGGCGCACCGGCAATGATATTGTCGGAGGCAATAAAACGCAAGCGCACATCGGAACTTAGAGGTATATAGTCTTGTACTCTTAAAGCAGCCAAACGCCAACTATGGTCGGCAACATTGGTGTTTTCTATGGGTGTCCATGTACTTCCTCCATTGTTGGATATAGCCACTTCCCAGAAATCATTTCCCGGATTAGCTCCTTGATCGTTGGTGTACCAGCGATTGTAAGAGAAAGCGGGGTTGGTAAATTGCATGAGGTTGAACGATTTAGAGGTAAGGGTGGTACGTCCATCGTCAACATCGTTGTTGCCTACGGTAGCAGTTGTGTTGGCGTTACCGGTAAAAGCACAATAGTTGTTGTTGTCGGGAGTATTGTCGGTGTCGGTTTGCACCATAGTAACATCATCAACAAAAGAGGCATTTGGCGAGCCAATCGTCCACAAACCCGTGGATGCGTTATCACCGGGTGCGTTCAATGTCCATTGAGCAGCGGTGCCAAACAAATTATCTTCGTCAAGTGTTTCGTATCCCACCAATAGTTGATAGGGTAGGTTGGGGTTTGAAGTGCGGTTGGCCAAATAGGGTTGAGAAAAAGGTAAGCCTCCTACATTGTCGCTTAGTTCAAGGAAATAATCCACCACAGTACCTGCAGTTAGGAAAGGGATAAATCCGGTATAATAGTTTCCGCCTGACAAAGCTACTGCATTGGTGTAGGTATAAGGTTGGGTTCGGTCGGTTCTGTACCATAAACCTACTTCCTCAACAAAGGGCAGGTAGTTAAAATCTATTTCCAACGTAAAATTGATGAGTGCCAAATCTGTTGGTTCAATGAGAGGGTATTCAGTATGTATCATATCACCACTGATTTGCAAAAAGATTCCGTGTAATGCAAAATTGTCAATAATGGCAATACTGTTTGGTGTGCCGTCTCCAATGTTGCCATTGTCGTCATCAGCAATAAGTGCTTCAAATAAAATATCGCTGTAAAGAGTTCCTTCCTGCCCCTCGGGTCGCATGGGTACGCCTTCGTGAGAGTTGATGAAGATGGTGAACATCTCTTGTGTGCCTATTTGCACGCCTAAATCCCACCATGCACCGGCAATAATTTCGCCATTGTCATGGACTTCACCGGTCAGGTCTTGCGGATAAACCTTGGGGTTAATATCATAGCGTCTAATAGAAGAATTGGCATTACCCAAATTAAAACCTTTTGCCAAAATAGGGTTTTCGGTATGGCCTAAACCCCAAACATCGGCATACCCTTCTCCCAAGGAACCATTATTAAAATTTCCTCCTTTGAAGTCATAGAAGTAGTAGTTAATGCCGTGTCCGTACTCGTGAAAGATAACATCGTTGAACAAAGCCGTAGCATTACAACCACCGCCTTGTGCGTAAAAATTAACCGAGCCATCGTAAAAGGCATTGCAATCGCCGTCTGTTCTGTCCACGCGGGTAATCATCGGGAAATCCATGAAGGTCATGGCAGGAATCCATGTTTTCATGAAATTGTGTTGCTTGGTTACGTGGTAGTAGGCTGAAATTTGTGGAGCCGTAAATGCTCCTGTGGGGATATTTATTTGAGTAGCACCCGGTTCTATGGTAATTGGAAAAGAAGGCACAGTGTTGCCATCTTCACCATTAAATACACGGCTATAAGGTCCTTCGAGGTAAGCAGTAGCATTTACCGTTACGGGTATGCCCGGCGGAAAAGTATAGTCCAAATTACCGTTTTCATCTGTATAAAAATTGGTGGTACCGATACGCACGCGCATATTGGGAAGGCTTACAGTTTCTTGAGGCAAAGTGGGGTTGGGGGTTACTTGTCCATTTATTGGGAAAAGCGATGCAGCTTCTTCGATATCAATACTGCAAACGATGTTCCGGCGGTAGTAAATCGTTCCGTTATCGGCATCTATCCAAATTCGGAAAAACACAGGCTCGTTGAGTAGGGTAGTGCCTTTTATGGTAAAGTCATAGACCAACTTGTAATCATAACCCGATGGAGTAGGGATGGGCAATACCTTTAGTGTTGGAATGGTGTTATCGGTATAATTACCGGGAATATCGGCAACAGATAGCTGCAAAGCCGTTTGTCCGTTAATGTCGGCTTGGATAGCCAGATTGATATTGTTGTACAAGTCGGCGGTAAAGGCAACCACTTGGTTTTGTTGGTTAAGCCTTACGCTTAGTCCGTTGCCCAATACTTCAATGCCTTGATAGTATTGTGTGAATTGTACATAGCGCAAATGTTGCGCATGGTTGATACGGCTAAATTGTAAAGAGGCGGCAGGGATGGAAAAACCTTTTAGCGCAGAGTTTACAAAGTACATGGCCAATTGGTCTTCGGTACCCGATGTGTTGAGGGAAACAGGAGTGCCACCTGCGCGCATGGGTAATCCGTTAAGGGTGTTAAACTCGGCGTACCAATGCCCGTACTGTTGTTTAAATTTTTTCCATGCGGGTTGTTGCCGCAAGTCAGCTTGTTTGGTGGGTTCGTCAATGCGCAGTTGGTTGCTGAAAATCGAAATGTTGTATTTTTGGTCGTTGTGTGCCTGTGAATAGGTAAAGGAGGCCACGAGGCAAAAGCAGACAAATAGTAGCGGAACTCGTTTCATTCGTACATTGATTTATGTGGGAAATGGGGATAAAGTTGTGATGATAAGCAGTTTGGTTAGGAGTAAATGGTAAAAAATGAGGCATATCCAATAGCAACAAACTATGGGATATGAAAGATACAAAAATCTCTATGATTTGTTGCGATGAAGCCTACAAAAAGGAAAAAAATGACAAGAATATGAACGCTGAGTTAGGGAGTGTTTAAAAATAGTAGGATTTACTTTTCGAGGTGGTCTCTTAACAATGTATCCAATTTTTTGGGTAAATATATTCTTGCGTTACCGCCTGTGGTTTCTATGATAGGAAATTCTTCGTATTGACCATTGTAATACCAATAAAAGAATGGATTGATTCCGCCTTCCTGTTCGTTGTGGAATTTTGTTGCAATCGGCAAGATAGATTTAATGGCTTCAAATATCGCTAATTCGTTAATGGGATGTACAATTCCAATTCCTTTACAAGGGATGGCTACCATTGACCCGAAATTGCCGATGGCGAAAGGTGCGTTATGAGATAACTCTATTAAAAAGGCGGCGGCAAAATTAAGTTCAGTAAAAAAATAAACCCAAGGATCGCCTTCAGATTCGTCGTTATCAATTGCTACTTTTTCTTTTGCGATATTGTTCAGGGCAATAGCGAACAAATCTTCATCGCTAACACCCCACTCTTTGATGTCGTCTCTCATTAAATATCTGAACTGGTCTTCGAAATCCAGTATGAGGAAGGTATGGGTTTTAGGGAAATCAATTCGGAATACCAAGCGTTCCAAAACAATGGAATCCATAAATTGGTAGTCTTTAATAATCACCTTTAAGAATTGAGCGGCGTATTCAAAATCTTTGAACAGATAGGTATAAGCCGATTGATGGTTTCGAAGCAGCTTATCAAAGTGTTCGAAAACAGTTTTTTTCCAATACTTTTTGTTGAGTTGCGAAATTTTTTTAACCAAGTTGTCTAAACCAAATTGCATGTCCTCATCCTTATTTTTACCCGAATCGGCTTTAATCAAACCATCTTCGATGGTATTGACGACTATTTTTTTTTGTTTGAAATAGTCTAAGGTAATGTTGATGAGCCATGTGTAATCTTTCTCCGAAATAAGTCGCTTAAACATATCGGGCCTATTGAAATAGCTCGATGGCGGGTTATTGGAGTTCACATCCATAAACTTCTTAGTTGTCGGTTAGGAGTATTTTTGCTATCGGCAAAATTCTTTGATGTCAAAATAGGCTTGTTTTACATTGAGTTGATAAGCCTTGTCAAAATCCGTACAGCCTTTAAAAGGTTGGTTGAGGCTGATATAGGCAAGCCCCCGATAGTAATAAGCCATGCCGTCTGACGGTTGTAAATCTATCACCGATGAAAAATCGCCAACCGCATCATCATACCTTTTGAGCAACCCTTTGGCTACTCCGCGCCCTTTGAGCGCAGAAAGAAACAAGGGGTTTTGGTCTAAGACCAAACTGTAATCTTCGATAGCACCTTGGTAATCGCCGTTGAGGGTTTTTGCCGATGCTCTTCCTTGCAGTGCAAAAACATAATCCGGTTTGAAAGAGATGGATTTATCAAAGGTTTGAACGGCATCTTCAAACTTACCCATTTTAATGAGCGTACTGGCCTTATTATAGAGCAGGATAGGGTCTTTGGGGTCTATTTTAAGTGCTTTGTTATAGTCGGCAATGGCTTGTCTGTATTTTTTTAGTTCGGTATAACAGTTAGCACGCATTTGCAAGGCATCTTTGTTGTTGGGGTCGCGTCCAATACACTTATTGAGCAGTTCTAAGGCATCTTCGTAGTTGCTGTTATTGATTTTTAGCACTGCTTGGTTGTAGTAATATTTGATATCTTCCTTTGCTTTAAAGCTAACTTCGGGCGTTTTTTTGCGCTTGTCCTGTACAATCACAGTATCGGTTAAATTGACCTGATATAAAGTACCTAAGTCGAGATTGATAACCTTTGCATTCTCGTTGCTATCGCCTTTTTTTCGCTTTTGGGGTTTGTCGGTGGTATCTTTTTCGCGTTTTCTACCGCGTTTGTCCTCGTTAACGGTGGGTTCAACCTCTTCGGTAGCAGCGGGGGAGGGGGCAATATTGTAATCTATTTCGGGAGGGCTGTCCGTTCCATACATTTCAAACCCGTTTGGGTTTTGCAGAACGTCTTTGTCTTCATCGCTTTTTTTCTTTTTCCGTTGCTTTTTTTCTTTTACGGGTTGCAGCAACAAAGATGTATCGGGACCCAAATAGTAGTCTTGTGCCGACAAGGGGGCATAGAAGCCCGATGCGCTAAAAAACAGAATAAACAGTAAACAATAAATTCTGGACATATAGGGAGACATGTTTTTTAGGGTTTTTGTTGGGGAATTGGGAATTAACCTTAACAGGATTACCGGAAGACTACTTCTTTCAAATAAGGCTCGCCTAAGTGTTCGTTGATGCGCTCAATAATTTTCTCGCGGCGAAAAAACAACTCTTGTTTTAGTGAGGAGGAGTCTATTCTTAGATATAAGATGCCGTTTTTGGCAAACAAGTTGTCTGTATGTTTGGCAATGGTTTTACCCATGACCGCTTCCCAACAGGTTTGTATCCGAGCATCGTTTAGTTTGTTGTTGAGCTTATAAACGGTAAAAAAATCTTTCAGTATATCTTTAAGCGATTGTTCGTTTGGTTTTCGGTATTGCATGGTGGTAGGAATTGTGGTGGGTTATCGCTGATTGGGTTTGGATTTCTATTGCTTAGATGATTTTTAATATCGGCACGTCTAATTTAATTCAACTTAACAGCCCCTAAATTAATCCTTTTAGATGATTAGATTAGGCAATTAGGTTTTGGTTTGGAACTCTGTCAGCGTTTGGAACGCTGACAGAGTTTTACATTCCATTAGACCAATACTTCGTCTTCCACTTAAAACCCTTAGGGTTAACATTGTTGAGCAGATTTCAAACAAAATGATATTTCTTGATTAACAAACAAAAGGGAAAATAGGAATTGAGGATAGCTTTCTAAGTTCTTATACTCAACTTATTTTCCACTTCCCTCTCCCACCACATTGCCGTTAGTAATTTTAAAAACTTGGTATGGTACTGCAAATTTATCAAAAATGGCCTGCATTCGGTGTTCCTGAGTGTCAGAAATAAAAACTTGACCAAAATCTGTGCCCGACACGATATGTACCAATTGGGCAGTGCGTTGTTCGTCTAATTTGTCAAATACATCATCGAGCAGTAGAATAGGGGTTTTACCCGTGTTTTCGGACAATAGTTTGAAAACAGCTAACTTTAACGCTATGAGGAACGACTTTTGTTGTCCTTGCGAGCCGAATTTTTTTAAAGGGTAGCCTTTGTTGATGGTAAATTCAAGGTCGTCTCGATGAATGCCTTCCGTTGTGCGTTGCAGGTGGCGGTCGGTGTTGAGGTTTTGTTGGAGCAGGTCGGCAAAATCTTTTCCGGCCAAAGGCGACTGATAAACACAAGCAACCGTTTCGGTTCCTTGGCTAAGGCATTGGTAGTAATGCTGAATGAGGGGCACTAATTGTTGGGTAATCGTCTGCCGTTTTTGGTAAATGAGCATTGCCGGAGGGGTCAATTGCTCGTTGTAGGTTTCGAGAAGTTGACGGTTGAAAAAATGACGTTCGGCAAATGATTTTAAAAGGGAATTCCGCTGTTGAAGCACACGGTTATAGGTGATAAGTGCTTCTAAATAGACTTTGTCTATTTGCGAGATACAAGTATCTACAAGTTTACGGCGTTCTTCGCTGCTGCCTTTGACCAATTCAATGTCGTCCGGTGCTATAATGACCAAGGGCAGCAAGCCGATATGTTCCGAAAGGCGTTCATAGGCCGTTCCGTTTCGGTTAAATTCCTTTTTGCGGTTCATGCCAAACTTTACCGCGATGCTTTCGGGTTGATTCTCCAAGTTAAACCGCCCTTCTACTCTAAAAAAATCTTGCCCATGGCAAATGTTTTGTGCATCGGTGGTGCTAAAGTAGCTTTTACAAAAGCACAAATAATAGACCGCATCGAGCAAATTGGTTTTCCCTGCGCCATTTTGCCCGACCAAAAAGTTGAGGCGGGGCGAAAACAACACTTGACTACCGCTACCGTTGTAGTTTTTGTAATTGGTGATATTTATTTGCTGTAAATACACAGGGGAGGTTTAACTTTGAGCCGATTTGCTACGCGTTCCTAAATAGTTGTTGGTTTGATGGCTTTGCACCCTAATTTTCTGTTTTAGCTTGCAACATCGCGAATGTCATGGAATAGCTCTAATGTTTGAACGGACATGGAACTGCAAATTTACAAATCAAATGCCTATTAGCGGCATAAAAGTTTACAAGTATGCAGGTTAATCTGAAATTACCGCGATTTTCTTCCTTCCAACGAAGCATTTTTTGGGCAATGTGGGGGCTTTTAGCAATTATCTGCAACACCGGAAACGGGTTGGCACAAGTTCCAACAGTTCGTGGAGCGGTGTATCACGAACAATCGTTCGAGCCTTTGGTGGGCGCAACCATTACCGCGCTACCATCGGGTAACGGAACGGTTACAGACAAAGAGGGTAAGTTTAGCATCGAACCTAATCAAAACGACCTTACCATTCGCGTTTCTTTCATCGGTTTTACCGCACAGGAAATCCAATTGCTTGTGAGTGGAAACGTCAAACCGCTTCGCATTTTGCTTTCGCCCGATGTGGCACAATTGTCCGAAGTAACCATCAATGCCTATCAAACCGGTCGAAAATTATTTGAATCGCCGGCTGCCATCGCCCAACTATCGGCTAAAACTTTACAACAGGGGGATGGCATTTCTTTTGTACAAGCACTCAACACCGTGCCGGGGGTAAAAATGGAGCAACGCTCCATGGGCAGTTACCGTATTTCTATGAGGGGAAGTCTGTTGCGTTCACCCTTTGGAATGCGCAACATCAAAATGTACCTGAACGGCATTCCCATCACCGATGCCGTTGGTGAAAACCCCATTAACAATATAGACCTCTCTTTGCTGGGCGGAGTGGAGGTGTTGAAGGGCCCCGCAAGCAGCCTTTACGGAGCCGGAACGGGTGGGGCGTTGTTGTTTAACAGCGCGAATGTCGTACCCTACCAAACTCAGGTTCAAACAAACGTCCTGCTCGGTAATTGTGAACTCCGTCAATATTCCGCACTTGTAAAGACCTCCGGACAAAACTCGGATTTAGTAGCCGGATTGACCAATCGCAGTTGGAAAGGATATAGGGAACACGAAAATCATCATTTTAACGGAATGAACCTGATAGCGCGATGGTATCCCGACGAAAAACGCAGCATTACCTTGATGGCACTCTATGCCGATGTGCAGTTTCAGATATCCGGCAATATAGACAGCACAGCATTGTCCGATAACCCGCGTCAATACGGCGGGCAAGCCAAAGAACTCGATGCCTCGGTAGATAAACAAAGACTGATAGCCGGAGTATCGCAACAATACCGCTTTAACCACCGGTGGAATAACCTGACTTCGGCATCGGTTTATTACGAAGTGAAAGACAACCCTTATGGCACAAATGCCTTCAATAGCGGCATTAAACGCGAAGGGGGAAGCGGCTTTAACCTCCGCACCGAAACCCACTACCAATCCCCGGCCGAGCGGAAGGTGAACGTCCGTTTGACCGCAGGTGCGGAATGGCTGCATAGTTTTCTCGCTTCAAAAGACTATGTGAACCTGCAAGGAGTACCCGGACTGATGCGCGAAGACAACGAATTGTTTTTATCCCAAATTTCGATGTTTGGTCAGGCTTTTGTCCAATTACCGGCCAACTTTTTTGCGACTGTCAGCGGCAGTTACAACCTCAACTTATACCGTATAGACCAACTCCTACCCACCCGCCCCGACACAGTGAACTTTTCGATAAACAACAACCTAACTCCTGTGTTTTCGCCACGGGTTGGGTTGACCAAGATAATAGGCCGCCACCTTTCAGCACATGGCAGCATCAGTTGGGGGTTTGCCCCACCTGCCGCCGAAGAAACGATTTTACCCAACGGCAGTTTCAACAAAGACCTAACAGCCGAAAGTGGGGTGAACTACGAACTTGGCATCAGGGCATCCATTTGGAAAAACCGCCTGACCGCCGATATAAGTGCCTATCACCTCCAATTGAGCAACGAGATATTAGGAGAAGGGCAACCTGCGGTCTATTTCAATGCCGGTAAAACCTTGCATCGCGGTATCGAAACGACTATCAATGCCAACATTATCAACCAACCCGATTTGCAGTTTAGCCTCTTACAGGTTTCGGCAAGTGCCGCCCTTCAAAATTTTAACTTCAAACGCTATACCAATACCCAACCCGATACCTTCAACGGCAACGATATACCGGGAGTAGTCCCCCAAACAGTTACATTGCAGGGCAATGCCGCCCTTCGCATGGGGCTGTATCTCAACTCTACCTATTACTACTTCGCCAAAATGCCCCTCAACAATGCGAACACCGACTTTGCGCCTGCCTACCACCTACTCAATGCCCAATTAGGCTATCAACGCAGTTTGTTCAAACATTGGATGATAGACCTATATGCAGGGGTTAACAACGCCCTCCATCAACAATACAGCGCGTTCCACAACCTCAATGCCCCCGGCAGAAGATACTACAATCCCGCTCCCGATAGGAATTTTTATGTTGGAGTGAAGGTGCGGGCGCAGTATCAAAGGGGGAAGTAGCTGGAGTTATTAGTTATTAGTTATGAGTGGTTGTTGAGCTTGTCGAAACAATGAGTTATGAGTAGTTAATTGCTCATTCACTATTCACTTTTCACTATTCACCACCATTTATCATGGCACAAGGCAAAGAGGGGGAACACGAGCATCGTTTAAACCAATTATTTGGTTAGATGGAGCAATCTTAGCTCTCCTCCCTGAAACAAATCGGCCGATAAAACTTGATTTATGCCAAACCCTTTGTTACCGATTTGATTTAGGGAGGGGCGGGGGTGGGTCATGAAGGCTGCAAGTAAAAACCCTTTATTATACAGGCTTTCGGGCTATGATAATCCAAATCTCACAATGAGTTAACTGCCATTTTCGAATGGTACAAACAAGAGGTGCGGAATGTGGGATCGCACTATGGGTCATCGCAGTCCTCAATAAAATTGGAAGCGGTTCAACGTTCGCTGGGATATTCCTAATCCTTTTTCTTGGCAGTCGCAGTCCTCAATAAAATTGGAAGCGGTTCAACACCAATCCACTGCCATTCGAAATGTCGAAACTTACGTCGCAGTCCTCAATAAAATTGGAAGCGGTTCAACTTGCAAATTCCCGGCGAAGTGGCTGAAATGTCGAAGTCGCAGTCCTCAATAAAATTGGAAGCGGTTCAATGAGCTATCCGAAGGTGGTGTGTGGGTTCCAGAGTGGTCGCAGTCCTCAATAAAATTGGAAGCGGTTCAACTTGGATTTTTTCCAAAGCTGAGTTGCGTACTGAAATTCGTCGCAGTCCTCAATAAAATTGGAAGCGGTTCAACTAAAATGAAAAATTTCATTCCGCATCTCCTCATGGTCGCAGTCCTCAATAAAATTGGAAGCGGTTCAACAAGCCGAAGCACTTCAAGCTCTGGTCACTCAGAAAGTCGCAGTCCTCAATAAAATTGGAAGCGGTTCAACATTTAAGTAATTCACGTTTAAAATTTAAAAAACAGTCGCAGTCCTCAATAAAATTGGAAGCGGTTCAACGTTGAAAACCGTGTAACACTCCTTCAGAAAGAGTTGTCGCAGTCCTCAATAAAATTGGAAGCGGTTCAACTTCAAGGCTTGGTTTTGGCAAAAAAAACTGCAACTGTCGCAGTCCTCAATAAAATTGGAATGCGAGTTAATGGTCAACTCACAAATGTAAGTGCATTTTCCATACGGCCGCAGACCTCGATAAAATTGGAAGAGGGTTAAATGTATGGATGTTTCACAATGGGGGATACTAGTCGAAGTCCTCAATAAAATTGGAAGCGGTTCAACACGATTAGCGGAAATGCAAGCAGCCGCAGCACCGTCGCAGTCCTCAATAAAATTGGAAGCGGTTCAACAGCAACCGTCTGTGTAGAAGTCTGCAATCCCGGAATCGTCGCAGTCCTCAATAAAATTGGAAGCGGTTCAACTCCTTTCGAGTACTTTTTGCTAGGACTTCCTTGTCGCAGTCCTCAATAAAATTGGAAGCGGTTCAACATGAAGAAGAAATGGCTTATTTTATTTATTTTTGTCGCAGTCCTCAATAAAATTGGAAGCGGTTCAACGGATATCGAAGGGAAATTCAGCACCCCTTCCGGGTCGCAGTCCTCAATAAAATTGGAAGCGGTTCAACGGTTAATACACATTTTCATTCGGAGGACACAGAGGTCGCAGTCCTCAATAAAATTGGAAGCGGTTCAACTAAATGGAATTATCTACAATACTTCGGGTAGTTGTCGCAGTCCTCAATAAAATTGGAAGCGGTTCAACTGGTGGTATGGTGCAGCAATTTTGTTCACCATTGTCGCAGTCCTCAATAAAATTGGAAGCGGTTCAACGCTGGCAACAAATCTATTAATTTTTGGAGGGCAGTCGCAGTCCTCAATAAAATTGGAAGCGGTTCAACCACCACCGCGCTGGGACTGGTTGCTCTGTTCAGGGTCGCAGTCCTCAATAAAATTGGAAGCGGTTCAACAATGTCAAAGAACTACTGACTGCAAGAGTGCGTAAAGTCGTACCCCGCTCTAAAATTGGAATGCGGTTAATGTCGCCTCACAAATGTAAGTACATTTTCCTTACAGTCGCAGTCCTCAATAAAATTGGAAGCGGTTCAACTGGCGATGTGAGAGAAGTCAAAGCCATCTGCAAAGGTGTCGCAGTCCTCAATAAAATTGGAAGCGGTTCAACACTACCGCATCCAACTGGGTGCATTCCAATCCAAACGTCGCAGTCCTCAATAAAATTGGAAGCGGTTCAACGCCGCCGTCCGCGAGGACAGCGGGTTTATAATGATAGTCGCAGTCCTCAATAAAATTGGAAGCGGTTCAACTTTTAGTCTTTTAGGGTTGAGAGCACAACCCGCACGTCGCAGTCCTCAATAAAATTGGAAGCGGTTCAACATGGATTCGAGTGGGGGGGGGAATTCCTCTCCCTGTCGCAGTCCTCAATAAAATTGGAAGCGGTTCAACGTTTCGTCGTCAGCCGAATCGACAATGGTGCGCGAGTCGCAGTCCTCAATAAAATTGGAAGCGGTTCAACAAGCAACTGCAATATGCGAAGGTGAAGAATTAACGTCGCAGTCCTCAATAAAATTGGAAGCGGTTCAACAAATAATTGCACCATTTTAAGCGCAAGCAGGAGTTGTCGCAGTCCTCAATAAAATTGGAAGCGGTTCAACATTTACAGCCCCCACAAGTCGGCTCCTGAAATTGGTCGCAGTCCTCAATAAAATTGGAAGCGGTTCAACAAATTTTGGCGTATCAGTAATGTTTTATGTAATGTCGCAGTCCTCAATAAAATTGGAAGCGGTTCAACAAAAACAAAAAAGTGCAAGAGAAAAGAAATTTATGTCGCAGTCCTCAATAAAATTGGAAGCGGTTCAACCAAGCAGCTTCAAACTTAGTAATTCTCGAAGCCCGTCGCAGTCCTCAATAAAATTGGAAGCGGTTCAACGATTTTTTTCCTGTATGATGCTCACGATAAGGGAAGTCGCAGTCCTCAATAAAATTGGAAGCGGTTCAACATTCACCGCTTGCGCTGAACAACCTCATCACTCTCGGTCGCAGTCCTCAATAAAATTGGAAGCGGTTCAACACATTTTATATGTTTATCCTAATTCATTCAAAATGTCGCAGTCCTCAATAAAATTGGAAGCAGTTCAACGCGCTAAAAGAAAAGGTCGCAAAGCTAGAGAAAAAGTCGCAGTCCTCTATAAAATTGGAAGCGGTTCAACGCGAGCAAGCAACTTACAGAATTCTCCGCAGAAGTCGCAGTCCTCAATAAAATTGGAAGCGGTTCAACAATGACTTTATTAGTTAACCGGTTTTGCCTCAAGTCGCAGTCCTCAATAAAATTGGAAGCGGTTCAACCCGGGAGCAGAAGTCATAACCGTGCTGGGATTGTCGCAGTCCTCAATAAAATTGGAAGCGGTTCAACATCCTCGCCCAATGAGGATAATGGACGGTGGTTTGTAAGTCGCAGTCCTCAATAAAATTGGAAGCGGTTCAACAGCCTCTGTGCTGGGGCGAAGATTGGCTTAATGTCGCAGTCCTCAATAAAATTGGAAGCGGTTCAACCCTTTGAGGCCAATACTCAATTGAAAGAAAGCCGTCGCAGTCCTCAATAAAATTGGAAGCGGTTCAACCTGGATGACAGCCCTTGGAATTTTGTCGCTCTTGTCGCAGTCCTCAATAAAATTGGAAGCGGTTCAACTATCTGAAATTAATACAGATTTTGGCAACACTCTTGTCGCAGTCCTCAATAAAATTGGAAGCGGTTCAACTAAATTTGGATTTTGCAAGAAAAGTTTTTCCTAGAAGTCTCAGTCCTCAATAAATTGGAAGCGATTCAACTGAGGGATGGGATAAAAATGCTGATTGGACTAAGTCGCAGTCCTCAATAAAATTGGAAGCGGTTCTACTGCGGGGAGACATGTCTAACCACCACTACCGCTTGCGATGTCGCAGTCCTCAATAAAATTGGAAGCGGTTCAACACCTGCTAATCTTGAAAGAGTTCCTTTTCCATGTCGCAGTCCTCAATAAAATTGGAAGCGGTTCAACACACCATCCTTCTGGACCCACCACCTCCGTAAGAAGTCGCAGTCCTCAATAAAATTGGAAGCGGTTCAACCAGAAGCACCCTTCTACCATGAAGATGACACCATTGTCGCAGTCCTCAATAAAATTGGAAGCGGTTCAACCTTGCAAGCGATTGACGAGATAAGAGGGGCAATATTCCAGTCGCAGTCCTCAATAAAATTGGAAGCGGTTCAACGGTCTATGGCAGTGGAGCGTATATGGAGAGGGCGAGTCGCAGTCCTCAATAAAATTGGAAGCGGTTCAACCACTCGTTCATTAAATAATTTTATAGCTACAGCTGTCGCAGTCCTCAATAAAATTGGAAGCGGTTCAACCTTCCCGCTGAAAAACTTGGGATGATGCAGAAAGCTGTCGCAGTCCTCAATAAAATTGGAAGCGGTTCAACGCTCAATGACCAGTTGGCGCATGAGCAGGAAAAAGGTCGCAGTCCTCAATAAAATTGGAAGCGGTTTGACCCGCAAGGTTTCCCCCGACCCGGTCGAAGTGGTTAGTCGCAGTCCTCAATAAAATTGGAAGCGGTCTGACAAGAAGTAATCATGGAATGGAGAAATCAGTATATGTCGCAGTCCTCAATAAAATTGGAAGCGGTCTGACTCCGGAGCGGACTTAACCAAAGCGGACTTAACCAAGTCTCAGTCCTCAATAAAATTGGAAGCGGTTCAACTCGAAACTTACTGTTACAGCCGATACCCTAATGTGTCGCAGTCCTCAATAAAATTGGAAGCGGTTTGACTTAAGTGACACAATAAGGGTAGTGGAAAAATGAGTCGCAGTCCTCAATAAAATTGGAAGCGGTTTGACACCTTGCTCGTTGACCAAAAGAATGAACTGAAAGGTCGCAGTCCTCAATAAAATTGGAAGCGGTTTGACTTATTTAAGTACGGTATAAAAAATAAAAAAATGAAAGTCGCAGTCCTCAATAAAATTGGAAGCGGTTTGACTTGAACAGCGAAGCGGCCATCGCTAAACTTGAAGGTCGCAGTCCTCAATAAAATTGGAAGCGGTTCAACGTTATTTTTTTTTAACTTAGAGACTCCTAAAAGTCGCAGTCCTCAATAAAATTGGAAGCGGTTCAACAAGTAATTGCTTTTTGCCGAGTTGTCCTAGTTTCGTCGCAGTCCTCAATAAAATTGGAAGCGGTTCAACGCAGATAGCACCATGTGATATAGTGTACAAAACTGTCGCAGTCCTCAATAAAATTGGAAGCGGTTCAACAAGATTTATTCACAAGTAACCGTTTTCCAGG
Organism: uncultured Bacteroidota bacterium; assembly: GCA_937907475.1. Taxonomy (GTDB): domain Bacteria; phylum Bacteroidota; class Bacteroidia; order Chitinophagales; family UBA2359; genus UBA2359. Next base: position 13,174 of record CALCIK010000200.1, on the reverse strand, counting down.
AATATTGTCGCAGTCCTCAATAAAATTGGAAGCGGTTCAACAACAGCTACGAATCTTGGTGATCAGATAGTTTTGTCGCAGTCCTCAATAAAATTGGAAGCGGTTCAACATCTATCAACAGCATTTTCAAAATTGTCGGAGGTGTCGCAGTCCTCAATAAAATTGGAAGCGGTTCAACGCGGGTCAAGATAGACAAGCAAGAGTTCCGTCTGTCGCAGTCCTCAATAAAATTGGAAGCGGTTTGACGGTGAATTTACAGTACCGGAAAACGGGCAATATAGTCGCAGTCCTCAATAAAATTGGAAGCGGTTCAACTTTGAAAAGGATTTTCTTTTTTCACATAAACATTGTCGCAGTCCTCAATAAAATTGGAAGCGGTTCAACCCTTGCGTGGCCGACTGCAACGGAACTTTTGGTGTCGCAGTCCTCAATAAAATTGGAAGCGGTTCAACATCATGATATACTTGTCTGGAGCGATCTCGGCAGATGTCGCAGTCCTCAATAAAATTGGAAGCGGTTCAACACAGAATCGCTATGTCTATGGACTGCTTATAGTCGCAGTCCTCAATAAAATTGGAAGCGGTTCAACAGTTCATGCAGACCTTAGAAAGCACCGACCCAAAGTCGCAGTCCTCAATAAAATTGGAAGCGGTTCAACCGTTCGCACTCACCAAGCCAGCGATTGGCTCTGATGTCGCAGTCCTCAATAAAATTGGAAGCGGTTCAACAGTGATGTCGTGGATAGTCTTGTTGGAGTTCATACGTCGCAGTCCTCAATAAAATTGGAAGCGGTTCAACAGTGATGTCGTGGATAGTCTTGTTGGAGTTCATACGTCGCAGTCCTCAATAAAATTGGAAGCGGTTCAACAACTTTTTTTTAGTATGAACGAAATTACATGGAAGTCGCAGTCCTCAATAAAATTGGAAGCTGTTCAACATTCGCCTTCGATGGTAGGGAAGTCGCGGTATTGGTCGCAGTCCTCAATAAAATTGGAAGCGGTTCAACTTGGTTTAGGTTTGAAAATGTCGAAATAACCGAACCTGTCGCAGTCCTCAATAAAATTGGAAGCGGTTCAACCGGGTCAAACGCCATCTCCTGCAACTTACGTACAATTGTCGCAGTCCTCAATAAAATTGGAAGCGGTTCAACGATTGTTTCTCTTTGCTAAACAACCGAGGCAGATAGTCGCAGTCCTCAATAAAATTGGAAGCGGTTCAACTGGTGCTTCTAAAGGCGGCAAAGCCAGCACCTCCAAGTCGCAGTCCTCAATAAAATTGGAAGCGGTTCAACAACGCTCGTCGTTGTCGCTTGCGATAACTACACATGGTCGCAGTCCTCAATAAAATTGGAAGCGGTTCAACAAGAAGTACAAAAATTGAACAACTATTAGGTTATGTCGCAGTCCTCAATAAAATTGGAAGCGGTTCAACAGTAGCAGACTTCCACGAAATAGATGCCCACAATGTGTCGCAGTTCTCAATAAAATTGGAAGCGGTTCAACAGCTTAAACTCCGCAAAAGGACAAAATTGCGATGATGTCGCAGTCCTCAATAAAATTGGAAGCGGTTCAACTTGAAGAAGTATTCTGGTATGGTGAAAAAATCACGTCGCAGTCCTCAATAAAATTGGAAAGGGGCCAACAATGTCAAAGAACTAACTACTGACTGCAAGTGTAAAGTCGCAGTCTTCTATAAAATTGGGTCAACCGTGAGTTTTTTTACCACTAACCTTTTTTTTTGAGTTGTTACCGGAGATAGCACCCCGAACCCATGACTTACCGCTTTTCCCAAACCCACTAAAGGGGGCAGGGCAAGCGGGCACGAAAACTGAACATCGAAAGCATTCATCCGGGTTTGATGGTAATTGCGTTGTTGTTGGTTGTGAATTTGCTGTATAGCCACTTCAAAACGTTCGGGAATTTGCCAGCCGATTCCTTTTGCAAAGGAGATGATATTGGCTGCCAAAATTTGTTGAAGCTTTTGTATCCGTTCTATGAGGGTGTTTTTTTGTGTAAAGTGCTCATAATTTTGTTGGTTCAGGGCAATCCAGTTTTGCAGATGATAGTTGACCTGATGCGAGGTGTAGGCAAGGGTAAATTGCCGGTTTTGCAAATCGGCAAGACGAAGTTGGGTGGGTTTTCCCGAAAGCACAATTTCCCAGTTGTGTTTGGTTAACGCTTCTTTTAAGGTATCGGTTCCTTGGTTTAAGGCAAACAGAGCGGCTTTGCCCTTATGTACGCGGTACTGAACCAACGGGTAACGGTAGCTAAACCCCCCTCGCGGCAAGTGGGGATTGCCGGGTGGATTGAGGTGGTTGTGGAGAAGGTGGTTTTCGCGCCCCGCCCATTCAATGATCGCGCTGCGGAACGCATTGATGTTGCGTTCCGTCATGGGGAGGTCAAAGGTGAACAGGGAATATTGTATGTCCATTATTTTATGGTCATGGTTCGGTAAATTGTCCGTATCCAACGTTGGTTTTTGCGCCTATGCCTATGGTGGTTAGGATGGCTGAGAAGAGGACTTGTTTATTTTCGGCACTGATAAGTCCATTATTCAGCCGAAACCGGAATTCAAAACTAATAGTAGATCGCACCTTTATAAACTGAATCGGTACAGGGTTGGTAAAAGGAGATAGTTCGGGATTTTTTCGATTTAAATGAGGCGTAATATAGTCGGTTTCCATGATTTTTAAAGGGCTGCTTTGAGAAACCAACACCGCATCAAAAAAAATGTCGCGGTTACACATACTAATTGCTTTGCCGTCACGAACACCCTCAAAAATATCTTTTTCCAACAGTGCTATGGAAACTTCCTGATTACCAGCTATGTCCTCTATCAATTCCTGTAAAAACTCATGGGCATCGGTGTTTTTAAATAAACTGCGCAAAACACCTTTTACCGATGAGGCAGGTATCACTGGCAAACCTGTTGTGTGGTCGAAATGAAAGCCCAATTTATATTCGCCTTCAATACCTGCTTCGTGAGACACTCCTGTACCAAAGGCTATTCCCGGATAAGTGGTTTTGAGCGCAAAACGATGAAGCGCAATGGAGTTGTCTAAAACATACATATTGCTTTTGTATTGATAATTCGTCAATGCTTGATTTTTTTTCTCAAAAGGCTTGTAATCTTTATTGTTGCGTTTCGCCCAATCAACATGTTTGAAATAGTCTTTGTGGTAAAGCCAACCTAAATTGGGTAAGGCAGCTATTGGAGCAACCGGTTTGTTTTTATCTTGCTTGGGGTCATCTGTTACTTGAAGTTTACCGTCTGCTCCGGTTTTTAATTTACCTAATGCATCAAGTCCTGATAGTTTTTGTAGTTTTACCATGATGATTTACAGTTTTTAGGATTTGGTAAATTCAAAGGTACGAATTGCCAATTTTAGGGCAATAGCGGCATCGGTGATGTCTTGATGTAAAATATTTAGTTGTTCCACATTGCCTTTGGTTTGCAATTCACATGCGTAGCTGAATAAGTTAGTGGAGTTGCCAACTTTGTTGTGGGCTTTTAAAATATACAATATCGCTTTTAACACCAAAGAACGGTCTTCGACGGTATTGGCTGTTTCGGAATTTCGACTGTAAAAAGCTAAGGTCGGCAACAACCCCGATTGAATAAGGCTTGCGCCTAATGCAGAGATATAGCCTTTGTACTCGCGTGGAACTTTTTTAGCTTTTTCGGGCGATGTGTCAACTTCTTCGGACCTTCCTGCTTCAAACTTATTTTTTGGAATAAGCGTTTCTGCAACTGCATCAACTGCTTCGGGTATGTATTTTTCGATTTGTTTTTTCATAATAAAAAATTAATTTTGGGCAGTGAACTTACAAAAACCATAGCCAATCGTAGCGTTGCCGCCTATCTGTATTGTTTGTTTGTCAATAAGTAAGTCTGTTGTAGCGTTGGTTGATTTGGCTATAAAAGTGTAAAAGCGTGTTTGGTGCGGCACAATTTCTTCGTACCAAAGATTTTTACTGATGCCGTTGTCTAAATAATTGCGGGCAATAACGGGTAGCGTATTTAGCATTGCTTTAAACGTATTGTCTTCTATCAACACCAAATTCCCACCACCCAAAAGGTCTTTGAGCGGGCTAATGTTTAACGTTGACACCTCTTCGGCTTTCAGTTCGTGCTCTTCTAAAATAGCGCCTTTGTAGGCATCGTTAAATACGGCAGCTTTGTTGTTGCCTGTAAATGTAATGTTACTCAATTCCTCTAATACCGTTTTATTGGCTAAGGTAATGTCAAAATCTTCGGCACGTTTCAACATATCTTTGATGATAAAGGGGGCAGTAGCATTAAAATAGGGATGTTTGTTGCTGCGTACAGGAAAACTAAGTAAGTGCCCATCAAAAAAATGAAAAGTGCCGGGTCTGCTTACAGAAGCTCCCGGTTCTGAACCAAACACTTCATTTGTATAATCTGCACCTAACTTTTGATTAAAATGTTCTCTAACAGCTCCTTTTATGCCCGATGAGTGTATGGTAGGCAAATTGTGAACCACATCGCGCTGTACTAAGTTGTCAATAATGCCATAATTGGCATCGCCGCTGCCTACATGCGTATTGGTCAAGGCGTGAATAAGGTATAAGTTGTATTGCATGGTATAGTTGTTTTTTAATGATTTTGAATGGTAATGAAATGATTATAGCCTACTTGTTGTAAGGCCGGCAACTTAAAGGCATTTTGTAAGTCGGGTAGTTTGTCGGGGGGTGTATAAAACACAGAGCCTCTTGAAAAGAAGTTGTATAGTTGGCTTTTTACGGCTTTACCATTGCGGTTGGTGAGTCGGTCATGTTTGTTGTTCATATCCCAAAAGTTATTTGTGCCGGTTATTGAAGTCTCAATTTGTCTGAAACTAACCGTGGAATTATAAGCAAAAGCGCAACAATCGGAAAGGTCGGTAGGCACAAAGGCATCGGTCAAAAGATAGATTTTGGGTAAAGACGATTTAGGTAGGTGTGTGGTATTCCATGCGGAGAAATCGACGTTTTTATCTTTTAGTGGCGTTATTTCCATCTTAAAAACCGACCTTTCGCCTCCCATTGGAATAAGACCGCCCTTTAGATGTTTATCTTCAGGCAAATTCAAATTGGCATAGAAGGCAAAAGCAAACCCTTTGGCAAGGGTATAATGTGTTTGTTTGAAATAACCTTCCTCTTCCGAATTTTTATTGATGCCTACTTGTTGTCGCTCAACAAACACTTTATCAATGTCTTTTTTTGAAAGTCTGTTTGAAAGCAATAGGGTTTCATTCATTTTTTTGGCATCGTACTCGGGATAAAACGGTACCGGCTCTGTGGCAGTTTCGCCAAAACCCAAAGACATACTTGCGGGCGCTTGGGTTTGTAAAGCAAAGCGAAAGTCGTTAGGCGCAACAAAGTAATTTTCGTTACCGTTCTGCAAAAAAACTGGCGAAATGTTTTGTATAACTCCCCAGCCTTTCACTTCCTCCGTATAATTGCTTTTTATGGCATTGTACAAACTAAACCCGCTATTGCCAATAAGCGTTGTTGCTGCTTTTGTATCTTTTAACTTATCGGTAACATCTGCCAATAACCCATTCTGAAGCAGCAACTCCAATCGCAACATTCCCAATAATGTTGTTTGTTGAGGAAAATATCTGGAGGCTACCAAATAATTAGATTTCCCCCCATCGGCGGTATTAAAAGTGTTTTCAGAGCCAAAAAAGAATTTGTCTATCGGTCGAAGCGTAATGAGGTGCGTATATGTTGGCATAGTTTAGTCGTTGTCTTTTCGTTTTAAGAAATGAATGGTAGAAAGCAGGGCATATACTTTGTCTAATCTTGTTTGAATAGGCGAATCGGGTTTTTCGTTCAAGGCTTCAAAAATCAGCGTTACTACATCCTTAAAATACTTTTCTATTTGGGGAGTTTTATGGACATCTTCGTCAAAACTATTGTTCAAGTAGGTGGCAATTCGGTCTTTATCTCTACCAATGTTTTCAAATATTGCTTTGCTTTCGTCTAATTTATGTAATACTGATTGCAGCATTTTCTGTTCTACTTTTAAGCTATCTTCTGATTTTTGTAAAATAGATTGAGAATTTTTCTGTTCTTTATCTTTTTTCTCATCTTTTTCTAATTGAAAGGATAACATAGCTTTAAACACCGTATAAATTTCAGAATCTTTTTGGATCACAATATCCCAATATTGCCCACTGTGTTTTAATACTTGTAAGGCAATGGCATTTTTTGTTTTTTTCGCATCTACAAAGCAAAGATTGCGCGACTTAGTAATTGCTTCTCCCATAGGGAACTTGTAATGAGAAACGGATATGCCGTAAGACAACCGCAGTGGCTTATCGGAGGTATCTATTTCTATGTTTAACCGATCCGTAATTCTTTCTTTCATGTTTTCAAAAACAGTATCAAGACGGTCAATAAGGTCGAAAATTGTTGACCCGGTTTTAAATTTTGTCAGATCTTCGGAATCTGCCAAATCATCGCCGCTCATCATGGGGGCAATGAATAACAAGTCATCGCCGCCGGCAAAGGTGGGAACACCCTTGTAGTTGTTAATTAGGTTAACCGCCTCTATTCCAAAGTTAAATAATTCTTCCGAAAAAACACCAATTTGCTCTATGGTTTTAAGTCCACAAATGGCAGAACCTACGTTATCTCCGTCGGCGTGAATGATGCAAATGTATTTATGGTAGGTTTTAAAGAGGTCTTCAAACTCTTTTTTTAATTGTTTAACAACATCTGTTTCTTCTTTGGTTGTATCCTCCTCATTTTCTTTCTTGATACTTAATGACTTTGCTATAATTCCATCATATTTCTTCTTGGAATTTTTATCAGCCAAACTCTGAGAGGAAATTTCTATAAGAGTAGGGAAGCTCTGAGTACGGCCAAATGCCTCCTTGGTTAAAAAGGATTTGTTAACTTTATTAAGTAGTTCGGCAATATAGTTTTGCTTTTGGATGGGCACAAGCGTATCTTGCAACTCCAAAGTGTCTATTACTTTGTTGAGTGTTGTTAATGGATTAGCATCAGTTATTTCTTGCTCCAAAACATACACCTTTAGATACTGTTTCAAAAAGGTATCCACCGCCGTAATTGGCTCTTTTAAATGATTGGATATGTCAACTGCTAACTGTTCGATTACCGTTTTCCGCGCAACCAAAACATCATTTAAAGCCTGCTTGTTTTGCGCCAAAAGGAAGCAATGATCTGGAAACAACCCTGCGCCTGCGCCTTTTTCCGGAATGGTTTCGGGTACGAAGGGGGATACTATTGTAATGTCTTTTATTTTTTTACATTCAACAAGCAACTTTAGCATGATGTAAGAAAACAAATAACTTGCTCCCCATAACTCGCGTGTGGCGCGGGCATTGCTGAGAGTTTTAATGAGGGGGCCTAAAGTGATGGCTATATAGGTGTTTGACATGGTCATAATTCGTTTAAGTCTTTATACATTTGTTTGATAATTGTGGCAATAGGGTGGTTGGCATATTGTGGAGTCAGGTAACTATCCCAGTTGGTAGCTAAAGCAAAATCCCAAAACCTTTGTAGGTCAAATCCATTCCAAACAGACAGTTTTAGTCGGTTATCGCTATTGCTTTTAATGGCAAATTCGGATTGTAAAAACTTTGCCGGAACAATATCCAACAACACATACACTTCGTAGCGGTTGCCTACTTTTACCGGTTTAAACGTAATCGGCGATTTGAAACGGTCAATATCGCCGCTTATCGACTCTTTGGTAATGGCTTTTTTGTAAGGCAGTTTCCATGCTTCGGCAGAAGATAGACCCAGTAAGTCTTTGACAATATGCGGTGTGCCATTAACTGTTAAAACATCAGGGTTGCCATGCTTGAGTTGTTGGTCAGATAAATCGCGAGGATAGTAGGTTTGCTTAATAGCTTTTTTCTCCCATTGCACTCCATCTTGTTTTGCAAAGGCGAAGATTAAAGGCTTTGCATAAAAATCGCGCTCAAACCTGCCTGATTGCGGGCTTTTTACCCCATTACAACCACTGCGCAGGGTTTTGTAAAACAACTCAATATAGGCAAAGAGTTGTTGGCTATCGTTTGCCTGTACTTTAAATTTACGTAGATTAGCGAGAGTATCTGTTTCGCCTCCTTGGGTGACGGTGAAACTGCCAAAGCCTTTACCCTGACGAGAGCCGAAATTGTGTTTAAAAATAAACTCTTGAAAACATTCGCCTATTTTTGTCAGCAAATCAGCATGCAAACAAAACACCTCAACACTTAGACTTGCATGGGTTTGTTTAAATTGTTTCTCTCTAAACCCGGTATCGCCTTCGTTGTGCATATTGCCAAAAAACAAAGGAAATTTTTCGGGAATTGGTTGGGCAGAAGTAGTTATGGATTGAATTTTAATTTTGTAATCCAAAGCAGGGAACTGCCGGTTTTTCCCGCCAACAAACCATTTATCGAGCACGTTGGCTTCTCCTCCCATAAGTTTCAATATAAACCTATCCAATTTAGGTTTCAGTTCGGTAGCACGCAAGGTCGCCCCATATTGCTCAGGTTGAAAGTGGATAATGGGTGTGTGTTGTTTGAGGTGGAAGGTTAATGTATATTTGGACATGATAAAGTTATTTAGTTTTATGACTTAAAGAAAATACGATTCGAAAACCCAATTCACTTTCTTTTGTGTTTTCCCTATTGGTGAATCGGGTTGTTTTTTTAATGCTTTCGTAACGTCTAAGCCATCCACGGCATACACGTCTTAATTTAAGCTCATCCCATATTTTCACATACTCATTATTCCATTTTTTATCAAACTCTTCATGGAGCTTTTGCTTAAAATGTTCTTCCTCTTCTCTTTCTAAGGCAGTGCAGTTTTGCCATTCTTCCATTTTCGGTAGAATAAATTCATTTTCCTCTTTTTCTTTTAAATTTGCTCGATTTATATCGCTATATGGATCATCCTCACATAAGGGATCTGCTTTGGGGCTATTTTGGTAGTATTTTTCATCATAAAAATCTTCACACCATTCCACAATATTGCCTAAAAGGTCGTAAACTTGAATCGAATTAGCCTTTTGTAGCCCTACTCGTTGAACTTCATCAAAAAATAAGATGTCTTCAGGTTTTGTCGTTTGAGCTGCGTATTCCCATTCTGCCTCAGTTGGTAACCTGCCACCCAAATACTCGCAATAAGATTTTGCTCCTTGCCAACTAACATGGGTTACGGGATACGATTCGTAGCCTATTTGTGGAATAAAAGCATCGCCTTTCTTTTCAATTTTGCTTTCTGCTAATTCAATGTATTTCTTTAAATCGGCTTCATTGTTCAGCCAGTTTTTTGCATTTAAAAATTGAGCATATTGAGAATTGGTGATAGGGGTCTGACTTATATAAAAAGTGCTTACTTCTACATCGTGAGTTAAAGCGTCCTCTGAATCATCACCCATTTTAAAAACAGCACCCGACACAAGTGACAAAGATAGCAAATGTTTTCTGGCATGATATTCCTCTAAAGAATTGAAAAACCAATCATCTACACCCGCCAGAATTTTTTTTAGTTCCTCCGCAATAGCTGTCCAAGCAGTATCGTCCTTTGCTGTAAATCCATTTGGTTTATTTCGAGGTAAACAAAGCAAATGTTTAATCACTTCATCTTCTTTCCAGTCATGATGTTTTCTAATCAATATTGGTACAAGCAACAATCTTTTTAGTTGGTATCTATGTTTAACAATTTTCAACTGTTCTTCTAGTTCATGGCAATTCCAAAAATCTGATGACAACATCAATATTGCAATATGGGCATCATAAAGCACATTAGTAATTGTTTCAACTTTATATTTCCCAGCTAAAATAGCTGTTTTATCCCATATAGTTAGCTTAATAGGCAAAGAAGGGAACAATATTCTTTTCCTAAGTTCATCTTTGTACTTACTGTCTTCGTAAGCAAACAAAATAACAACATGGATTTGTTGCATATTTTTAGCGGTTTAGTGTAGGCTTTTAAGGCAATAACAATATAATTTATTATACACAATGCAAGGTTAAATGTTTTTATGGTTTTGATAGGCATTAACAACGCTTTGCTTTTTTAACACGTTTGATAAACTCTATTTGGTTATTGGCTTTTAGGAAATTAATTCTTAATCTGCCTTGCTAGGACTTTCCAAATTAAAAGAGATAAAACAAAAACGATTAATGAACTGATCCAAAATGCCCAATGAGTAGAAATGCTAAACAAATAATTAGGAACATTTGAGGCTTCGGGCATTGTATTCATACCAAAAAATCCAACAAGCAGAGCGCCAAAGCTAAGTGTTATTGATATTGGTAGATATCGTGTAGCTATTCCATTAAGTATGGCCGCCTCTTTATTAAGTATGGCCGCTTCTTTATTTCTTTCTTTATCTTCCAATAATGACACATAGTTATGCAATTCGGCAATTTCTTTGTCAAGATCTTTTACTTGTTCGGCAATCCGCATTTGCTTTTGTAGTAAGTCGTAGAGTTCAATGCCTTGTTCTTGGGCAGTTACTTCGCGAAAACAACTTTTGTTTACAAACTGTATGTAACGTTTATGCAAATCGGCTGCTTGTGTACTGACTATAGGTAATGTTAAATTAGATAAAGTGACTAATTCTCTAGAAAACTTTAAAATAGCCCCTCTTTGAACTAGTGACAACATCACTATTTTAGTGTACATTGTTTTTAGATGAGGCAATAAAGTTTGTTTCCCAAATTCGCCCTTATCAGTAAGCAATACAAATGAATAACGTGTAACACCATACAGCGTACCGTAATTAACCCAGCGCTCATTTGTAGCATTTTTTATAAGCGAAACGTGCATAAAGTCGCTTTGACATGTTGGACTCTGATTGTCCATAAAGAGGAATTGATACCAAAAATCGTCTTGTAAATAGCCATAATTGTTCCCTCTATTTTGGCTATATTGATTTGATAATTCGTTGTTTCCATACCAACATAAAACAAACATTCGGTCATCTAACAATGGAGAAATCAATATCTGAGTGCTTTCTGGTGTTTGAGTGCTTTTTATAGGAACACTTTTAACATTGCTATCTAACAATCCTGTAATAAAATTGGCTATTAATGGTTCTTCTTCAAATGTTGTATCTATTTGGGCAAAATTGGCAAAATCCGTTTTAAAAGTAGGAGTATTTTCATCTGTTAAAAATAAGCTTATTTCTTTAGCTAAAAAAACTTCTTGAGTTACTTTTGTGTAAGTTGTTCCTTCTTTTTTAGAATCAATTGCTAAAAATTGTGGGTAAATACGTTTGCCAAAATCGTTAATGTTAAGAATGTCTTGCTGTTGCGGATAGAAATTATTTTGTAAAAAGAATGACAATATACCTATTTCTTCTTCTTTGTAGATAGCTAATTCAATCTTGTCTATAGTTAGATTATAGTCTATTGGACATTTAAAATATCTAGAACCAATACCTATCTTATAATAAGGAGTAAAACTTTTGGTTTTATCAGGTAATTTATACTCAAAACATTGCACAAGTTTGTCAACATCATATATCGCCTCTCTTACAAAATCATAAAAGTAAACATACTCGTTAAAGTTTTCGGGTTTTTCGATTTTAAAAGGCTTATGTTTCCATTTCAAACTGTCGGGGGTTAAGGTTCTATTATTGCATTTACTAGAAAAATGCAATTTAAACGGAAACAAAAAAACATGATAGCTGTAAACCTCGCTCATAAGCGGTACTATTGGTTTTAGATAATCATTTTTTGAAGACGGTCATTTACTACTATACATTGTGGGTTTCCCAAAAGTTCCACGATCTCAAAAATAATTTTTTCTATTTCTGTTTGATGGAACGATCCGTTAGCTAAACCGAAAAAACCTTGACCTCCCCCGCCACTATAAGCTTTGCGCTCGTCAATAAGAGAAGCGAAGTGAGTTTGCAAAATGTCTATGCCCTTGCCAAAATAGGTGAGTTCGGCATTGGTGTAAACTATTTTTTGCGGCACTTGCCAAATACGGTCGGTTATGGGTGAAAACGGGGTGCTTTCGGCTTTGACCAACAAAATATTACCTGCATAAACAGCCTGTTGCAGGGCAATTTCTGCCGCTTTTTCCAACTCCTCTGTTGCGCCTTGTGCCTGCCGGTCTTTTAGCCTGATGCTCCATATTTCTTCTTCGGTAGCACCCATTGCCAACATAGCGGGGATATAACCTTTATCGTTGGCGGCTACCAACTGTTGGTAACGGGTTAGGGCAATGCCCAACAGGGCGGCTACCTGCTCAATACTTGCAGGCTCATTGCTTCTGTCGTTATGATGGTCAATATCAATGTAATTTTGTGGGGGAGCGATATCTCGTATCAACTCTATGCCGACCGTTGTTTTGTCGTTTGCAAAAAACGATTGGTAGGCACTCAACTTTGCGCCCCATTTCAGTTTTAAATCTATAAACGCCATGCCGTGTTCCCGAAGCATGCCGGCAATTTCCAGCATCTCTAAATCATGACCGCCCAATAGAAATAAAAAGTTCTTGTTGCTCATAACACAAATTTCATAAAGAAACTGTCTGAAAGGTCCTTTTACCAATTTATTAGGGTAGTAATCCCTACTATGTAAATCATGTTTTCAGCGTATTTAGAATTTTTCCGGTAATCTTTACTTAAAAACCTTTATGATTAAACCAAATGCCCTAGCATGAAACCTATTCCAATGCCGTTAGGCATGATTCCGGCGTACGCCGGGATCGGTAACCTACACAAAACAAACAATCACAAATGCCGTAGCCCTACGGGATTTTTTCAATCCCAATATTTTCAGTTGGTCATCACCAAGCAACCGGATAGCACAAAAATACTATTTTTTGGATGAACGCCTTATTTTGAAGTTTCAAAGTTAAAATTTTTTCAAATCGGTTGTTTAATTTTTCATGAATCTCTAAAATATTTTTATCCGTTAGCGTACACAAGTGGGGTGAATAGTGTACAGATTGACATTGGAGAGCTTTGTCGCACGGCTTTCCGGTATAGTTCTACGGTATTTGACTATTATAGAAAGTAGCGCAAAAAACGGATGAGCGCAGACGATGAACTCCAAAACACACAAAAAAAGCCCTTACCATTCAAGGCAAGGGCTTTAAAATAATGCAGTTCACCGTTTTTTGCTTCTACCGAACCATAAACCTAAAGGGGTCTGACCATTCGCTTGGCCCCTTTGTGCTGATGGTGC
>CALCIK010000199.1 GCA_937907475.1 uncultured Bacteroidota bacterium | reverse complement strand
AGGAAACCGCCGTACACGTAAGTACATACGGTGGTGTAAGAGGACGACAAAGGCGTATAATTTCAAACAAATTATTCACCTTTGTCTCCTACTTAATTTTACGTTACTGATGCCTGATTCATTGATTTACCTATGGAGTCTGTAACGTTACAAAGCTAACCGTATTATAACGTTCATTAACGCCTTTTGCGATTGGCATCAAGTCCAAGAATATGGAGACAGTATGATAGTGCGTAGCTCTTTTTTTGTGCGTAAACATCGCCTTATCTGCTGCCTCTTTTGTACAAATAGTGATCTTTTATAAAAAATGTCCAAAGTCTAAAAATTATAAAGCCTGCAAACACAAAAAACCTATACTTTTGTTTAAATAAGACCATTCAATAACCACAAATAATAACCGATAATCATGAAACAAGTACGCTTAATCCTAGCTTTTTTAGCCTTCACCCTAAACCTGTTTGCACAAAACGCCATACCCAACGGGAACTTCGAAGCATGGGATGTGGGAAACAACGAATACCCACAAGGCTACCCCTACACCTCAAACGCAGAGGCATTTATGCTATACCACCTACCCTTTACCCTTTCCAAAACCACCGATGCCTTCCACGGCTCTTACGCAGTCATGCTCACCACAACCGCATCCGCCACCGATACCTCCGCAGGCTATTTCGCCAACGGAACAAGCAGCAACGGAAATCCATTTACTTGGACAGGCGGCATACCCTACAACCAAATACCCACAGGCATCAAAGGCTACTACAAATACAATGTAGCCACCGCCGACTCTGCCATCATTATCATACCCTTTAGCAAAGCCGGAACCAACATCGGAACCTACATTTACAAAATAGGCGGCATCCACAACACCTACACGCCATTTAACTTCACCTTTTCCCCGCCCCTCACACAAACCCCCGACTCAGTATTCTGGGGCATCGCCTCCTTCGACATTTCTCAAGGCAGCATAGGCATACCCGGCACCACCTTATTCATAGACAGCCTCGCCTTTACCGGTGTAGCCTCACAACCACCCACCATGAACGGCGATTTCGAAAACTGGCAAACCGAAACACTTTTAAGACCCACCAACTGGTACACGCAGGAACAAGGAACAACCAGAACCTCCGATGCCGCAATTGGAAACTACGCCATGCAACTAACCACTCTTTCTGCCCCCATTAACGGCACTCTTTCAGCAATAGCGGCACGCGTAACATCGGCATATTGGGTAGATGCCTGCAACTGTTATTTAGGCGGCATCCCCTTTACCAACCAAACCGACACCCTCGCTTTTTACTACAAATACGCCCCCGCAGCTAACGATACTGCTTTCCTAAATATCAATTTCCAAAAAGACGGAGCTAATATATCGGGCTTAGGCTTTGCCCTCTCTGCATCCGATATCTATCAATACATCGAAATCCCCTTCAACACCGGACAAACCCCCGATACCGTACAAATACACATCGCCTCTTCCGGTTTCGAAAACACATCCCTCAATTATGTAGGCTCAATACTAAAAATAGACGGACTACACTTCAAATCAACCCCCCTAAATACAAACATACTCACTCCCGCCAACGCCCAAAACACCCTAAGCATAAGCCCCAACCCCAGCGGAGGCAAATTCCAACTATTACCAACCGCCCTCACCATGCCTAATAATTACAACATTCAAATCTTTACCCTAAACGGCGAAAAAATCTACCAAGCCCCCTACAACCCCAACAACCCACAAATAGACATCAGCAACCAGCCCAACGCCATCTACATCATCACTCTCACCAACGGAAAAACGACACTCAGCACCAAAATACTGAAACAATAACCATATACCAAACAGAAATCTGCCGTACAACAATATTACACAGATTTTTTTTCAACATGAGTGCCCTACTTTGGGTGAATCCCAATGCGTGTGAGCTACAAATCAGTTAACAGATGTGTTGCTTTAAACGGCATTGATGAGGTCAGTAGGAATAAACTCATCCGCAAAATATGGGTTAAAAATTCTTTCCGGCAATTTCCGTAACAATTTAATAACCACCTTACCATCAGCCTCTGACAGATTTTGTCGGGGGCTGTTTTGGTTTTGTATTACGTTACCGACACCTAATTTTAAGTATTACCAAAGATGTCGGTAACGTTTCCAAAAATAATTCAAAAAAACTTCGCGCCGATGGTTACGAAACTCCACCCCGATGTACCAACCTACGAAAACCGAAAGCAAACAAAAACCAAAAACAAAATCAACTCTTTAAATTTAACAAAACCAAAAAACAAAACAAACACCATGAAAAAGTTAATGAATTTCGCAGCAGTCGCTATCGCTCTTATGAGCAGTTTCTTTGCAGTATCTAATGTGAATGCACAACCTACGGGTATTGCAACACCGACCCTAACACCGGCACAAGTGGTGAACTATGTCGTTCAAAACTACAACAACGTATCGTTTACCATCGCCACCAACGAAACCGCCGATGCCAAAATTATCCCCATCAGCACTTGGGCAACAGGCAGCATGACCAAAACCAACGCCGCTTGCAAGTCGCTTAAAAGCGCACCGGTCAATCGCTACCACACACAATCCGATTACACAGACGACATGTTCGACCAACAAGACCAAGTAGAATTAACCCTCTTGGGCACGGGTTGTGCTGGTCAGGCTACTTTGAAAAGAGGTGCTACCGTGTTCAACATCACCATTATGGGCGTGATTAAAGGCGCTCCCGGTGTTGGCGGAAAAGACACTTACTTGCTCTACGGCACTTACGGAAACGGTAAAAGCTTCATCACCATCAGTTTGTGGAACTATGTACCCGTAGGATAATCAACTCTTAACAAATTTTTTACTAACAGCCTCCGACAGTTTTTGTTGGGGGCTGTTTTTGTTATGTTTTACGTTACCGACACCTATCTTTTCATTTTTTGTCTTCGGTGCCGTAAATCCAAAAACGCTATCCCTGTTCTATAACCGGCGTTACTTCCAAATCACAAACCTCTTCGTCTATTTCCGTTTCTATGGTATAATGCTCGAAGGGGTATTTTCGCATAATGGTTTTCAATTGGTTCTTAATCGAAAGCATCTCTGCAAGGTTTTCGACCGGTCCCAGTTTTACATGCGTTGTGAAAACGTGATGTTCCCCGTCAAGCGACCAAATATGGGTATGATGCATCGAATGGACGTGATGGATGTTGAGAATTTCCTTTTCTATATCGTCTTTGTTGACATCTTTCGGATGACCCTGCAAGAATATAAAGAGCGTTTCTTTCAACCTTTTTACCACATTCCACAAAATAAACAGGGTGATGAGCAGCGACAAAACAGGGTCTAAATAAAGGTTGTCGGTAAACAGAAGCACGACTGAAACAATCAAGACAGCGACCCAACCCAGCACATCTTCCAGCAAATGCCAGGTAATCACCCTTTCGTTCAGGGTTTTACCCGTACTGGTTTTCCATGCGGCATAACCGTTGACCATTACCCCGACAATGGCGAAAAGGAGCATCCCTTTTGCATTGGATTGTTCCGGCTCGATGATCCTGCCGATTGCGGCATGGATGACAAAAACCGAACCCACTATCAGCACAAGACAGTTGATTAGCGCACCGAGCAGCGAAAACCGCCTATAACCGAAAGAAAAAGATTGGGTGGCTGCTTTTTTGGATTTGACATCCAAATACCAGGCAGTTCCCAAGGAAAGACTATCGCCAAGGTCGTGAATGGCATCTGAAATAATGGCGATGCTGTTGACATATAAACCACCGATTAACTCGAAAACGGTAAACGCTACATTCAGAAAGAACGCTGTTTTTAAGTTATTGCTCGAATGGTCGTGGTGGTGATGGTGTGTCATTGTTTGATGATTGACATGGGCATATTTATTTACCGGCTAACCAACCAAAAGGCAATCTATTCCTTTGGAGGGTTTGCTTTCAGTTCTACTTGTATGGTATTGTGTACAAAGGAATGGGGGGCGATGCTTTTGGTCAGCCAAACATTACCGCCGATAATGGAATGATGACCGATGATGGTTTCGCCTCCCAAAACCGTGGAGCCGGCATAGATAATCACATGGTCTTCGATGGTGGGATGACGTTTGGTGTTGGCTTTGTCTTTACTCACCGAGAGCGCGCCGAGTGTTACGCCTTGGTAAATTTTAACGTGGTTGCCAATGATGGTGGTTTCACCGATGACCACTCCGGTGCCGTGGTCAATAAAAAAAGACTCGCCAATCGTGGCTCCCGGGTGAATGTCTATGCCGGTTTCCCGATGGGCGTGCTCGGTAAAAATGCGTGGCAGCCATTTTACTTTTTGTTGTAAAAGATAGTGGGCAATGCGATAGACAGCAATGGCATAAAATCCCGGATAAGCCACAATCACCTCTTCAATGGAGTTGGCGGCAGGGTCAAAAAGCAAGATGGCTTGTGCATCTTTGAGCAGGATTTCGTAGAGTTGGGGTAGATTGGAAAAAAAGAGGTGAACGACTTCCGATACCTGCAATTCGGGCGCGTTGAGGTCTTGTAACAAGTCGCTCAGGTCGGCTTCCAATTGTTTTTGGCGGGCTTCTAACTGCACAAAGGAAATATTGGCATCCTCTCTGCTCGGAAAAAGCAAATGGAACATGTCTTCGATAAACCGTTCCGATTTAATTTTTGAAGGGAAATAAGCAAACCGGGTTTGATATTGTTGGTGCAGATGCTTTAAAAAGGTAAGGTAGCGCATCGGGTGGACATTTAGGAGATAACTTCAAAAGAATGGGTGATTTCAACGGTAGGTTGAAGCATGGCAGAAACCGAACAGTACTTGTTCATCGAAAGGTCAACGGCGCGTTTCACCTTATCGTGTGGGAGCGCACCTCTTAACACAAAGTGAACATGGATTTTTTTGAACACCGCCGGGATTTCGTGGAGATCCCTTTCGGCTTTGATGCTGATGTTAAAATCTTCTATTTCTAATTTTTGTTTTCTTAAAATCAGGATGATGTCAATGGCACTGCAACCGCCCAAACCCATCAGGATGAGCTCCATAGGACGTGCGCCGGCATCGTGTCCGCCAATGTTTGCCGCGCCGTCAATGTTGATGGGCACACCGGAAGAGCCGGTGGCTTGAAAGTGAAAATCGGAATCAATTCGATGTAGTTCTACGTGCATGATATAAGTAGGATAGGGGAGTTTGGTGAATGATGGAAGGGTTTTGAATACACGGGGCGATTACCCAAACAAGGTACTTGACAAATAACGGTCGCCGCGATCGCAAATAATACAAACGACTGTTCCCTCGGACATTTGTTGGATGAGTTTAAGGGCAACGGCTACCGCACCGCCACTGCTCATGCCGCAAAAAATACCTTCCTCTTTGGCCAATCGTCGGGTGGTCTGAACGGCTTCTTCTTCCGATACGTCAATGGTTTGATCTACCCGGTGAGGTTCAAATATTTTGGGTAAATATGCTACCGGCCAACGGCGAATACCCGGTATTCGGGAGCCATCGGTAGGTTGCGCACCGACAATTTGAATGTCAGGGTTTTTCTCTTTCAAAAAGCGGGATACCCCCATGATGGTGCCGGTTGTTCCCATAGAAGACACAAAATGGGTAACCGCCCCTTTGGTATCGTTCCAAATTTCGGGGCCGGTATGCCGGTAATGTGCGAGGTAGTTATCGGGATTTGCAAATTGATTGAGCATGAGGTAACCCCCTTTTGCCACCTGATTGTGGGCATAGTCAATAGCTTCTTCCATCGAGCCTTGTGCCGAGGTAAGGGTAACAGTCGCCCCAAAGGCTTTCATGGTCAATACCCGTTCATGGGTCGAGTTTTCGGGCATCACCAATTCAATCTGCACCCCGCATAAATTGGCAATCATGGCTAAAGCAATGCCGGTGTTGCCGCTCGTGGCTTCTATCAGTTTCATGCCCGGTTTTAATTCCCCGCGATCTAAAGCCCCCTTAATCATCCCGTAAGCGGGACGGTCTTTGACGCTTCCGCCCGGGTTGTGCCCTTCCAACTTTCCATAAAGCTGCACCCCTTTATAGGGGTTGATATTGTTGAGAGCAACTAAAGGAGTGTTTCCAATCAATGAGAGTAAAGAAGACATTTAGTATCAATTGTGGGTTAAAAAATCAGGATTAAAAACCTAAACAAGTGGTTATACAATTTCCATAGGTGGTTGCTTTGTCAGGAAGATTCAGTCAGTAATTATTTAGCTATTTGGCAGCACCAAGCAATTTCTTTTCAAACTAAACACAACTAATTTGATCATCTTTTTCTGCGAAAATTTGCGAAATCTGCGGGCTAAAAAATTTGATAATGAATCGCATGGTGTCTAAATTGTTACAAGGTATCCAAACAAGCAGTTCCTGCTAATGTTTAGTTTAAATGAAACGCAATATTAAAGAGGATTTTTCTAAAACAGACTCATTTGCTCCTGATGATCTTTAGGTTTTTCGCCTAAGAAGGGGGCGATGTTTCCGATAGGTAGAGAAGATTGTTGAAGTGTGAGCAGTTGGTGAAAATAGCGGCAGGTTTCCGGGGCAAACTCATCGCCGGGTGTATGTATAAATACGTAGGGATGTTTACCTTCCGATAACCATTGCGCCACAATTTGAGCAATCAAGGTGAGCCGCGTGTTGTTTTCTTGAGGAAGGGCATGACCGACAAACCGCAAAAAAGGATGTTGGGCAGTGGCGATAAACCGTTCGGGCATTTTGGGCTTTTTCCGTTGGGCTTCTATGGTTTGAACATCGGTGGCATGGAGGTTGTGAAGTGCCGAAGTGTCGAACATAGCGCGATTAACATCATAATCCTCCAATAGTTGGTTGAACTGAATTTCGGTGTCATCGTACATAAAAAAGTCGCTGTGGCGCACTTCGGCGGCGTAGGTAAACTCCTTGGGGAGTTGTTGCAGGAATTTTTTGAATGCGGGAATCCCTTTCTTGTTAAACGAAGGGGGAAGCTGAATGAAATAAACCCCGATGCGCGATTGCAGGGGTTCCATGGTTTGAAAAAACTGCTTTACCTCGTCCTGTGTGTTGTGTAGTTTGCGGACATGGGTAATGGTTTGCGGAAACTTGAAACTAAACCTGAAATTGGGTGGGGTGTCCGACAACCATCTCAAAATCTGTTCTTTGGCGGGCAGAGCATAAAAGGTGTTGCTGCCCTCAACAGAGTTGAAAACCTGTGCATATTGGCGCAAATAGTCTTTGGGTTTCGCCTTTGGGGAAAACAGCGTGCCCAACCAGTCTTTATTTGCCCAGATTGGGCAGCCAAGAAAGTAGTTTTGAATTTGGGACATGTGTCAACAGTTTTCCCGAAACGAGGGGCAAGGTTAAAGTTCTAACTCTTTTTGAGCGTTGAAAAACTTTTGTTTGATACTGTCGTATTGCTTTTTTAAGCCGGTAAATTTTTGTTGTTGACTGCTGACAAAGGCATCGAACTCGAGGAAGTTGTTGTCAATTTTGGTTCTGATTTCTTTGATATAAGTATCCAACTTTTGAGAAACCTGCTCTTTCAGTTTGTCGCGACCCTTGTCTATTTCGGCGGTAAATTCAGAAATGATTTTGCGTCTTTGGGTGAGGGTAAACACTCCTGCCCCAATTAACCCAACTGCCGAAAGGATACCGCCGGTGATGTCAAAAACTGCGCCTTGGGTAACTGTCATCAGGATAACCCCGATGACGGCAATGCTGCCTCCGGTAGCAATACCCGGCACCAAAGCAGAACTTTTTTGGAACATGTCGTTGCTCACATACGCTTCGGTTTCAGCAACAAGGGCTTCTATCCCACTATGCAGTTTTTCCAACTTATCCTGCCGTTTGTTGGCAATGTCGGTAAATACTTCGTTGTTGCTTTTAATGCTCGCTTTGTTTCGGCGAATTTCGGCATCAATGATTTCGGCCATTTGGCGAACACTATCGGCAATGTTTAAAACTCCTTCGCGCATGCGCCGTTCGAGTGCAGGCTTCAAGGCATATTCCAATTGTTGAACCAGTTCTTTTATCCATTCTTTCAGGCTTTCCTTTTCGTTGAAAATAGAAAGGAACGATTTACGTATTAAGGTAAAAATTCCAAGCCCTTCTTCAAACTGCCGTTGAATATCGCCTGTTACTTTGTCGTATTCTTTAATCAACAGGTCAATCAGGTTTTGAATTTGGTTGTCGGTTTTAGTTTCGGCACTGTCTAACAGGGCATTTACTTTAACTCTAAATTCCGTATCGGCTTCTAACTGCAATTTGGTGGTATCAATGCCTTCTTCAATGCTGTTCATCACGTTTTTGGAAGTACTCAAGAGGCTTTGCAGTTTAAGTCGAAGGTTGTTTTTTCCGGTAATAGTATCATGGATATAATTCCTGACTTCATCAAAACCACTTCCGGGAAGTCCGCTTTGCTCCAATTTTGCCGAAACGCTAAACACATGCGGGTCAGTGATTCCGTATTTGTTGGCATATTGAATAACCCCCTTTCGATTGACCTCTAAATCATCGGGATCAATTAAATCGGATTGTTGCATCACGAAAATGACCTTTTTGCGCCATTCATTGCTGATAAAGTCCAAAAATTGCCAGGCAGATTGGCGATAGGGGTTTTTGGCTTCAAACACAAACACAATCAAATCGCTCACTGGAATAAACTTCTCGGTGATTTCGGTATGATGACTGATGATGGTATTGGTTCCCGGAGTATCAACAATGGCTATTTTTTTCAAAATCTCAATGGGCAACACCAATTTGGTGAGGTGCTCATTGATATGAATGGTTTGCTCCTCCTCTCCGTAAACAATTTGTTGGATGACATCGGTACAGGGGTCGGGAGCTACGCGGCAGACATCTTTATCGGTTTGAAGCAGGGCATTTACAAAACTGCTTTTCCCTACCTTCACCTCCCCAACGATGACAAACAAAAATGGTTCATGAAGCCGTCCGCGGATATTGCTGACCGTTTCGGACATCTTTTTGTTGTTCAAATCAAGGGTTAGTACCTGTAAGTCGCTAAAAATATCGTCAATGACACTAATGTAGTGATCAAAGTTTTTGTCTATGATATTCGCCATATCGAAGTAAATGATTGGGTGAGCAAGTCGCAACAAAAGCAATGCGACTACTTAGAAAGGTAAAGATACAATACCCAAAGATATAAAGGTTAAAATTCGGAATAAGATTTTTGAATTACACCTTAGAGCAGGGAACTTGGTAGATAATTTTTCACTTCTCTGTTAAAATAGTTAGTAATACCAACTTTGTTGTCTAATTTTACACACGCTATTTGTAATTCAATTTCTCATTTTCAATTATGGCAACTATTAAGAGTTTGGGATTAAAAAATTTCAGGATTTTTAAAGATGCGACCGATCTAGAGTTTGCTCCTTTAACCATTTTAACAGGTTGTAATAACTCCGGTAAAAGCAGCATCATCAAAGCAATGTTATTACTGTCTGATAATTTTGTGGGAGAAAATATAACCTATCGCGAATTTAAACATAAATCTTCAGTAAGGTTAAAACTAAATAAAGAAGGGCAAAGACACAAGGGCGCAAACCAAATTGTCGCACAAAAATAGTGTTATCTTTCACCCAAAAAC
>CALCIK010000198.1 GCA_937907475.1 uncultured Bacteroidota bacterium | reverse complement strand
ATATTTTAGGTTAAGGACGTAATATTTTAGGTTAAGGACGTAATATTTTAGGTTATAGGACGTAAAGTTTTAGGTTATGGGACGTAAAATTTTAGGTTATGGGGGGGGGTTAAAGGCATTAAATCTTGTTTTGTGATATGTGAATTTTAGGTAAATGTGTGTCCCTAATTGAATTGAGCAGTTTGAGCGGGTTTTCAAATCCCTTTTTTACTCATCTCCGGCACCATTTTCCCATAAAAAGCAACCATAAGAAAGGTTTAAAAGAAAATTTATCGCGACATATAGATGAGAGAGGGTCAAGGAGGGATGGGTATTTAAAAAAAAATCGGTTCAAACTGTTATAGGGGATGCGGGAAGTAGCTTAACCCCCATGTCGAGAAAAATTTGGTTAAGTTTACTTACCTGCTTATCTTGTCAACCATTATAAAGCAAAACGAATTGCACATGAGCAACCCAATCCCACTTAACCAATCCTACGACCAAGCACTGGCTGAATTGGAAGAAATCATCAAAGCCATTGAAGAAGAAACGATGGGTATTGACGAGTTTACAATCAAAGTGAAAACCGCAGCAGAATTATTGATCTTTTGTCGTCAAAAATTGCGTAGCACGGAAGAGGAAATAGGTAACCACTTCGAAAACATGAACACTCAATGAACTGGTTTGAGTTGACTTATCATCAGGATGTTGCCATTATTTGGCTCGATCAACAAGGCTCGAAGGTAAATACTATCTTACCGCCCATGTTGCAAGAGTTTGACCTCTTGTTCGATCAATTAGAGGCCGATGAACAGATTAGGGCAATGGTGATAAGCAGTGCTAAAAAAGATTTTTCAAAAGGTGTGGATGTAGTGGTCTTGTATAACCTAATCGAACCCGGCTTGGCCGAAAAAGTGTGTCGGTTAGCACAAAAGATATTGCACCGCATTGAAAAAAGTAAAAAACCCATCGTAGCGGCCATCCATGGTGCCGCCAAAGGAGGCGGACTCGAAATTGCATTAGCTTGCGATTACCGCATTGCTACAACATCTGCCCATACCTATTTTGCCTTTCCCGATGTGAAACTCGGATTGTTGCCCGGCGGTGGTGCTACCCAACGCCTGCCTAAGCTAATCGGCATCCGGGCAGCCTTAGACATGATGTTGAACGGTAAAAATGTTTATGCCTACAAAGCCAATCGAATTGGGTTGGTAAATAGATTAGTACACCCATCGCAACTATTGTCCTCCGCCATTAAGCAGGCACAAGCCATGGCCAATCACCATTGGACACAAACTAAATCCCCGCCTTCGATAGATAAGTTCCTCAATGTCAATCGCTTTACGCGCAATTGGATGTTTGACCGCGTGCGCTACAAAATTCAACAAAACACTTACAGCAATTACCCTGCTCCTTTCAAAATCTTAGAGTGTATCGAAATCGGTTGCCGCTTTGGTGAGGCGATGGGCTATGCCGCCGAAGTTGCCAAGTACGATGAATTGGTGATGCACCCGGTTAGTAAAAACCTGATTTGGCTTCACAAAACAGGCACACTCAAAAAGAGAAAATCACCCAAATCATTCGCGCAACCCATCCATACCGTAGCCATATTGGGTGCCGGGTTTATGGGTGCAGGCATTGCCGAAGTAAGCGTTTTGAACTGTAATAAAGTCATATTGACCGATGTTAACCCCAGCAGATATGCCTCTGCCATGAAGTCTATTTGGGCAAGGTTATCGGGAAGGGTAAAAAAGCGCACCTTAAATAATATCGGCAGATGGAAAATCATGAACCGCCTGCAAGCACAAAGCGATTACCGCGATTACCATCAAGCGCAAATAGTGATTGAAGCCGTTTACGAAGACCTATCGCTCAAACAACAACTCTTGGCCATTGCTGAATCAAAAACATCGGACAACTGTATTTTTGCGAGCAATACCTCCGCCATTCCTATCGGGCAAATAGCGGTGAACAGCAGCAGGCCGGGACAGGTCATCGGCATGCACTACTTTTCACCTGTTCCAAAAATGGAATTGCTCGAAATCATTGTTACCCCGCAAACCGAAGATTGGGTGCTCGACACCGCAATTGAACTCGGCATTAAACAGGGTAAAACTTCTATAGTGGTCAAAGACACACCGGGCTTTTACACCACCCGCATCATCGCCACCTATCTCAACGAAGCCTTGCTCTTGTTGGAAGAAGGTGCCGAAATTTGGCAGATTGATGAATGTGCCAGACAACTCGGTTTTCCTGTTGGCCCCTTTACCTTGATTGACGAAATAGGGATTGATTCCCTTTTGGCTGTTTTGGAAGGTCATCTGTATCAATTTTTCGCTCAAACTCGCGGAGCAGGTGCTTATATTCCAAGTTCTATCCCTCGGAAACTAATGGAAGAAGGTTTTGAAGGACGCAAAAACCGCAAAGGCTTTTACCACTACCATGCCAAAACAGGTGAGAAAACCAGTACTCACCCCAATAAAGATATTTACCGTGTCTTAAATTTCGGTGCTCCTGCCCTTTGGTTTAAGGATAAACAAATCAGGCAACGGTTAATGATGATGATGACCAACGAAGCAGCACGATGTTTGGAAGAAGGGATTATTGCATCGGCAACCGATGCAGATTTGGGGGCGGTACTCGGGTTGGGTTATCCCGCTTTTACCGGCGGGCCCTTTCACTATTTAGATGCCATAGGTTGTGATAACGCAATCATCCGCCTCGAAAACCTCGCCAGACGGTTTGGCGATCGGTTTCTTCCTTCTAATATACTATATGAATACGCAAAAAAGGGAGCAAAGTTTTTTGACCAATAATTCATTCCAAACCCGCTAACCAATTCGTCTATGTGCAGCCTAAAACACTTGTTTGCGCTTCTTCTTTTTGTTTGTTTGTTTCTCAGTTTACAAGCTCAATACATCACGCATGGGCCTGCAATCGGAGGGCTGAAACCCAATAGTGTGAGAATGTATTTGCGAACTTCTTTTGCAAGCTCATTCACCGTTCAACTGTCTGAAGACTCCATGTTCAGTAAAACACGCGATTATATAGGGCAAACATTGGCTCAAAATGACACGACAAGCCTCCTCACTCTTCATTGGCTGGAGCCGAATACCTTGTATTATTACCGAGTAATGTTTAACGGTCAACTCGATATGCGAATGGGAAGTTTTACCACCGCTCCCCCCATAGGTAAAAAAGGGCATTATGTATTTGCGACCGGCTCTTGCCAAGAAACGCCCAACATGAAAGTATTTGATGCCATTCCTCTACATCAACCTCGTCTGTTCTTGCATACCGGCGATTGGACTTACCCCAGCTATCAATTGGACAATTCCTATCCGACCAACTATAATACGGTGAAAAAAGCATGGCGGAAACATTACGAGGAAGACCGAATGAAAGATATGCTCTTGACCGTACCCATAGACTATGTGCCCGATGACGATGACGGCTTTGGCCCAAGCAGAGATTTTTGGTGGGGTGTTGGTTTTAGTCAAGACCCTGTTACCGATGTAATTACCAACTACTTCACCCATGATACCATCACGCAAATCATGCGCTCGAATGTGATGAAGGGATATACCGACTTTTTTCCGGGATATACGGAGTTGCCCGATACAAGCATCGGGCTTTACCATAGTTTTGAGATGGGTAATTGCAAATTCATTTTCCTCGATACGCGCTCGTTTGCAGATGTTCCCACGAAAGCCTATCAATACGATGCCAACACCAACCTTTGGTCGTTCAACCCTCCTGCCGGACATAAACTCTTAGGCGACAAGCAAATGCAATGGCTCAAAGACGAATTGAAAAACGCCACTGCCGATTGGAAGTTTCTGGTGATGGGCGTTCCGTTTAACAAAAATCTGCGATTGCTCATTGATTTCGCGCTCAATTACCAGCAACTCGCTTTGAGTATTGCGGGGGTCAATGGCACAGGGTTCAGGCTATCGGCCGGTTTTGCCGGATATTGGGCAGGGTTTCCCGAAGAACAAAACGATTTGCTCGACTTTATTGCTGCCAACGAATTGAAAGACATTATTGTCGTAAGTGGCGATACCCACCACAATGTGATGGATGACGGCACAAATGCAGGGCTTCCCGAAATCAACGCAAGCGGGTTGAGTGTAACGGGAACGAACTTGGCTTATTTCCTCGACCTTTTCGGACAACTCATCCCCAATGCACCTTCTATGCAAAATGAAATTTGGAACGGCGGCGGTAATGGTTTGGGGAACAATAACTTTAAAAATGCTTTCGGCAAAATCGAAGTGTTCAACGCCGATTCGGTCAAATTATACATCATTGACGAGGATAACGAAGTGATTAGTGCCATCACCATCCCTCATTCCGGTAAAACTTTTCCCGAACCGGAGGTAAACAACGAGGTGCTGATGAATGTATATCCCGTTCCACCGCAAGGCGGTCATATCGTGGTTCAACTAAACCCCGATTACCAAATTTTCTTCCAAGACCGATGCTACCTAACCGATATGGCAGGGCGACAGGTGGCCGAAATTTCGGTATCAGAGTTTATCTTCAACACTGCTTTGTTAAACATTGATTCCGACATGCCGCATGGTGCTTACTTATTGGTCTATGAACATGGTAAGGACAAGTCTGTCAAAAAGATATTGCTGCCTTGAGTTGGGAAATGAATCGGGAATACTCCTTTACCCTTTTCCTCAAAACAACAAACTCCCAATCCGAACCATATTGCTGCCACACTGCAACGCTATCCTGTAATCGGAAGACATGCCCATAGAAAGGATATTGAAATGAGGTTGTAAACTCACCTTGTCTTTTTGAACTTGCTTGAACAAATCTGCAAGGGTGTTAAACTCCCTTTCTATTTGCAATGAGTCTTCGGTAAAGGTTGCCATGCCCATCAATCCTCTTAATCGGATGTTTGGAAACTTATCGGGGGCGAAAGATTTTATAAACAATTCGGCCTCCAAGAGTGAAAAACCAAACTTGGTATCTTCAGAGGCAATATGCACTTGCAACAGACAATCTATTACGCGGTTACATTTTTGGGCTTCATTGTTAATGACCGCCAACAACTTTTCACTGTCAACCGAATGGATGAGTGAGATAAAAGGCGCAATCAATTTTACCTTATTCGTTTGCAAATGACCGATTAAATGCCATTCAATATCTTTTGGCAATTGCTCGTACTTGGTCAGCAACTCCTGCACCCTGTTTTCACCAAACACTCTTTGACTGGCCTCATACAAAGGCATCACCTCCTCGGCAAGATGGTTTTTACTGACTGCAACCAATACCGCCCGATGCGGAAGCAAATCGGTTTGAATGGTTTGTAATGCAAGGAGGTTTGACATGGGTGAATTGATGTTTTAAATTGCAGGTTACTGTTTCACAAACTTCGCTGCACCAAACAAGGTATTGTCGCTAAATACTTGCAAAATATATGCTCCCGGCGGTAAGACTTGAAGGGGTAATTGTAGCAGTCCTTCGCCTTCCTTGATTTGTTTCCAAACCTGTTCGCCGTTTGATTGAAGGATGACCACTTCTATCGTTTTACCCTGTATCATTTCGGGGATTAAAACATTCAACTGACTTTTTACCGGATTTGGGAAAACACTGATGACCGCTACCTTATCCGATGCAGGTGAAAAAATACCCGGGAAATCATTATACACCAACGGGTCGGTTCCATGAATGTTTACCTCGTCTCCATCGCTCATCCCATCCCCATCCGTATCGGGTAATAATGGGTTGGTGGTATAAATATCCACCTCATTTCCATCCGTCAACCCGTCATTATCCCCGTCTTCCAACAATGGGTTCGTGTTGTAAATCAAAACTTCCCCCCCATCATTCAGTCCATCGCTATCGGTATCTTCCAACAGCGGGTTCGTGCCATAAATGTTTAACTCGTCCCCATCATTCAAATCGTCCCCATCGGTATCGCCGTTCACGGGGTTTGTTCCATAAACCGTTACCTCTTCTCCATCGAGTAATCCATCCCCATCGGTATCAATCACCAATGGATTTGAACCTGCAACATTCACTTCCTCCCCATCATTCAATCCATCCCCATCGGTATCCTCCATCAAAGGATTGGTGCCATAGCCCTCTATTTCCTCCCCGTCCAATAACCCGTCTCCATCGGTGTCGGCAATCAATGGGTTGGTGCCGTAAACATTCATTTCCTCTCCATCATTCAATCCATCCCCATCCGTATCGGCCAACAAAGGATTTGTACCAAAAATATTCACCTCATCCCCATCCAACAAACCATCGCTATCGGTATCGGGTATCAAAATTTCAGTGCCTATCGAAAGTTCTTCGTCATCGGTCAAGCCATCGCCATCCGTATCCACCACAATCGGGCAATCAATCAACATATCTAAGCCAAACAATGTGCCTTGTATATGCTGAGGGGTATTGTCGTTGAGGTTTAACAAGGTTAATGTAGCATTAAAATTTAGTTGCGTGGTCAAACCGCCATTGATGATTTGAAAACAAACCGTGCCCACATCCACCCATTCCGCATCGGTGATCACCGGACATCCGGCATTGGTCAATATCATGTTGGTGGTCAGGTTAAACTCTCCGGTGGCAGGGTCATAAGAATTACTTGGACTGAAATAAGGCGCAAAAAAGCCCCCTAAAGCACAAGAATCGAGATGATTGAAATGGATGGTTTGGTAAACCGGACTGTTAATCAAGTTTTTATTGTAGTTGAAAAACAAAGTGTGGGAACCGATGGCAAATTCGGGCTGTCCGGCTTCACCTTTCAATTGTAAAGTGGTGCAAAATGTACCGTCCGAACAATTGACTTGCGGATTACCAAATCGCGCCTCATAGACAGACTGCGCCTGCACAAAGCCGGCACAAAGAAACATCAACAAGAAAACGGCGAGGGTAATATGTTTTTTCATGGCGTATAAAACGGGGCTAAAGAGTTTCTTTTCCGTAAGAGAATAGTATTTATCAAAGATAGACAAAAACGTTGAGTGAATATTGCAGGTCATTCATCTTTAGCTTCCTTGCTACTCACTGTTCGTATAGATTTCGTCTATCGTGTCCAACACCATTTTTTCTACTTCCTCATTTCCTGCCAGCTCGTCTAAAACCCCGTAAACAACAGAGGTGTTTTTTGAATCGGTATTGGATCTTCCCGATGCAAGCGATTGCAACTTGTTAAAAGCATTGACAGGCAACAATTTCTTTAACCCCTTCACCACCGTTAATTGAAAAGAGTTTGACAATCGGTTGATGCTTAGTTTTTGCGCTTTCGTGGTAGCCGCTTGAAGGTCGAGCAAAAACTCATCCACCACATCGGCATGTATAGGGCTGATGGTCAAATGTATGGATGGCGGACGGTATTGACGATTGATGAACCATCCTTTTTCGGTCAATTCATCGGCAATGGCATAAATATCGTATTTAGCCGAGGTAATGGCCATGAGCGAAATGTCGGGCGGAGCGACCAATTCTAACCCATTGATGGCTTCAATCCCCAACCGTAAACGCCTGACGGTTTGCAGCGTTTTCTCTGTCAACTTCAAGTAACCCGCTTCACCAATCCCGTTAAAAGCAGCCCATGCAGCGGCAATTGTTCCCCCCGCTCTTGTGCCGCCAAAACCGATAGTGGCATAAACGCCGCCTGCCCATTGGGTATAGGTAAAGATTTGATACTTGCGCAATGCTGCATTTTTGTACAACAATACCGATGCCCCTTTTGCCGCATACCCATATTTGTGAAGGTCGGCAGAAATGGAGCTAACCCCTTCTATCGAAAAGTCGAAATCGGGAATCAGATGACCAAGTTTTCGGGCAAACGGCAGGATAAACCCACCGACACAAGCATCTACATGTAACCACAAGTTATTTTCCAGAGCAAAACGGGCCAATTTAGTGATATTGTCAATCACCCCATGAGGAAACGAAGGTGCCGAGCCGACAATAGCAATGGTATTGGGCGTGATAGCTTTCCATGCTTCCGATAAATCTACCCTAAAGTCGGCACCAACCGGCACAACAACGGGTTTTACATTCAAGTAATGACAGGCTTTTTGAAAAGCGGGATGTGCAGATGCCGGTAAGATGATTTCGGGCGTTTCGGTAACATGGTGATGCTCCTTTGCCCATTCTCTTGCCGATTGTACAGCGAGAAAGATACTTTCCGAACCGCCGCTGTTGATGGAACCCGTAGCATTTTCACCCCCTCCAAGCAAATCTGCCGCCATGCTTATCACCTCGTTTTCCATGATACGCAAGCTGGGAAATGCGTAGGGGTTCAAGGCGTTTTCGTAATAGTAAAGGTTAAAGGCTTCGCGAATCATTTCGGAAACATCGGTGCCGGGGTTATAAATATGCGCAAAAGCCCTGCCCATCTTCCATCGGGCATCCTGGCTTTTCAACGAGCGGAGCTTGTTCATCAGCTCTTCTTTGTCTAATCCCTGTTTAGGAAATGGGGAGTTTTTCTTTTTCATGTCGTTTATTAGAAAATGGTTCAAAGCAAAGATACTGAAAGCAGGAAGTTATCTGTTACAATTAGACATCGGATGTTTCAAAAACATCCGATGTCTAGTGTCAACCAACTATTTTACAACCACCAAATGATAATTGCGTTTACCCTTCTGCACCAAGATATAAGAGTTACTCAGCAAATCTGCTTGGGTTACACGGTAATCGAGTTGGGTTATCTTTTGTTTGTTAATGCTGACCGCATTGGACGTAACATTGCGCCGTGCATCTGCTTTGGAAGGAAAAACTCCTGTTTCGGTGGCAAGAAACTCGATGAAGTCAATGCCTGCCTCCAATGATGCTTTTGAAATTGAAGATTGAGGAACGCCGGCAAAGATTTCGAGCAAATGCTTTTCGGTCAAGGATTGCAACATTTCCTTGGTGCCCTCACCAAAGAGCAGTTGAGAGGCTTCAACGGCTTTTTGATATGCCTCCTCCTCGTGAATCATCGTGGTAATTTCCTTTGCCAATCGTTTTTGTAAAGGTCGCAAATGCGGAGCTTCTGCATGTTCTTGTTCCAATGCCAACACTTCGGGTTCGGTCAGGAAGGTAAATATCCGAATATACTTTTTAGCATCCTCGTCCGATGTGTTCAACCAAAATTGGTAAAACTGATAGGGCGAAGTGAGTTCGGGGTCGAGCCATATATTCCCTTGTTCCGATTTACCAAATTTAGTGCCATCGGCTTTGGTAATCAACGGGCAAGTAACCGCAAACACCTCGCCCTGACACATACGGCGGGTCAGTTCAGTGCCGGCGGTAATATTTCCCCATTGATCGGAGCCGCCCATTTGCAGTTTGCAGTTGTAATTTTGGTAAAGGTGAACATAATCGTAGCCTTGTATGAGTTGATAAGAAAACTCGGTAAACGAAATGCCGGTTTCCATACGCGTTTTAACGCTGTCTTTATCTTGCATATAATTGACCGTAAGATGTTTACCAATGTCGCGCAGAAAAGTCAGCACCGGCATATCCTTAAACCAATCGTAGTTATTGAGTAATATCGCACCATTGGGAGCATCGGAAAAATCGAGCAGCTTCACCAACTGCTTTTTTTGCCCATCAATGTTTTTTTGCAATTCCTCAACCGTTTTCAACTGACGTTCTTCCGACTTACCCGAAGGGTCGCCCACCATGCCCGTAGCACCACCCATCAATGCAATCGGCTTATGTCCGCATCGCTGAAGAAAGATAAGCATCATCAATGCCGCCAAATTACCAACGGTCAATGCAGGTGCAGTGGGGTCAATCCCTACATATCCGACAATTGGTCCATTCTTCATGGCTTCATCTAATCCCGGAGTAATATTATGAACCATCCCCCGCCAAGTCAATTCTTCTAAAAAGGTCATCATGTTGAGTGAATTATAACTTTTAATGTTTTGCAAAGATAGGGTAAAGTTGGTAAAATAAAATAGAGAGTTCATTGAGCCAATAACATCAAACGCAACGCTATCGTCAAGTCCCCATAGTCCTCATAGTTCCTCAAGTTCCCACAAGTCCCACAATAGCTCATAACTTTATAGTATGGCACTAGCATCTTATAGTGGAGCACCAGCATCTTATAGTGGAGCACCAGCATCTTATAGTGGAGCACCAGCATCTTATAGTGGAGTACCAGCATCTTATAGTGGAGCACCAGCATCTTCATGTATGGCATTTGCATCTTCATGTATGGCATCAGCATCTTCATGTATGGCATCAGCATCTTCATGTATGGCATCAGCATCTTCATGTATGGCATCAGCATCTTCATGTATGGCATCAGCATCTTCATGTATGGCATTTGCATCTTCATGTATGGCATCAGCATCTTCATGTATGGCATCAGCATCTTCATGTA
>CALCIK010000197.1 GCA_937907475.1 uncultured Bacteroidota bacterium | reverse complement strand
GTGAATAGTGAATAGTGAATAGTGAATAGTGAATAGTGAATAGTGAATAGTGAATTGCCTCTTGTATTGCCAATTGTCTTTTGTCTAATGTCTAAAATCTTATGTCTATTGTCATAACTCATAACTAAGAATCTGTTTCTCCGAATATTTGCAGGTAATCCATTCAGGTTCTAGGCTCATTCCCAATTGTTGGTAGAAATTGATAGCGGGGGTGTTCCAATCCAACACATGCCATCTCACTTGTTTGGCTTGGTGTTCCTTGGCAAAACGGAAAACGCTGTCAATCAACAATTTACCAATTCCCCGACTCCTGTGTCTTTCCGTAACAATCACGTCATCTAAGTAAACTATCTTACCCTTCCAAGTGGAATAACTGAAAAAAAACAAGGCCATGCCGGCTATTTCTTTACTGTTATCGGGCAAGGTGATTTCCGCTACGTTTAGATAATATAGGGGGTTTGTTCCAAATCCGTCTTTTTCAAATTGTTCGAGGGTTAGGGTTACCTCTTGAGGGGCTTTTTCAAATAATGCTAACTCGCAAATCAGTTGGTAGGCTTGCGGTAAATCAGATTTTTCGGCTTTTCGGATGGTGATGTGCATGTTTTTACGATTTTTTGAAGATAAACAATTGCAATCCAATGGGGGAATAGATTACAGTGAACACAAGAAGCAGGGTGTAAAAATCGGCAAGTTATTTGTACTTCACAAAGAAATGAAAAAGCATTTGGAAATTGTGCCCAACTTATCTACTTTTGTACAAACGCTTGGGCAACCAACAGAAGTTTTATTTCGACTTACCAAATCAACAGACAATGTATGTCCAATCGTGGAACATTAACCTTGACAAACCCGAATAAGCATTCAAACCAAGAACATCGAGCATAGCATAATCTCAGCGCAAAATATTTTTGATTACCTACAACCTTCCTACTTTATTTATGCAATCAATACACCACACCATTAAACACAAAGTAACCACTTTAGGTGGTTTTATATTGGAAGAACAGCGTGCTTACCCTTGGGCAACCGGCGAATTGTCAGGCTTGTTGAGGGACATGGGTTTTTCAGCCAAAATTATCAACCGCGATGTAAACAAAGCCGGCTTGGTGGACATTCTTGGCGCAACGGGCGAAAACAATATTCAAGGTGAGGAGGTGAAAAAACTAGACGTGTTCGCCAATCGGCAGTTTCTGTATTCTTTACAGAACAATGGTGAATGTGCTGGGGTGGCTTCGGAAGAAAACGATGACTTCGTGCCTTTTCCAAAACAGCCCAAGAGTTCTCAAAAATATGTGGTCTGTATTGACCCTTTAGATGGCTCGTCAAACATTGATGTGAACGTTTCGATTGGGACTATATTTGGCATTTACCAACGCGTTTCGGCAAACGGCCCCTGTACCGAAGCCGATTTCCTCCAACCCGGCAACAAATTGGTCGCTGCCGGCTATATTATCTACGGCTCTTCGACCATGTTTGTTTACACCACCGGTGAGTCGGTCAACGGGTTTACTTTAGACCCCACTATCGGAGAGTTCTGCCTCTCGCACCCCGACATCAAAACACCTAAAGATGGTCATATTTACTCGGTCAACGAAAGCTATAAATACAAGTTTTCGAAAGGGGTGAATGACTATATCGAATATTGCAAAATACCCGACAAGGCCACCAATCGCCCGTACAGTTCGCGCTATGTGGGGTCTATGGTCGCCGATTTTCACCGCAATCTTATCAAAGGGGGTATCTTTATGTATCCCGCCAGCAAGGGTAATCCAAGAGGAAAACTCCGCCTGTTGTTTGAATGTAACCCGATGTCCTTTATTGCCGAAGTGGCAGGAGGAAAGGCCACCGATGGCACACAAAGAGTGCTAGACATTACCCCAACCAAACTCCACGAGCGATGCCCCATCTTTATCGGCTCGGAAAACATGGTCAACAAAGCCTTAGAGTTTTTAACTCCCAAAGAAAAAGAGGATGCGGTAAAAGCCGGTAATCCTGTTTCGGTTTAGTAGATTTCGCCATCGCCACCTTATTACCTTAGTAACATAGCAATTCCAAAACATCTAAACCTTATTACCTTATCCCAATAGTTTGTGCCGTGTTTTAAATAAGGTAATAAGGTTTGAAATTACTAATCGCTTTATTTTTACTAAGGTAATAAGGTTATTTTAGGGCTGTATTGCCGATTAATTTTTGACGAACTGTTTTAACCTAATCAACCTTAAAAACCCAATCCATAAAACCCTATCTATTCTATGCCTTTTACCCTAAAACAAGCCCCTCTCTTACTCTTTTTTATTGCCCTGTTCTCCTTTACCGCCCCCCAGCCCCCACCTATTCAAAAACTAACCGCCACCATAACCACCAAACAGGTTAATAAAGGAAAATCTACCACCGTAAAAGCCAATCTATATTATACAACAGGCGGTAAACTCGTTACGCATTTTACCCAACCTCGCGAATATGTATTGCTGACCAACAGCAAAGGGGAATACAAAATTTACGACCCCCAAACCAATACCGTAGCGCAAAGCCAAAACGAAGCCTTTAGTACCGACATCACCTATTTCGGGCACTTTTTGAACAACCGCACGACTGATATGGGGTTGCGCAACTTGGGTTTTACCCTCTACAATACCCGTTTTGAAACCAACGCTACCGTTACCGAATGGAAACCAATGCTTGTTGACGGGGATGCACCCGTGGTCGTGGAGCTTGTTCACGAAAACAATATCCCTATCTTTTTAGGCTATAAAGAGTTGAGCGGTAAATATTTGCGAAAAGTGTTTTTTTACAACTATCAAAAAGTCCAACAAGCCAATCTGCCCGCTACGATTACCGATATTAACTACTTTGCCAACGGCGACTCCATCGTGAGCCGCACTCAATATGCCAATATATTGGTGAACGAACAGGCAAAGGGTAGTTATTTCGACTTTCAGATACCTGCCAATGCTAAGTTGAAATAGCACTTCGACACTGCCCATCCAAACCCTGCTTTACATGAATGGATATAGCCCGATATTGATAGTACTGTTGGCAGTTTGCCTCTCGATGGCTCCTTGCGGAAGGCTGTCTGCACAAAACAAGCAAACAGATTTGGCATTATTGCAAACGGTGAAGCCCGGTCAAGCTTACAACCCCGCCCCAAACCCCAACAACAAAAAAGCCATGCAAGTCAAAAGCCAGTCGGCATTTGCAAAGTACAATCCGTTGGCGCTCACCTTGACCGGAAGCATGTATCTCTATCAAAACGTATTGTCGGCACAATTGGGGCGGCAGTGTTTGTATAGTCTTTCTTGTTCCAACTTCAGCAAACAGGCGATTAAAGAATTTGGCATGGTCAAAGGGGTGTTTCTAACCGCCGACCGCCTCTTGCGCTGCAACCGCATCAGCGCCTTAGACCTAAACCTGCTGACTTTGAACCCCAAAACCCAACGCTTTACCGACAATCCACAACAATATCGCCTGCATGACCATGAACACAGATAGACCGCCGGACGGACTATGGTCGGTTGTTCGTGTGGTTAGTTTATGCTTGGGCTTTATGGTGATTTGTCAATGGGCAGCGGCACAGGTTTCACCCACCGACTCCCTCTACCGGCAGGAGATAGATTTTGGGCAATACCTGCTCAACAGCCAACAGTATGACGATGCTGCATTGGTTTTTGCAAAATTGGATACCGCCACAGTGGGTCAACTCGACAAGTCGCAAGCCGACTCGTTGCACTTTTTAAATGGATGGGCTTACTACAACCTCAAACAACTCCTCCCCTCATCGGAACAATTCCTGCAAGTTTCCGGCAACTCGACCAAATATCACGCCTCGCGGTTTTTTGCCGCCTATCAATTGACCTATAAAGAATATTACCCCCAAGCAGCCGGCGTGCTGAACGATTTGTACTTGGGCGAGGATAGCCTGCTTGCTGAACTTCGCTCGCTCCAACTTTCGGGTAATGTCCTGTTACACCGCAACTATAAGGAGTTTGAAAAACATGCCAACGGGTTTACCTATTCCTATTACCAACTGCAAAAAGAAGAGGAGAACCTGCAAAAAGCCTACCACCAATTGATGAAGGTGAAACGGCGTTCCCCTTTTGTGGCGGGATTGCTGTCGGCCGTTGTGCCGGGTTTGGGGAAGGTCTATGCCGGAAAGCCTAAACAGGGGATTGCCTCCTTTTTCCCGATTGCCTTGCTGGGTGCGCAGGCTTTTGAAAACATCCACAAACGAGGCATCAAAAACGGGTTCAGCATTTTTTATACCGGACTGTTTTCTGTCTTTTACATCGGCAACATCTGGGGCAGTGCCCTAAGTGTTCAAATCAAACAACAAGAGCGTTACCATGAAATTGACCACCATATTTTGTTCGACCTGCATATTCCTTTGCGCAACGTGTTTGGAAATTAAGGCACAAACCACCGCCCAACGGTTTTTGCTCCATGCCGATAGCTTGTTCCAAAGAGCCGCTTACAACGATGCCGCGATTGCATTCGAGCGAGCCATTTATGCCGCCGAAACCGACATGGAACTCTACCACTACGCCTTGCTTCAAAAAGCATACACTTACAAAGCAACCGGCAATTTCACCAAAGCCTTTAACACTCTCCAACGAACTGATGCCGCCACGATGCCCGACTCGTTGCGTGGGGTGGTCAAATACGAAACCGTCTTAAATGCCTACTTGGCGGGCATGTTCAAAGAAGCCGAGTTTGAACTCCTGCAATTGGAACATCAATACCCCAACGATACGGCACAAATCAACGAGTTGTTGTTCCTCAAAATTCTGGTTCAAAACGAACTCCAACAATGGGACAACGCAAAGCAGAGTTTTGAAAAATACCTCGCCCTGCACCACCTTCCCCCATCTGTGGCAGAAGATTACTACGCTTTCATCAAAAATCCCCGATTGCGAAATCCCGAAAAAGCCCGAACCCTATCTACTTTCATGCCCGGTGTTGGGCAAATCTATGGGGGCAATATCGGTCAGGGATTGATTAGCCTTGGCTTACAACTGGGGCTGTTGGGTTTTGGGGCATACAATATTTGGCAAGGCTACTACATCACCGGTTTCGCCAGCGGATTGGCATTGTTTCAGGCTTTTTACTTCGGCGGCATCGAAAATGCCGAAGCCGCCACTATTCGCAAAAACAAAGAGAAAATAGCGCGGTATAATGGGCGGGTGAGGTTTTTTGTTTTGGAGGTGGAGGGAGGGGAATGATGGCAACATAAGGCATAAGGCAATTCGACTATTCTACCCCGTTTTTACTCATGCTTCCTATGGCTTTGAGGTTGAAGTAGTTTATTCCCCGCCATCTCGCATTTCCTCAATACATTCCTTTTTAAATGCTTCCGGATCTAAACCCCAGCGTTGAACAATTTTTAGAATAATACTTGAATGCTGTTGTACAGATGGTAGTATTTCTAAAAAAGGCAAAGAGGCTTTTAATGCTTCTTTGGCATAATCCAAAGATAAGGTTTTGTTAGGGGATGCCTTGCAAGTAAAATAAGCTTAAGTTCATTGCCGTTATCGCCACAGTCGGCAGGTAGGTTTGTTGATTTATCTCGGCTAATGCCTGATAGATGTTCAATACTTCGGTGTAGGCTGCTTCTGCTTTCGGAAACTCGTTTTTAAGAAAGTGTAAAGTCGCCAAAATGTTTAGGGGTCGTTGCCATATCTGGAAGGGTAAGGTGATGATAGACTATCTGCAAACCCAATACAATGTCACCAATAAAAGTGGCATCAATTACACCATGCTCCTCACCAACGAAAATTAGACATTATTGAACAGGAACTCACACAAATGGCTCAATGTTAAACAACTTTTTAACCCACAAAGCGTACATAATATTGTCAGCCACATCCTAAAAATAGCATCTTAATGCTATCATCTATCAACCGAAAGGGAGTAAACGTGCTTTAATATACTCATATTACACCCTTACGGGGCAAAAAATGATAACATTTAACCATATTACACCCCTATTTAACCCAATTATTAGCCATAAAGTTTGGATAAAAGCATAAGGTTGCCAACGTTTAAAATGCTGGCAACCTTACGGGTAACATTTGTTACTACAAACCCCGCAACCAAGCCAATTCCTCCTCCAAAACAGTTATTTTCGGATGCCCATTAGGGAAGGTTTTTTGATAAATGGCTAAGGCTTTTTGTTTTAAGGCAATGCAGTGGGGTATATTACCCTCGTGGTAGTAACTGTCTGCCAAATTGTTGTAGCTGTTGGCAGTACTCGAGTGGTCTTCTCCAAAGTTTTTTTCATCAGATGTCACTGCTTTTTGTGCTAATGTTTTTGCTTGGACATAGTTGCCTAAATTTTGTAGTACGCTTGCCAAATTGGAGTAGACTCTGGCAGTACTCGGGTGGTGTTCTCCAAAGTTTTTTTCTACTAATACCACTGCTTTTTGTAGCAAGGTTTTTGCTTGGGCATAGTCGCCTAAATCTTTTAGTACTAATGCCAAATTGTTGTAGTGGTTAGCAGTAGTTGGGTGGTCTTCTCCAAAGTTTTTTTCATCAGATGCCACTGCTTTTTGTAACAATATTTTTGCTTGGGCATAGTCACCTAAATATTGTAATACTAATGCCAAATTGTTGTAGCTTCTGGCAGTATTTGGGTGGTCTTCTCCAAAGTTTTTTTCATGAGATGCCACTGCTTTTTGAAACAAGATTTTTGCTTGGGCATAGTCACCTAAATATTGTAATACTAATGCCAAATTAGAGTAGCTCATAGTAGTAGTTGGGTGGTCTTCTCCAAAGTTTTTCTCATCAGATGCCACTGCTTTTTGTAACAAGGTTTTTGCTTGGGTATAGTCGCCTAAATCTTGTAGTATTATTGCCAAATTGGAGTAGCCTCTGGCAGTAGTTGGGTGGTTTTCTCCAAAGTTTTTTTCATCGGCTGCCACTACTTTTTGTAACAAGGTTTTTGCTTGAGCATAATCGCCTAAATCTTGTAGTACCATTGCCAAATTACTGTAGCGTGTAGCAATCCTCGGGTGGTTTTCTCCAAAGTTTTTTTCATCAGATGCCAATGCTTTTTGGAGCAAGGTTTTTGCTTGGGCATAGTCGCCTAAATCTAGTAGTACCAATGCCAAAATGGAGTAGCGTGTGGCAGTAGTCGGGTGATCTTCTCCAAAGTTTTTTTCATCAGATGCCACTGTTTTTTGGAGCAAGGTTTTTGCTTCGGCATAGTTGCCTAAATCTTGTAGTACTATTGCCAAATTGGAGTAGCTGTTAGCTGTAGTCGGGTGGTTTTCTCCAAAGTTTTTTTCATCAGATGCCACTGCTTTTTGGAGCAAGGTTTTTGCTTGGGTATATTCGCCTAGGTGGTGTAGTACTAATGCCAAACTGTTGTAGCGTATGGCAGTAGTCGAGTGATTTTCTCCAAAGTTTTTTTCATCAGATACCACTGCTTTTTGTAGCAATTCTTTTGCTTGGGCATAGTCGCCTAAATCTTGTAGTACGTTTGCCAAATTGTCGTAGCTGTTAGCAGTAGTTGGGTGGTCTTCTCCAAAGTTTTTTTCTGCTGATGCCACTGCTTTTTGTAATAATACTTTTGCTTGGGTATATTCGCCTAAATGTTGTAGTACGTTTGCCAAATTGTTTTGTAATTGGCAAATTTGGGGTGTTTCGTTGTTGTCAAAAAGGCTTAATAGGGCTTTGCCATAGTCTACCCATTTAAATTTGTGGGTGGGGTTGTCTTTGGTTTCGTCTATTTTTAGGTTTTGGGTAATGGTGTCTATTAATGGGGCGGCATTGTTTAGCGTAATAGGGTGTTTGTGGTGTATTGCTTGGGCTATAATGGGGTGCATTTTGTAGATGTCGGTGGTGGTGTTGCTTGTTAGCCAGCCTTTTTCGCTTAGTTGTTGTAGTACTATGGGCAAGGGGGCTTGTGTGGTAGGAGTGTCGGTTTGTAGTATATCGCTTAGTGTGTCGTAGGGTATAGAGTTGGGCGGTAGGCAGGCAAACTGTTGTAGTAAGTGTAGTTGGTCGGCGTTTAGTTGGCTTACATCAAAGATGCTGCACAAATAAGTCAACACTCGGTCTATCTTGGTGGTGAGGTTTTGTTGGTGGTCTACGGTTACGTAGGTTTGGGCGTTGTTGGGTAGGGCTTTGTGCAGGTCGTTGGCACTTAGGCGCATTACTTGGGCTGTTTTAGCCAATAGTTCAATGGTTAAGGTGTGGTATTCTATGTTTTTGAGTAGGGTTTCGGCGTCTTGGGTGCTTATTTGTTGGCGGGTATAGTTTGTGTAAAATAAAACAAGGGCATCGTCGGCGCTCAAAAAGCCAAGGGCATAGTGTTTGTAACCTTCTATTTGCTCGCGCGAGGCTATCAACAGGTGCCAATTGGGTTGTGTGGGCAATTGGTCTCTGTAATCTAATAGGTTTCTGTTGGCGTTGTCAATTATCAGTAGCTTGGGGCGCTGCTCTATGTTTTTTAATTGGCGCAATATTTCGTCAAACCACTCATTTGGCTCCATGGCTGTGGTGTTTATGTGTAGGTTGTCCATCAAACCCTTAGCCGTTATAAAGGCGCTGCTTAAATCGGTATTGTCTTGTTGTGTTACCCACAATAGGTGCTTATAATGGTCGTAGTATTGGTGTACGTACAGTTGCAAGAGGGTGGTTTTGCCTACGCCACCAATGGCGTTTACTAATACTACCTCTTTGTTGGTGTTAAGTAGGGTGTGTAAGTTGGCTATGTCTGTTTGTCTGCCTACAATTTTGTTGGGGTCGGTGTGGGGTAGGTAGGTGCTTAGTTCGTGGGGGAGGGTGTGTGCTGGCTGTAGTACAGTGTAAAAATTAGCTTGATTAATACTGCCTATGTTATACAGCTTATCGGCTACCTGAAATGTTTGCGCACTATTGTTTTGTAGCCATGTTTTTAGGGCTAGTAGGTCGTTGTGTATTTCTTGTAGGTTACCATTTACATTTAGGGTAATGGTGCTGTCCGTTACCCCCTGAATAACAATGTTGTTGTTGCCGTTGATAGTGTTTTCGTTTTGGTGTGGCATGTTGAGTGAGTTATTGGTGTTAATGTTTTTGTTGTTAGTACCTTTATTAGTTTTTCAAATCAATATTGTTAGGTAAAGTGGGCTTTATCCGTAGGGTCGGGTTTAAACCTAACCTTATCGGTAAAACAAAGTAGCTTTACCGTAAATGTGATTGAGCTATGAGAAGTCTGCTTTGTCAATATGGGTAATGTTGTAAATTTTTCCGGCAGTTTGGTTATAAACAACAACGGGAATATTCATTTGTTGTTGGTACTCCTCAAACCCTATTGGCTGGTATGTGGGGTCTATTATTTTGCGCAAAGCAACAACGGTATTATAAAAGCCTTGGTTGGGGTCATTGTATTGGCTAATGGGTTGGGTGGGTATGGCAGGTATGTGTCCCCATTTGGCATCGTTCCACATACAAGGGCGTGCTATTATAGGCACTACGGTTTTTTTTTGTTGTAGGGCTTGTTGGGCATACCCAAACTGTTCGTCCGAGTGCAAAAAATCGCTACTTACCAACAACAGTACTATATCGGCTTGTTGTAGGTAGGTTTTCATCTCCATATTGGTTTCGGAGCCTGCATTTATGTTGTTCTTGTGGTAAATAGTCAGCACATTTTGGCGTTTCAAAAGGGCTAAATGTTTGTCTAGTTGCTCAAAAATGGGGTAATCTTCGGTGGCGTATAGTACTAGTATATTCATAAATATATATCTTAATGCAAAGATAATAATTTGTTACAAATGTGTGCTTAAAATGGCTAAATTGTTTACATTTTTTAGGTTTTGTGTGGTATTAATTAGGTTGTTTGGTGTGCCTATTTCCTTTTGGCTGATAAACAAAAAAGTAGTGCCTTTGCATCAAAATTCAACAACATGAAAAATTATCGTGAATTAATAAGGGAATATGGTTTCGATATAGCTGTTTGGAAACGATCTACCACTAGCATCAAATAGACTATATTCGGCAACGATTATGGGTAGTTCGTCATTTTTCAGAAGGTATGTCTTCGTCCAAAGTGGCTATGCAGCTAACTTCAATACTTCGGTTACAAAGGTTTCCAACCCTTTTTCTGTATCACTTATTTTTCCGCTACATTGCAACTGTTCCTGTTGAAGTTGATGCAGTGTTTTTTGCAGGCGTTCTTTGATACGCCCTTCGGGGCTGCTGCCAATGTCTTCGATGGTTTCGTTTATTTCATTGGCTAAGTCGTCATGTTGGGTTTGCAATTGATGCAGTTGCCCGAATAGAAGATTAGACCTCTTGCGAAAGTCTAAAAGTAGTTAAGAGAATAGTTACTTTTGTGTT
>CALCIK010000196.1 GCA_937907475.1 uncultured Bacteroidota bacterium | reverse complement strand
AACAGCAAGCCACTCTTGCTAAATAGCAAAGCACCTTTGTCAAACAGCAAGCCACTCTTGCTAAATAGCAAAGCACCTTTGTCAAACAGCAAGCCACCCTTGCTAAATAGCAAAGCACCCAAATTTATCGCAATAAGTGATTAAACTCTG
Source organism: uncultured Bacteroidota bacterium (assembly GCA_937907475.1). Classification (GTDB taxonomy): domain Bacteria; phylum Bacteroidota; class Bacteroidia; order Chitinophagales; family UBA2359; genus UBA2359. The sequence continues at coordinate 19,788 of CALCIK010000196.1, read as the reverse complement.
CTCCTCAACTCATCACTGCTTCTTCAAAATGAACTTCTTATTATCGCAGTCGCTCACTAAGTTGTAAAAGTTGTAAATATCGGGGTAGTTGCTGCGGGGAAACGTTCCTTTGTTTAACACCAACGTTCGGATGAATTGAATTTGAGAGTCGCTTTTTTTAAACTTCGCCGAATAGGTGCCTATGACGGATGTTGTATTAAAGTCATCGGGTAAAAATTCGATTTCATATTCGGGCGGAATGGAGAAAGTAAGGGTATCAGTTTGGGTGCTGCCGGTCTCTATAAAAATATCGTTGGCTCTTTCTTTGTTGGCGGGGAAGGACTGTGATGTTTTGTGAAAAGGGCTTACCGGAACAAACAATCTGTTTCCTACCGAAGAAGCATACTTGGCGGCATTGCCCGAAAAGTTTAGCGTTGCGGCGGCAGTTGTGGTACTGCTTTTATCGGTTATGGTCAAATTGGAGATACTGAGGTTGTTGAGCGGTAACGATTTTACCATGATTTCTTTTTGTTCTTTCGGCGAGTAGGTCAACAATCCCGACGCATCGGTATAAGCGAGATTGGTGAGCAGTAAGGAAGCCGAAAAACTCAAATCCCCGTTTGGCTGTATCGAATTGGCAACACGTAGGGCTTCGAGGTTTTCTTGTGCCGTATAGGAGGGGGTTCTAACCAATTTTCCTCCTTGAGGGGTTATGGCTAAGGCATAGCGGTCGGCATTGCCGGAGCCAATATACCCAAAAGGTGCTTTTTGGCTCGTACACTCCAACCAAAGGGTGTCTTTTTCGATGGGCAGGCACAAAATAACGTGATTGGCTTGGTTGGCACTTGCAAAGTCGGTTTGATTGATTTGTTGCTTTAACCCATGTCCTATTTCGGTGTAATAGGATTCTATACCGGCTAATTTCAACAAACTTTTGGTGTAATTGCTCAAGGCTTTGCAATCGCCATATCCGTATTTGTGAACCTCCTGTGCACTGATTGGTTGAAATCCGCCTATTCCGAGCGCGATGCTTACATACCTTGTTCTACCTTGCATGTATTGGTAAATGCGCTTGGCCTGTTCTTTTTTATCGGTTACTCCGGCAATGAGTTGTGCGATGTCGGCGGCTGCGGTTTCGGGCAATTTGTCTCTGCCGTTCAGCAAGGAGTATGCCCATTTTCCGTAGGTTTCCCAAGTCCTGAAATCGCCTTTTGTTTTATCATATTCAAACTCGTCGGGCGAAAGCAGCAATAGCGGCGCAATTTTACCAAAAGGAGGGGTTAAAGGTTCATTGGTATATGCCGTAAGATGTTGGGTTTTCCACGTGTAGTGGTTGATGTTTTTCTCCTGATATTTGGCAAACTTAAAATCTCCGTTCACCGCTTTGTATTTCACCGAAATATCGGCAGGCGTGCTGTAATGCAATTCGGCCTGTTGAACCGATAGCCCGTAGGAAGGAATCGGTGCCCATGTGTCAATACCGACTACCCCGTTGTAAACAATTTCGTAGGCATACTCTACCGTATATGGGTAGGTGTTGTGAATTGGCGAGATATATTTTACCCTGCTGTCGCTATACAGCGTAAAAGAAGCAAAAGCCGACTCGTCTTTGATATCCGATTTATCGAATTGCTTAATATTCGTTCCATTTGCCCCATAGATGCCTCCTTTGATGGAGATGATTTGTGAAAGTTTGTCGTAGAACACGACAAGTTCTGCATGTTCCTCCCCTTTTTTGTTGAGGATGGTGATGGCGTAATGTACTTTTTGAGTCAACTTGGCAAGCGAACTCCTCTCGTAATCTGTATGATGAAAACGGTAAACGGCATTCGCATTGACGAGCAAAGTATCGGGAATGAGCGACACATTTAGGTCATTGGCAGAATTTGCGGGAAGATAAACCGATAAGCCTATCAGCAACAAGCCGAGGAAGTGGTTCATAAAAGGCTATTTTCGTTTTAACACTATTTTTTCGTTTTGTTTGGCAATGACCTGCCCATAAAACTCCTTCAGGTTGGTGTATTCCTCCGGCAAAAACAGGGTTTGGCTTAAATTGAGTAGGCTGGAGATTTGAATCGAGTTTTCGATGGTTTTTACGGTGTATGTAAATTTTGCGGACTTGTCGTTTAAGGTCAATACCATTGATTGAGGGGTGGCATCAATGGTAAAATCTGCCGGAATTTGGATATTGACCGATTGTGCAATCGTTATGGGGTAATCAAACAAGACGGGATAGTCCCGCCGTTCTAATTTAAAGGGGTTTTCTGTATAGGTTTCGTAGAACAAGGGGGAAAAGTAAGCCAAATCGCCGGCCGCTTCCGAATAGTTTTTAATGCTCACCTCGTAGTGCTCTTTGAGTTTTTCGCTTGGGTTGTTGAAATTGGTAATTTCTGCATGCTTGATTTGCAGCCCTTCATGTTGGGATTGAAACTGTTCTACTTGTTTGGCTTGGGTGCTGAAGTTGCCCAACTTCTGCCTCCTGAAATAGGACGCATATTCGCCCGTATTATAGTCCAATGTGCCGGTAAAGGATAAATCCGATGGGTTCAGTTCTAAATTGTAAACGCTTTGACCTTTATAGCTTCCTATCCGCTCCAAATCAATCCATTTCGTTTCCAAAGGCGTAATCACCAACCCCATATCGTTGACACATCTGATGGGCAACAGGTTGATATCGGAAAAAGGGTCGGAGGCATCCACCACCACTTTTTTACCATCAAACGTTACGATTGCTACGGTACAGTTAAAGTCGCTGATCGTTGGGTGAGTTCGGTTGATTAACCCATTTGCTTGTGTACTCAATATTAGAGGAAACACTTCAAACCCCAATTCGCGAAGGAGAATGACTAAACACAGGTTGATTTCGGTCGTGGTTCCGCTACCGCTTTTATAGGCATCGCGCAAAGGCTTTGTTACATACAAACCATTGCTTTCGTTCCACTTCATTTTGCTTTTCAGGAGGGTTTGAGTTGCTCGCACCAATTCCGCACCCGTTAAGTTTAACTGTTTAAGTGCCGTTACTTCTTCTTTCAGAAAACCCGTTTTTTTCAACTCCGCCCCAAAGGATTCGTGCTCTAAGAGTTTATTCCTAATGCTTTCCCAATCGGTTGCATAGTGATGTTCGACCGAGCCGGGTAATTTGGTCATTTGCAACTCAAATTCAAGAGCCGATAAGTAGGTTTTGGGGGTTCGCAAATATTTTTCTACTACAAATGCCGGTACATTCTCGACAGTATATTGATATACTTGTTCCTGATATTTAAAAGTTTCAGTACCCGTGCTTTGCTGTAATCCATATCCGTTTATCTGATCAAAAAACTCAAGAGTAATTGATTCTGTTCGCTCGCTTTCTTTTTTGTTTACTTTAATATGCCCCCTAAGATGTTGATTGTACCTGAAATATTGGGGTATCCTCACATTGTACTCGCTTTTTAGAACCGGAATTTCATATTGGAATTGCCAATCTTGCAAATTGTAAAGGAAATCGGATTTAACGGTATAGGACACTTCAATCACCGAGCCTTCTTTTACTTTAGGCATCGGAAACTTCATTACGATTTGGTTATCTGTTTTTTGCTCTTTGATTATTTTGTTTTTCTCCAATTTTACCGTTTCGACCGAATTATTTAAGGCATTATAGGTATTGGCTTTTATTTCCGACAATTCTTCTTCTGCACCTCCTTCCTTGAAAAGCGGTATTTCAATATCGGCATAGTCTATCGCTGCATTATCGAGTATTTTAATTCTGAAATGCCTTTCAAAAACCATACGGAAACCCTTATTTGAATTGCCCGAACCAAATAGAGATACTTTGGTTTCGGCAAACTCGAAAGTTAGAAACCCAAAGTCGAAAATGAAATAAGCCTGAGCATTGGAATCAATGGGACATACTTTTGTGGTCAAGTCCCGAATATCAATTTTACCGAATTTTTCAGGTGCCTTTTGAGCAAAAAGCATCACGGGCAACCCTAAAAGAACATACATCCATAAGCATTTGAGTAATTGAGTTGTCATATTAAAGGTATTAAAGTACGGTTAATACACCAAAGATAGATAAAGATTGATAAGTCAAAACATTCTTGCCGTTTTTTTGTAAAAATTTGTTCGGAGTTTAATAGTAGCAAATGTTTGAGCATCTTGCGGGCAATGATTGTTTTTGCATTTCTTTCATTCCCCCGGCTAAAGCCAGGGGCTATTGATGCTTTGGCTATTGAAATGCAATTGGCTTTAGCGTGAATTTTTTTATAGATTCTATTGTAAAATGGGTTATTTCTCATCCAACATTGGTATATGAATGAGGATTGCCCTATCAATTGCCACTGGCTTTAGCCTGTGGGATATTGGATTACCTCACCTCACCCGATCTTCCTCCTCTTCCTGAAACGTGTTTTGGGAGGGGCGGCGGCAGGGTCATGAAGGCTGCAAGTAAAAAAATCTTTGTTACAAAGGCTTTTGGGCTATGATAACCACAACTTCACATGTTATTTTAAAACAAATTTTAACAACGCAACCACAAAAGCCTATTTGGTTAGCGAATCAAAGTAACATTGCCGTGCATAAAGCGAGCCTCGGCAGGGTTGTCGGCAGTGGTAAAAACGAGGGTATAAACGTAAACCCCGATTTCTTGTTGGGTATTGCGGTAGGTGCCGTTCCATCCATCGGTTTGGTTATTGGTTTCGTACAGCAATTGCCCCCATCGGTTATAAATGCGGAAGGTCATACTTAGAATGGGAACATTTCCAACCGGACGTAGCAGGTCGTTTATGCCGTCTTTGTTTGGAGAAAATGCATTGGGTACTATTACTTCGTTCTGTGTAATAATGGGCACATGTAAACAAGAGCAGGTGGTGGCAACGTAAGAGTCTTGTGTGGCATTGTTACCGTCGTCGCAATTGGGCTGGGTAATGGGAGTATGGGTGCAGGCGCAAGTAATGGAATCGTATGCATCATCGGTATTGCAATCGTTGTCGTCGCAATTGGGCTGGGTAATGAGGATATGGGTGCAGGTGCAAGTAATGGTATCGTATGCATCATCGGTATTGCAATCGTTGTCGTCGCAATTGGGCTGAGTAATGGGGATATGAGTGCAGGTGCAAGTAATGGTATCGTATGCATCATCAGTATTGCAATCGTTGTCGTCGCAGTTGGGCGGGGCAATGGGGGTATGGGTGCAAGTACAGGTAGCAATATCTAATGTATCGGCAGTATTGCAATCGTTGTCGTTGCAATCGGGGTTATTTACTGTCAGATTAACGGTAATGGTACTGTCGCAGCCTGCCGCATTTGCAATAATGCTTTCGTATATGCCGCCGGCAGATACGGGGTTTAAATCGGGTAAAACATAGGTGTCGCCGGTACAAATGGTATCAAACACTTCTGATGCTGAAGGTAGTTTTTCGGCAATATTAATGGTAATAATACTGTCGCAGCCGGCCGGCAAGGGGTAGCTTACCGTATAAGTACCGGCAGAATTGTAAGGGAAACCCCCGATAAAAAGAAGGCTGCCGGCACATAAGAAAGTATCAATTTGTGTTGTGGGTTGGGGCAATACGGAAATGGTTACCTGAAAATTGGTAACAAAATTGCACTCATTGGTAATGTCTAAATTGTAGGTGGTTGTGGTGTTGGGTGTGGCAAGGGGGTTGGAAATATTGGGGTTGCTGAGACCGACAGCGGGTGTCCAAAGGTAAGAACTGGCGTTATCGGGGGCTGAAAGTTGTACGCCTGCTCCTGCGCAGATGGTGGTATCGTTTACCTGAAAAGTGGGTGGAATTTGGATACAAACCCGATGCTCGCTGGTACAGGCACCCGTGGCAGAGGTAAACCCCCAATAGAGGTTAGGGTTTCCGCCAAAAATATTGTTAACCACATCGCCGGTATAGGTGAGTTTCAACTCACAATCGAAATAAACGGTGATGGTTTGTAAAGGTGCGTTCCAACTCACATTGAGAATATGCTCGGCACAGTCTTCGGCATTGGTGACGGCATCTATGAGTGGCACTGCGGCGGTTAAGCTGTTGGGCGAGGCATGATCAAGGTCGCCATTGGCAAAAATACGAATATGGTCGTAGAGTGGGTCACTGTTTCCGCCATTGGGGTAGGTATCGAGTTCTATGCAAAGAGAGGGTGTTACACCCTGAATGCCAATACCGCCGCCTGTGGTGCCAATGATGGTTGAAAGGGGCTGAAATGCAAACACTATGCCATCTGCTCCGTCATCGGAATCTTCGAAACAGGCTACCGGCGCAGAGCAACCCAAATACACCCTTGCTTCGGCTTCAAATGATTGTGTAAGGTCTATTTGTTGCTGACTCCAGATAGAGCCACTCTGTGTTGGCAACTCGGGGGTAAGTTGGTAGCATTGTGCCGATAGCTGTGAGGCAGAGCCATTTACCACAAACGGAGGTATGGTTTGGGCAAAAATGGATTGGGCACAACCATAAATGATATACAAGGTAATCAGAACAACCCGCATGATAGGCAATGGATAAGTTGATGGACAAAAGTAATTGGGTAAAGGTACACAAACAGCCTAATCAATGCAAAAAATACTTCTTTTTAATGTGCGGCTGCAATTTTTAAACTCCAACGTATAGCCCTCCTGTCGAGTGACAAATCCCTGTGAATTGATTAAGGTTTTGTTTTGAGACGGGTCAAACTAGGATTAGCAATATATCCATGTGAATTAGACACATGTTTATTTTGATGAAAAGTGTTCTATATTCGAATTAAAAGAGGACGGTGTTACGTGCCTCCCAAACGAGTTAATACAGCGAGGTGTACGCTTGGTAGTAATGATTATATACACCAACTCTGTACAATATATAAAAACTGTGTTTGTGTTTGACTGCCAGTTTACCAAATTTTATAATGAATTTTTTATCTCGATTATAGCCCTAAATCCCGAACTTTAAAACAAGGGGTGCGGAATATAAGATTTAGGAACACGACCTGCTTACCCTTTATCTAATAAAGGCTTTTTCATCACTAATAATCCTTCCGTCTTCCATTTCAATGATGCGTTGTGTGTTGCCGGCAAAACTTTGGTCGTGGGTAACCACCAACAAAGTTTGGTTATACACGTCTGATAACTCTTTGAAGATGTCGAATACCATTTCGCTGTTTTTCTTGTCCAAGTTTCCCGTTGGTTCGTCTCCCATAATAATGAGCGGATCGTTGATGAGGGCGCGGGCTATCGCTACCCGTTGCTTTTGTCCTCCCGAAAGTTGGTTGGCTTTTTTATAGGCTTCACTTTCAATGCCCAGAATCTTAAGTTTTTCCATAGCGCGGTGCTCTACTTCTTTGGCATCGTATTTACCTAATTTTAAGCCCGCGAGCATCACGTTTTTGAGGACGGTAAACTCGTTGAGCAGGTAGTGGAACTGAAAAACAAAACCGATTTTTTCGCTCCTTACCCTTGCCAATTGCCCTTCTTTTTTGTTGCGCATGTTTTGGTTATCAATCAACAACTCGCCCTCGTAGTCGGTATCCATCGTGGATAGGATATACAACAAGGTGGATTTACCGCATCCCGATTTACCGATGACCGACACGAACTCGCCTTTGGTGATCGAAAAGTTGATGTCGTTGAGCACCTTAACCGTAATGGGGTCGTGAAAACTTTTGCTGATATTGTTGGCTTGGAGTACGATTTCGCTCATGTTATTTACCTCTGATGATAACGACCGGGTCTATTTTGCTTGCTTTTTGTGCGGGGAAAAAGCCTGCCAAATAGGTGGTGATGATAGAAAACACCATGCCGATGATGTAGAAAGTGGGGCTGTAATGAATGGGGAAAGTTTTGATGGTCGGCAGGGCGGCAGGGTTAAACGGAATTTGATCAATGACCGTGGTGAGCAGGAAGCCGAAAATCAAGCCCAAAAAAGCTCCGAAAAAACCGATGCTCAAGGAAATGGCGATAAAAATGCGCTGCACATCTTTGCCCGAAAAACCGGTTGCCTTCAGGATGGCAATAGAGTCCATCTTTTCGTAAATCATCATGTTCAAAATGTTGTAAATGCCGAATCCTGCTACCACCAACAAGGTAATGCCTACGGTATAGGAAATGATGGTTCGCACAGTACTGCCCGTTTCAAACTGCGAATTGGCGGTTTGAATGTCTTCGGAATCCACGTCATATAACCGCGCGTATTCTTTCGCCAATGCCGGGGCTAAACTCAAATCTTTCAGTTTGATGTTGATATCGGTGATGTAACTATTGGGTTTGCCCATTAGTTTTTGGGTGGTGCCGATAGAGGCATAGCTTTGTACCTTGTCAACTTCTAAAATCCCCGACTGAAAAAAGCCCACTACCTTCAACGACATCAACTCGCCTTTTGAAGTAGTTACCTGTACCACATCGCCAATATCTGCCAGCAATTTATTGGCAACGCCCTTACCTAAGATAATGCTGTTGGCTACGTTTTTGAGGTCGGTCGCCTTGCCCGATGTAACGTAATTGTTAAAAAAGAACAATTTGGTTTCGGTTTCCACCTCCACTCCATTCACCGAGCCGGTAATATCGGTTGCCCCGTTGTTGTACAATACTTGGGCGGTTATTTTGGGCGTAAGTCCCAACACCCGCTCGTCTTCTTTAAGGGCTTTCATGATGGCGGCATTGTTGTATATCTCCTGACTGTTGCCACTCGATTTGACCGACTCGATAAAATTATAGTGCGTTTTATACTCGTCCGATAGGTTGATTGGCTGATTGGGGTTGGGTTTTACCTCGTTGAACAAGCGAACATGGGGGGTGCGGTTCAAAATCAACCCATCGAGCATGTCATTCAACCCCGTCATAAAACTTAATAGGGTAATAAACATGGCAATGCTAAAAGTAACCCCGATAGCGGCTACCAAAGTTTGCCGCCAACGTGCCAACAACAACGATTTGGCAATATCCAGTATTAGTTTGACATTCATAGGGCGGGTTTTAGAAGCACATCGTTTGCGGATAGTCCCGATTTAATCTCTACTTTTTGATAATCCTTTAAGCCCGTTTCTACTTTCCGTTTTTCCTGGTTTTCTAACAGCACAAAGGTATCGTCTATCAGATAGGCGCGCGGAATGGTCAGGGCGTTTTGTTTGGAGTGGATGACAATGTTCCCTTCGGCGGTTAGGTTGGGGTAGAGGGCGGGCGGGGGTTTGGTAAAGGTTGCCTCAACGGTAAAGGTGCGCGTTCGCTCGTTCATCAGGATGTCAATTTTGCTGATTGTCGCTTCAAACACCTGCCCTTTGTAACTATCCAAACCCAACAATACTTGTTGCGCGGGTTGAATGCGCACAATATCATTTTCGTCCACCTGCAACTCAATCAGATAGTCATCGGCACTGCCGGCAATCGCTAAGGGGCTTTGCAACCCAACAATCTCGCCTTGCTCTTTCAGGACACTGTAAATCCGTCCGTCTGCTTGGCTTCTGACAATAAAATCCTTTTCCAGACTTTTGCTGATGGCCACGTTCTTTTTCGATTGCGTTTCTGCAAATTGAAGTTGTTTTACCAAGTCGTTGTACCTGAATATAGCGGCTTCATAGGCCGTTACCGAGTTGGTATAGGCTAATTCTCTTTGTTCCAGTTCTACTTTTGCGCCTATTTGTTGTTCCCACAATCTACGCTGCCGGACTAACAGCACAGAGTCGTTTTGCATTTTTAGTTTTGCTATCTCGATATTGCCTTTTAGCTCGTTGAGTTTGTCGTTTTTGGTGTTGATGTCGGCAAACTGTGCGGCTAACTGCGCATTCTCCGTATTCAGCTTCGAAGTTTCGTTTTTGATAACAAACAGCGGGTCGCCTTTCTTAATCAAATCCCCCTCGGCCACCAACACCTTTTGTATCAACCCGTTGACCGTAGCAAACACCTGATATTGATCTTTGCTTTTCACCACCCCCGAAGCATAGACCGACTCGGTGATGTTTTCAACGGTCGGCTTTGTTGTCTCCACTTCTTTCCGGCAACCGGCAACCACGAACAGCACAAGAAGGAAAAACCAAAAGATGTTTTTCATAAAGTTCCTCTTTTATCGCTCAAAGCTACGAAAAATTGCTGCCGCAAAACTTTTAAATGGTTTAAGTGGAGCACCTCTTATATTCCTTCCGGCGGAGAGTTCTCCTCTTCCAATGCTTCCGCAGGTGGTTCAAATTGTGGGAACTCGTGGTAGAGGTTGTATTTTTGAACCCAATATTCTGCTACTTCTGATTGGTTGGTATCTATGGCGGTTTGGATGATTGATGTCATAGGAAAATCAGCTTTGGCATAAATAGCGAGTTCTACCCACAGCTTAACCAAATCAACGTGTTTTTTATGTAACCCAAAATTAATTGCCTCTATTATTTCACTCTCAGTTATCTGATACTTATCATACTCTAAATAACTAACTAATTCTTTCCCACCCCATATATTGCCCTCAACTTTTATTGCGTATTTGTGAGGCATCCTTCCATCTGAATAACAGAAATGTTTTAAATATGCGGTTGCAATAAGCAACCTATTGCCAACATTGTATTTATCAATTTTATTATAATAAGCACGATCATCATCCCAAGAATTAATAATGTATCTATAAAACAAATCGATAAAATTGTACTTACTTTTTAAGTCATGCTTATCTATAATTTCAACAACAAACTCAAATTCCCTACCTACATTAATAGCATTGTTAATAAAAATATCTATATCTAAACTCTGCGTACCTTCAAACACTTCGAACAAGTATTTTGCACCATAATAGTCTTGAATTAATGCTCTCTCCAAAAAGATATTGCAATATCGTTCTTTAAACTCATCACTTTCAAGAATCCAATTTAATGCCCAACTCAATATATGTCCACTTTCATATTCTTGTTTGATTTTTGAAAACTCTAAAATTGCATCAATGAACACTGTAATTGGAAATTGCTCTTGCCTATTGTTATCTTCAGACAACTGTTTTGCGACAAGTATATAACTGTTTTCCAGCGCCGCCTTTATAATGTCATCTGAATTAAAGTGTTCTTGTAGAAATTGCAACTTAATCCATCTGTCTGCAAAAATGTAGTGGTTGCTTTTTATTGCTTCCTGAACAAACAAACGGTTGATTTCAATATCTTCTATTGCATAATAGATAATTAATTGTTTGGCAACGTCAAATTTCCCTCTATTCAAGAATTGTCTGATTATTTGGTGCAAGGCTTGATTTTGTGGGTTCACTGATTTTGTAATAAATTCGAATAATCCTATTTTTGATTTTTGGTGTTTTGAACCCCACATTGAATGACCACTGAATATTTTGGAGCGGTTGTTCCTTTCTTCCTCGGCATCCAAATAGGGTTCCGGTTCAAAAAATGGTTTTATTTTAAACAAGTTGCATAACTCAACGACTTTTTCAAAATCTCCATCAATCATAAGCTCAAGTGCAATCAGATGTTTATCTTCATTCTCAAGAGCCTCAATGTCAAATTCACGTACTTGCAGATCATCATTATTGGGTTTACTTTCAATATCTCCTCTCAAAATCATATCTAATGAAACCAGATTGTATAAATCATATTCTATAATTTTTTTAATCGCATCATTTACTTTGATTTCTAATAGAAGCTGTTGAACTCCTTCGTACTGCTCATTATGTGGAATTATATCGTTATCCTTTGTGTATTCTTGCATCATTACATACGCTCGTTCAAAGCTGTCTTCATCTATTCTAGTAGTAAATATTCTTTTGTCTGCAACTTTATTCCAGTCCCAGATCAAAATAAATTGAGTTGCTTCATTTACCAAGTTGTTAAGATACCCATGTAAATTTATATACTTTTTTGCTATTTTATAAGCAATTAGAAACTGCTTTGCCTCTATCAACCTGATTATTTGCTCATTCCAATAACTCGAAGTAACATACTCTTTTCCTAAAGCTTCCTCAACAAGTTTAATATCGTTGTCCCTAAATGTGTTTTTATCAATTATATTATTTATGGCTTCTGTTATACAATCCTCTATTGGATATAAAGTCTGAAAATTATACTTTTGAATCCATTTAACTCTGTCTGCTGGATGTATTACTCCAAGTATTTCCTTAATCAATTTGGGGTCATTGTTTATAAAAATTGTGTATCCCGGCAGATAATCTTCTGTTAACCTAAGTAGATCATCCATAGTATGGTTATATGAATTACCTATTCTCTTACCATCTTCATCTATCGTACTTCCATAAGTTTCGTAAGCATCAATAGAAAACTCTTTCAAAATGATCAATATTTCTTCTGTGCTAAGATTATATTCTTTTATGATCTCTTCTATTTGAAAATCATAGCTTATATCTTTGCTCATAATTTCAATAATTTTACTCCTTTCATTAGGGTATTTTTCCAAAGGGAACTCTTTAAAATTGTAATAGTTGTGTTCTTCACTTACAAGAAAAAGGCGTTTTAGCCAATCTTTAATTGTTTCAAAAGGTGGGGTGTAATTATTTATATATTTTAGCAGCACATTCCTGTTTATGTAGGGTTCAAACATTCTGTATCCAGCGTTTTTTAATTCAGGGATTCCTAATATGCGCTTATATTGATCTTCACTAAGAATTAGTATTTTAGTCATGCTATCTATAACTAAAACCTCCTCATACATTTGTCTGCTAAAAAGTTCTTCAATGAGTTTTTTTATTTGCGCTTCTGCTATCAGATCTCGTCCTTCTTTAAAAGCTACTTGAAGAATAGCTTTCTTAACTATTCCGAATTCCTCTCTTTTTAAAAGCAAGAATATGAAGTCTAAAACTTGCTTGGGTTTTAAACCCTCGAATAATTTTTTCAAAAAGGAACTCTGCCCAAGTTTTTCTTGCTGTAATACCGCTATTATAGCACCCTTATCATTTAACTCTATCAAAGCCATAAAGCCATCCGCTGACATATCACTCTCCCAGCTGAATAACGAAGCAAACAACTTCGCCCTTTCAACCACCATTTGTACAACATCCTCCTCCGGTAGCCAATAAGCAGTTGTACATCTTGCAGCTAAATAGGCGTTTCGTTTGGCTACTTCTTTTATAAAATCTTTACGTTTATTGCCTGTCAGCAAACCGGCATATAAGCGAAGGGATTGGGCAAAGGCGGGTTCCTGCCATAGTTCTATGGCGGGTTTGTAATAAGGTTCTTCGGGAGAGTATTGATCGTATTGGGTTTGTTGAACTGCCCATAAGGCTTCCTGATAGAGTTCGTGAGCGTAACTATACCGGTTGCTTTCGGGGTTGCAAACCAAAATATGGAGTTCCTCGGCTTTTTTTAGGGCCGCTTTTATTTCCCATTTCGGGGCTTCATCCTTTAGAATTTTTACAGCTTCTGCTTCGGGTATGGCTACATTGGCTTGGTAACACATTCGGATTTGGTGAGCCAATATGGGTAGAAGGGTTTGTAGAGTATCGGGTTTAAACCCGGCATCTTTTTCGGCTTCGCGTTGGTATATACCCTCTATAAAGTTGAGTACAATTCGGGTTTCTGTTGGAGGTATTGGTTCTTTAGGGTGGCGGCTCACTACAGCAATCAACATTTTCAACAACAGTGGCGTTTCCACTACCTTGCTGAGATTTTCATTGTTTTGCAGGGCTTGCAATATTGTGTTGCGTACAGTTTCGTTACTGCTATATTTTACCAAAAACTCTTCAATTTGCGCCATGCCCATCGGTTGGAGTTGAAAGATGGGAGTTTTACCTCTTTCTCCTAGGCTATCAAAATAGTTGCGCTCGTAAGCATTGGGACGGCAAGTGATAATCACCAATACCTGTGGATAGTCTATCATAAACCGGCGGATAGCATTGACCGCCTCGTCTCTAAGCCCTTGTGCGGTTTCGTTCAACCCATCGAGCAGCAACGTGATTTTACCGTCTTTCAGCATACCTTCGGTTACCTCGGCAGCTATTCCCAGTTGTTGAATAACCCATTCTTTAATGCTGTCTTTGGATTGGAACTCTTTCAACTCAATATAGACGGGATAGTTTACTCCCTCAGTACCTGCTTCTATCGCTTTGGCATCTGTATAAGCCATAAATTGCAGGGCGGTACTTTTACCCATTCCCGGCTCGGCTACAATCACCATTCGTTTTTCGGAAATGATGTTGCGCAAGTCCATTACGCTGCCGCTGCGTTTGGGTTGGGGCAATGGGCGATTTTTCTTTGAACCGTCTGGAGGAGCGCCTTGGTTTTGTATGGACTCCCCTTGCCTGTGTTGCTCTTCTTCGGGTACTTCAACGGCATAATTTTCCAACAGTTCGGGTCTTTCTACTCCTTCAATGGGTATAAACAGGCGTTGCCAATGTTGGTAGGAAGCAATGTATTTTTTCAGGTAGTTGCTCAAAAAATAAGGCTCTACGGCTGCTAAGATTGCTTGCCGATGTTTATAAGCCGCCCATAAATACATTACCAAATAGCTTTGAACACCATCCCAAAATTGTTTGCGGTTATAGCTTTTGCAAAAGTGCGCCAATGTATTACGCAAGTTATAAGCTCGCCAAAGGTGTTCGGCAAAGTTGGTTTTTTGATTGGCAGATAAATCTGGCCAATGATACCTGATGTTGTTGGGATTTAAACTCAACTTAGAAATTAAGCCTTGTCTGTTGGGGTTATCTCCAAGTGTAAGATTATCGGCATTTTGAGCATAATAGTTAGGGTCGGTGAGATACAGTATCTTTTTCAAATAGGCTTCAAAGGGTTGTGCTAAATTGTTGAAATTAGCCCCTGAAACTTCGCTTTCTATTAAGATACTATTAATGGTTTGCATCAAATCGGGAAGACTTTCCAATTTTAATATAGGTTCGGAAATAGGATAGTCCAGTACTTTGCGAAACATTTCTAATGCCTCGGCTATGTTAAACGATTTGTCGGTCTCAAAAACTTCTTTAGTTTCTTTACCGATTGCTGCTTTTATATCTTTCCATTCGTAAACCATCGTCTAAAGCTTTTAAGATTAACTAAAAAAATCCTCCACCAATTTACTGTATCACAATCGCCCGCGTCAAAGCAGCATAGTGTGCCTGTTCGTTGGGGAGAAGGACGGCGCTATACACGCCGGGCAACCCGGTGATGTTGACCCTTAGGTCGAAATCATCACCACCGTAAACGGTTTGGAATAGGAGGGTGTCTTCCAATACTTGGGGGATGATGAGGTAATCGGGTCGGGGGTCGTTACAACCGGTTGCGCGGGTCAGGACGATTTGGGTGGAGTCTAAATGACTGTCCACTTTTCCGCGAAGGCGGATGATGCGGGTATCGGTGCTTTCCTCGCGGCAACCTTTGTCGTTATAGCCGTCAATGAACAAACGGCTGTCACCCTCAAAGATGGCAGTTCTACCTGCTTTCACCCCTTCCATAATACTTGGCCAGGTGAGTTGGGAAGCAAAAACGGCGGTGGTGGGATATCCAAGGGCAGGGTCTAATCCATTGCCGGGAGGGTCGGTAAATACACGGTGGTTGTCGCTGCCGCCTACGGCTACGGTATTTTTTCCGTTGAGCAAGTCGCAACGCCAAATATCCCGTCCACGTATATCCCAAGGGTCGTATCCTATGGTGCCGTTCCATATTTCTATGGCATCGTAGTTTTCGCTTGTCCAATCATAGACAATCCAAGGAGTGATGGCGTAGGGGTGGTTGATGATGGTAAAACAACCGCGGTCTTTTGCCTGTTGCAAGGCATTAGCACCCGTTACGGTTCCTTTGGGTCGGTCGGTAAATGCGCCGGTGCGGTCAAAGGTGTTCAGGTCTTCCGGAATACAGCCGATATGTCCCGTAGGCTGTGAGTTTGTTTCGGCAACCGGGCTTATTTCGTTGCCGTCTATCATTAAAAACTGCCCGGGTATGGTTAGTTGTGCTACCAAGTCCCAGTAGGGAAATTCGGGACCTTGGTTGAACAACAACGGGTCTTCATCGGTGGTCGAGGTATCGCTTCCGGTGCTGTTGCTATGGTCGGTCAGCACCAAAAAGTCTAACCCCCTCTCAATGGCGCGCTCTTGGATGGCTTCGGGAGATGAGTCGCCACCGGTATCGTTGCTGGCACCCGAGGCATGAACATGAAAGTCGCCCAAATACCATTGCCCCACCGGGTCTGCCTCTAAAGTGAGGACATCGCAATTTGCATCGGGATTGTTTTCTTCCTTACAGGCAGCGATGGACAACAACAGCATTATCGCAAAAAAGGCAAGTGGGAATTTTAATTGTGAATTGTGAATGGTCAATGGTGAATGAGGCATTGTTAGTGGTTAATTTTTAGTGGTTAATGGTTAATTTTTAAAAAGCAAAAGGCAAACATTAGTCTCTTCATTCGTGCATTCGTGGCAACCCTTCAAAAGCAAAAGGCAAAACACTATCCTCTTCATTCGTGCATTCGTGGCAACTCTTCATAATCAATTAGCAAAGGTCAAAATCTTTATTCGTGCATTCGTGGCAACCTTTCTTAACAATGCTGTAAGATAAGGACGTTTGTCAATTTTTCAGTAAAAAGCGTTTTAACCCCATTGACATACAACAAAAGATAGTGCTATCTTGTTATTATGAGTTTTTACTTGCCTTTTATTGAAATCTGATTTTGAAGCACAACTACTTGTACAAAATGTAAAAGGTGCTTTTATCATTCATTTTCATTGACCGCAACTTTTTAACATTCAACGTTTAAACGTCTAATGACGTTTATAGTCTATTACACCGTTGCCATCTTTTCTACTCTTCTCACAACAACAATCCATTTTAAACCGCATTTATGCGCACCACACTAATTTTGTTGCTTTTGTTTGTTTCCATTAGTCTTTGGGCACAGACAGCCACCTCCATACACGGAACCGTTATAGATGCCGACAACAATGAAGGCGTTCCTTTTGCGACTGTTGTTTTTACCGGAACCACTATCGGAACAACGACCGATGTTGACGGGAGGTTTAACCTTTCGTCCGGCGAGGGTGTTTCGGTAAAAAGTGTTACGGTTTCTCACCTCAGCTATAAACCCAAAACCGTTTCGGTCAAACAGGGTATTGCCCAAGACCTCATTGTGTCGCTCAACAACAACGAAGCGCAATTGCAGGAGGTGTTGATAAAATCGAGCAAGAAGGTTAAAAAAGATACGGCTGCGGTAGCCCTCTATCGTCGCGTGATTGATTCCAAACCGCAAAACAGCCCCGAACAATACGATTATTACCGGTACGAGGAATACAATAAGACCGAGTTCGACATCTACAATTTGAAGGAGAAGTTTATCAAGCGGCGTATTTTCAAACCGTTCAGGTTTGTGTTTGAAAACATGGACACAACCGAGCAGAAAGTTGCCTACTTGCCCGCACTCATCAAAGAACGCCTCAGCGAAGTCTATTACCGCAAATCTCCCAGCAAACGCAAGGAAGTCTTGAAAGCCGATCAGTTTTCGGGATTTGAAAACATGAATGCTTCGGGCATGGTGGATGGGGTGATTACCGAAGTGGATGTCTATCAGGGGGTTATTCGTATTGGCGATAAAGCGTTTATCAGCCCCTTTGCCAAATTGGCACCGGTGAGTTACAAGTATTTTTTGACCGACAGTGCTTTTATTGACAATCAATGGTGCAAGAAACTGGAGTTTACCCCTCGCCGCAAACAAGACCTGTGTTTTACCGGCTACGCATGGATTCACGACACCACTGCTGCGGTAAAATCGGTTAAACTATACCTGCTCGACCAAACCAACCTCAACTATATTGCCGACTTTATCATCGAACAAAATTTTTCGCAAATCGAAGGGAAGTATTGGTTTAAAGATACCGAAAAGCTAAAGGTCAACCTAAACCTGACCCAAAACCGGCGCAAACTGAGTATGCGGATGGTGCGCAGCATCAGCCGTCAAGACATCGTGATTAACCAACCCATAGACGACAAGCTATTGAGCGGCGACCCGCTTCAAATACAACCCGAGGCCTATAAACGCCAGTTGGAATATTGGGACACCTCGCGGCATACACAGTTGACGAGAACCGAAAGCCGGGTGTATGAAATGGTTGACCGCATTCAAAACACCAAGACCTATAAGGCATTGTTGTGGTTGGGCAATGTCGGCTCGACGGGCTATATGCGGTTTGGTGAAGTCGAGGTGGGCAAGGTGATGCAGATGTATAGCTTCAACGGGTTGGAAGGCAATCGTTTTCGGTTGGCACTTCGAAACAACCAAAAAAAGTATCGCGACAAGTTTTATTTGGAAGGCTACTTGGCTTATGGCGATAAAGATAAGTTGTTTAAATACAATGGCACGTTTAGAATGCACCTGCCCCGCACCAATAACCGTTGGCACATGGCCGGAATTTCTTACGGCTACGATTGGTCTGATTTTAACTTCAGCCGATCCCATCTCTCGCACGACAACATGGTGATTTCGCTGTTGCGAAAAAACCCACAGACAAATTTGTTTTTGATTCGTCAGGGCAATGTTTTTTACGAAAAGGAATGGTTTCAAGGGTTTACCAACAAATTGTCCATTACTCATAAATCCATCATTTCGTGGGAAGGCTCCAACTTTGACTTGTCCGACCAACAACCCTTTGAAGGTGCCGAAGATCATTTTGAAACCATCGAGTTCAGCCTGAATACTCAATGGGGTATCGGGCAACGCTTCTTTGTAAGCAGTTTTGAGCGTACTGCCGTATCTTTTGCCGCACCCGTGTTGGATGTCAACTACACTTATGCCCCTAATAACGTGTTGGGCAGCGATTATGAATACCATTCACTGGGAGTAAACCTTACTCAACGAATAACAACGGGCATCGGGCGTACCGAATACCGCATCAACGCGGGTAAGATATTTGGCAAAGTACCCCATCCCCTGCTAAAAGTACACGGTGGTAACTCTACCTTTCTGTACCGCCGGTACTCTTACAACCTGATGAACGATTTTGAGTTTGTCAACGACGAGTGGGTTTCGGTTTGGTTAACCCACAATTTTGAAGGGTTGTTTTTTAACACCATTCCTCTGTTGCGAAAAATGAAACTCCGAAACATGGTATTTGCCAAGGCAGTAGCAGGCAGGTTGAGCACGGATAATGAATACTACCTCAACTACGCAGGCGGACTTCGGGAACTCAATGGGGCTTATGTCGAAGTGGGTACAGGGGTGGAAAACATCTTCAAGATGTTCAGGGTCTATTTTATGTGGAGGCTGACACAAAGGGATTACACCGATATAACGAAGTTCGGCATTAAGTTTTATGTTTCGCCTTCATTTTAAAGTAGGTTTATGTACTTGGATGTTTTATACGGGTAGCAACGGAACTTGTTCCGTTAGTCCGACAAGTACCGATAGTAGGTTTACGGACTTGGATATTTCTACAGGTAGCAACGGAACTTGTTCCGTTTAAAACAGACGGAACAAGTTCCGTCACTACCCGTTTATCAAACCAATACGAACATTGCTTCCTATGTATAAAATGAAGTTATTTCCATAGTTCCTTTAGTAGGTTTACAGACTTGGATGTTTTCTACAGGTAGTAACGGAACTTGTTCCGTTTAAAACAGACGGAACAAGTTCCGTCACTACCCGTTTATCAAACCAATACGAACATTGCTTCCTATGTATAAAATGAAGTTATTTCCATAGTTCCTTTAGTAGGTTTACAGACTTGGATGTTTTCTACAGGTAGTAACGGAACTTGTTCCGTTTAAAACAGACGGAACAAGTTCCGTCACTACCCGTTTATCAAACCAATACGAACATTGCTTCCTATGTATAAAATGAAGTTATTTCCATAGTTCCTTTAGTAGGTTTACAGACTTGGATGTTTTCTACAGGTAGTAACGGAACTTGTTCCGTTTAAAACAGACGGAACAAGTTCCGTCACTACCCGTTTA
>CALCIK010000195.1 GCA_937907475.1 uncultured Bacteroidota bacterium | reverse complement strand
CGGAAAATCAAAACACCTCCGTAACTTTTACGGAACAGTTTCGGAAAATCAAAACACCTCCGTAACTTTTACGGAGCAGTTCCGGAAAATCAAAACACCTCCGTAACTTTTACGGAACAGTTTCGGAAAATCGAAATGCCAATGTTTTTGAAATAAAATGCTGCAAAAACTGTCATATAAGCAGATTAAACTAATTTATTCTTCCAAAACAGAGTAATCCTTCAAACTAAATGTGACAAGGCAGTAAAGTAAAATTTATCATTGTTCATCTTGCACTACCGACCTTTCTTGTTTATAAATGGATGAACATGGTCAATTGATGCCCAAAAAAGGTTTGAATGGCAGTTTAAGGTATAGGTAAGCAAACAGCTCAAAAAAGCCCCTATATTGGAGCGCATATATAATATAAGGTAGTGCCGACTTTGAGTATCAAGTCCTCGCTTAATTTATACTTTCAAATAGCTGTTAGCGAGGTTAAGTTTGTAACTTTGCCACTCTTTAACATCATTTACCGTTTTTTGACCATCAAACCGGAATACAACACACGTGAAAACATCGGTCAACTTTTACCTTTTGTTGATAACGCTCACCTGTTATCTATCCTGCCAACCCTCTGAGTCGGAAAACGCCAAAACAATGGCAACAGATTCGTCGAATCCAACTAAGGTTTCGGTGAATAATAATCAAATATCGGTAAACATTGAGAAGGGATTGGCTAATCTCCTCCAAAGGGGGAAGCAAATAGAACCCAATGCTGCGATGGTATTGCATTATTTACAAAGGAAGTTTTCGCTCGGAAAGCAATATGAGTTTTCCAATTTTTTTGAGACCTATCCAATAACGGATGTAAAAGGCAAGGCATTAGAACGGATGGTTAACCCCAAAGCTGCCGCAACTGTCAATGAATTGGGCACGCTTGCAAAAGGCAAAACGCTTCTGGACAATTTGAGCAATACCTCTTATGCGATGAATTGCGCCTTGATGTGCGATAAAATCCCCTTGCCGCCCGATTTTTTCGCCCTTGTCCAACAACTGACCGAGTTAGACCGGTATTTTCTAACCCATGCCGCCTTGTCCTTGCAATGGCTGGGTGAAAACGATTGCCTGACCAACTCGGAGGAAGCCAAAAAGCTCCAAAAAAGGCAACACGAACTCTTAACAAAATTGATTGTTAGCTTGGGAAAACCAACCGATTTGCAAATGGAGGCAATTGCCATCTTGCTCTATACGGGCGGGCGGGAATACCTTCAACCCGAATGGATTAATGTCATCAGTAATAGGCAACTACCGGACGGGGGCTGGCCATTGGGCGAAATGTCATCGAACAAAACACACGACCACGCCACAGTACATGCCCTTTGGGCCTTGTTAGAATATAAATACCCCGATGCACCCGCTACTTCATGGGTGATGAAGTAAAAACGGCTGCTGTCTTTTATTGTGAAGTACCAATGAGGGGCAACCTGTTTTCGAACACATTTCTTTACGATTTCGCTAAACTAACTACCATTCAATAGCTAAACGAACCCAATATGACTACCGAATTTAACCAGTCTAATGAATTTTTGCAGCGACACATCGGACCAAGAGAAACCGATATCCAAGAAATGCTCGGTTTAATGGAACTTGAATCATTAGATCAACTCATTGACCAAACCATTCCCGAAGGTATCCGCTTTGGTCACAATTTGAAACTCGGAGAACCAATGACCGAGTATGCCTATCTGCAATACATTTCACAAATAGCCGGTAAAAATAAAATTTGGAAATCCTACTTGGGTATGGGCTTTTATGATACCATCGTGCCCAGTGTCATATTGCGAAACATATTTGAAAATCCGGGTTGGTACACCCAATATACGCCCTATCAATCCGAAATCTCGCAAGGCAGGTTAGAGGCATTGCTCAATTTTCAAACGATGGTATCGGAATTGACCGGTATGCCAGTAGCCAACGCCTCATTGTTAGACGAAGCTTCTGCTGCTGCCGAGGCGATGCAAATGTTGCATCGGGTTAAAAACAAACGTCCCGGACAAGAAATTAACACCTTTTTGGTTTCCGATACTTGCCTACCCGTTACGCTCGATGTGTTGAAAACTCGCGCTACACCGTTGGACATCGTCATTAAGGTACAAAACCATCAAGACTTTGAGTTTACCGACCAAGTATTTGGTTGCTTGTTGCAATATCCGTCACAGGATGGCGAAGTCCATCATTTTGCAGAGATTACCCAAGCTGCACACGATGCAGGGGCTTATGTAGCGGTCGCCTCCGATTTGATGAGCCTTGTGCTGCTCACTCCTCCCGGACAATGGGGGGCAGATGTGGTGATTGGTAATAGTCAGCGTTTTGGTGTGCCTATGGGTTATGGCGGCCCACATGCGGCTTTCTTTGCTACCCGTGAAGAGTTTGTCCGACAAGCTCCGGGCAGAATCATCGGGGTTTCGGTGGATAGAAACGGTAAACCCGCCTATCGAATGACCCTTCAAACCCGCGAACAACACATTAAGCGAGATAAAGCCACTTCTAATATCTGTACCGCACAAGCACTTCTTTCCATTATGGCCGGTATGTATGCCGTTTACCATGGCCCGGAAGGACTTAAAAAAATTGCCAGCCGCATCCATACACATACTGTTCTTTTGGAAAATGCTTTGTTGGCACTTGGTTATCAACAATCCAACAAACACTATTTCGATACGCTGTTGCTCGACCTTAGCAAGCACGAAAGTACATCGGGTTTGAGGGTTCGCCGTGTTGCCGAATCGGCACAAATCAACTTCCGCTATTTTGACAATCAACCGGATTTAATTGGAATCAGTTTGGACGAAACCACCTCTATTGCCGATGTGCAGCAAATTGTACAAATCTTTGCAGAAGCCATCAACGAACCAACACCCCAAGTTATCTTCCCCAATGGGCAATCAAACACCACTCGATTACCCGATGACCTTCAAAGAACCGATGAATTGATGAGCCATCCGGTTTTCAGCAGCTACCACTCTGAAACCCAAATGATGCGCTATATCAAAAAATTAGAAGGGCGCGACCTTTCGCTCACCCGCTCTATGATACCGCTTGGGTCTTGCACCATGAAACTAAACGCTGCCACAGAATTAATGCCGGTCAGTTTACCACAGTTTAGCAAATTGCATCCTTTTGTACCGATTGATCAAGCCGCAGGTTACCACCAAATATTTACCGAACTTGAACAAGCCCTATGTGAAATTACCGGTTTTGCCGCCTGTTCGTTACAACCCAATTCGGGTGCGCAAGGTGAATATGCAGGGCTGATGACGATACGCGGGTTTCACTACGAAATGGGTAATACACATCGAAACATCACACTCATCCCCTCCTCTGCACATGGCACAAACCCGGCAAGTGCGGTGATGGCAGGCATGGAAGTAGTGGTGGTCAAATGCGACGAACAAGGCAATATAGACTTATCTGACTTACTCCAAAAAGCCGAACTGCATGCCGATAATTTAGCTTGTCTTATGGTTACCTATCCTTCAACGCATGGCGTTTTTGAAGAAGGAATACGTCAAGCCTGTCAAATCATCCACCAATTCGGCGGTCAAGTATATATGGACGGAGCAAACATGAATGCGCAGGTTGGCTATACCAGTCCGGCAATGATTGGTGCCGATGTCTGCCACCTTAACTTGCACAAAACATTCAGCATTCCTCACGGTGGCGGTGGTCCTGGCATGGGACCCATTTGTGTAGCGGGACACTTAGTCCCCTTCCTGCCTTCTCATCGGTATATGAACCAAACAGCAGAAACCCCAAGTACCGTTTTAACCTCCGCCCCTTGGGGTAGTGCCAGTATTCTGCTCATTTCACATGCCTATATAAAGATGTTGGGCAGCAATGGGGTAAAATTTGCGACTGCGGTAGCCATTCTCAATGCCAACTATATCAAAAGCAGGTTAAGCAAACATTTTGAAGTACTCTATGTCGGCACAAACGGGCGTGTAGCCCACGAACTCATCATTGACCTCCGTGCTTTTAAACGAAGCGTGGGTATAGAAGCAGAAGACATCGCCAAACGATTAATGGATTACGGTTTTCATGCCCCGACTGTTTCGTTTCCGGTGCCCGGCACCATCATGATAGAACCTACCGAAAGCGAAGCCAAAGACGAGCTAGACCGTTTTTGCGATGCTTTGATTGCCATTAGAAACGAAATTGCAGAAATAGAAAACGGCACGGCCGATGCACAAGACAATGTGTTAAAAAATGCCCCGCATACCGTTTATGAAATTACCGCAGACGAATGGAAACATGCCTATTCCCGTAAAAAAGCGGCATTCCCCCTACCCTATTTACACGATAATAAGTTTTGGACTTTAGTAGCCCGAATTGATAATACCTACGGAGATCGCCATCTAATTTGTACCTGCCCTCCTTTAGAAGCATATACAGATTAATCCAAGGTGAATTTTTCGTACCAATCCTATCTAGTTTATGTATAGCGAAGCAGCGAAACTTTTATTTGAGAGCGGTAACAAGAAGTTTGAATCCGCCGATTACGAAGGGGCAATTAACGATTACCGCCAAGCCATCATGAACGAACCTCGATATATTGAAGCGTTCATTGCACGAGGGTTGGCAAAGCAAGCGTTGTTCAGGTATGCCGCTGCCCTATCAGATTTTGATGAGGCAATCATTATAAACCCCAAGGATGTTGGTGTTTATAAAAAGAGAGGTAACCTTAATCTCGACATCAGCGAATTTAAAGCCGCTATTACCGATTTTGACGACGCGATTAAATTAACCCCCAACGATGCCGACTTATACAAATCAAGAGCCGAAGCTAAATTTAACCTCAACAAGCTAGAATCCGCCATAGCCGACTATAACCGTGCTATAAAGATCAATCCCAAGGATGCCGAAACCTATTTTGACCGTGGAGTAGCGCAACAGGAATTAGGTCATTACGATAAAGCATTTACCGATTTTAACCAAGCTATAAAACTCAACCCTAATGATGCTTTTGCCTATAAACATAGGGGTGTTCTGTATTATTACATCAATGAGTATTTTAATGCCATAGCCGATTTTGACCGCGCAATAGCATTAAATCCAAACTTTCAGGCAGCATTTCGATACAAAGGTGATGTTTACAAAATTATGGAAAACTACCCCGCTGCTTTGAACGAATACAACCAAGCACTTAGTCTTAAACCTCACGACGAAGTAGCCCTATTCAACAGAGCAATGGTCTATGACATTACCGGCAATACAAACGCCGCAATGGAAGACTATAATAAAGCCTTAATTTACGAACCCAATTTAGCCGAAGCTTGGTATAATAGAGCCGCCCTTCATTTTGGTCAAGGCAACTATTCGGCAGCTCTGCAAGATTATGACAAAGCCGCATCCTTAGCCCCCGATGCCACTACTTTCTATAACCGTGCTATCACCAAAGAGCATCTGAAAA
This sequence comes from uncultured Bacteroidota bacterium, assembly GCA_937907475.1. GTDB lineage: Bacteria > Bacteroidota > Bacteroidia > Chitinophagales > UBA2359 > UBA2359. The sequence goes on along the minus strand of CALCIK010000195.1, from coordinate 14,482 downwards.
ATATTACCGGAGCGATAGAAGATTATACTAAAGCTATACAGTTTAACGATAACGATGCTGATTTTTACCGTTATAGGGGATTTGCTAAAGAAAAGGTTGGTGATATTGCAGGGGCAATTGCCGATTTAAAACATGCTTTGTCCCTGCTTCCGGGCAATAGCGACCTAATTCAACAAATTGCCAAGTTAGAAAACGATTTAAAAACCGACAAATAGCTATCTGTGTTTATAGCTTGTTAATGCTTGGATAAATAAGGACACTATTTTGGCATAAAATTGGTACATCTCTACCATTTAACACAAAAGATATAACTCTAACTGTCATAATTATTTCATGCCGGCAAATATGATTGTGCAAAAACAAAAAAATACATACTTTTATCCCAAAGTTTTTTGCTTCTAAGTCAAAATACCTATCTTTACCCCCAAAGTTCACTGAAATTAATCTAAAAGTTAATAAACATTTTATTATGAAGAAAAATCTATTAGCAACTCTTTTATCCCTGTTTGTTCTTTTCGGTATTTATACCGAAAACGCACAAGCTCAGGGACCAACACCACCAGCATCAACTTGCGGTTATTCCGCCGTAATGCCCACGGTTGTAGATGTGCTTTGTTCAAATGGCTCAACTACAATGCCCGCAGATCCCGGAACCGGTGCGCCTAACTATGCGTATTTCATTTCCTCCATTCCCGATACCGTTATTCTCGGAGTTGTGGAAGCCGGCGATGTTTTTGATGCGGCAGCTTTGGGTTTGAGTGATGGTGCTGTTGTGAATGTAACCGGTTTCGGTTATGACCAAACCAATATATTAGCCATCATTACTGCAGTTGGAAGCAGCGGCCTTTGCCCTGTAGTGCTTGATCCGGTAGTATGTGCTACATTGGCAGGTGTTACTTCAGCAGATTTGAGCACACTTTTGGACTTAGCCTCTACTTTTGGTGGCGGTGCCCCCGTTACAGTGAATGGCTTATTGAGTTTAATTGGAACAGTAGAAGGACTCGGAGGCATTTTAGGTGCTCCCGCACCCTGCTATGCTATCACTGCCCTAATTGATTATGAGGCAACTGTAGAAGCCTGCGCATCTCTTTGCGAAGCAAGTATTGGCACTATCAACGTTCCTGCTACTTTGTTTGCTTGCAACGACGGCAGCAATGCCGGCGAATTAGCTGTTGCAACTCCAACAGATTCCAACACTCCTGATTACTTGTTTATAGTAACCGGTTTAGCTACTGATGCTAATGGCGACCCATTAATCGAAGGTGTAAGCTATGATGGCACTTTTGATTTTACGGGTTATCCCGATGGCGATTATTGCTATTGGGGTTTTGCCTACAGCCAAACTGAATTGGATGCATTGGCAGTAGCTCTTAACGGATTTTTACCGGTTTTGAGTTTGCCCACTATACCCATTCCTGCTGATTTAGCGGTTATTTTCGATACTTTTGGAGGTTTAATCCCCGATTTGACCATTCCCGCCCTTTTTGGACTTTTAGCAGCCCCTCCCATTCCATTACCCGAATTGTGCTATGCTGTTAGTTCCGATGCTGCTTACTGTGTTACAGTAGGAACTTGCGGAGTAGTTTGTAATGTTGATGGTGGCGACATTAGCACCTCTGACGCTACTACCTTCTGTAACGATGATGCTATCGAAGATTTTGTGACCGTTACAACAACCGGTGGCGAAGGTGGAGAATTATATATCAATATCACTTACGATGCCACGAAAGGTACTACCGGTTTGGTTGGTTCTGAAAAAGTGTATTTACACTCAGGAGCAGGTACAAGCGGACCCGGCAGTGCATGGGAAGTTGTAATTGGTAACTGGGGACAAGATGACGGTGTAGGTGAAATGTATGAAATTGCTGATGATTTGTGGCAAATTACCGTTAATGCAGAATATTACGGATTAGCTGCGGGTACCACTATTTATGGTATTGGTATGGTATTCAGAAATGCCGCAGGCAATTTGGAAGGCAAAGACTACAACAATCAGGATATGTTTATACGCGAAATCAATACCGGTTCTCCCTTAGTGCAACAAGCAAACGGAGACCCATTTGATGGCTTATTTGCAGATTTATCCTCTTCAATTGCTTACGAATATATCGTAACAGATATGGATGGTAACGTCCTTTTCGGTCCCGACCCAAGTTCAACTTTTGATTTCAATGGTGCTCCTGCCGGCATGTACTATATATATGGTATCGCCTATGAAGGCACAATCTTGGTTGGAGATAATATCAGCGATATTACCGGTGATTGTTTTGACTTATCTACAAACACCTTAATGGTCATGGTAGAAACTTGTGTTGTTCCATGTGATGCAAATTATGGTGTGGTTACACCCACAGGTGCAACCACAATTTGCGAAAATGGTACAATCGGTGCCGTTTGTGTTGACGGTGCTAATGCAAGTGCTGATTTTTCTACTGTATTTGTAGCCACAACAAATGCCGGCACACAAATATTAGGATTCGCTCCTGTTTGCCAAGACTTGGATCTTATTGACGTTCCTGCCGGAACATATACTTTACATGCTTTAAACTATGCAATTGCTGACGAAGCAGCAATAGTAGCTATCGTTGATGGCGGTGGCTCACTTGCTGATTTAATAGCAATCATAGATGATAGTTCAGTTTGTGCCGCTTTGGACTTGGATGGTGTTGTATTAACCGTTCTTCCTTCAACAGACCCTGCTTGTAGTGGATTTCCCGATTTAGTTGTTTCTGATGCTGCTACTACTCCCGGTGGAACTCAATATGTAGTTGTTTTTACAGTTATTGATGGTAGTGGTGATTATACAGTAGGTCCCGGTGGCATTTTCGATGGCACTACATTTGTGAGTGATCCTATCAATTGTAACACTGATGCCATATTTACCGTAACTGATAACTTAACCGGTCAAGTTGTTACAGTAACAGCCGTATCTCCTTGTGCTGTTGATTGTTTAGCCAATTATGGTACCGTAGCTTTTGGTGAAACCACCGTTTGCGAAGGCAACAGCAGTAACCCCGTTATTGTATTAGGAGACAATGTTGTTGATCATACAACCTATTTGGTTATTACTCAAGGTGCTGAATTGACTATCGTTGAAGTAGTCGGTCAGGGTAGCATTGACTTCGCTGCTTATGCTCCCGGTAACTATACCGTACATGCTTTCAATATCTTGGATACTGACTTGCCCGCAGTAGTAGCCCTTTTAGGAGGTGGTACTGTAACGGGTGGTGATGTCGCTCAATTGATTGCCGATGGCACTATTTGCGCTGCATTAGATGTAACTGGAATAGCCTTTACCATTCTTCCAAGTTCAGACCCTGCTTGCCAAGGTCCTCCTACTTGCGAAACTAACCCTATCGTGATTTTCCTTGATCCCGCTTGCGATCAAATTACCGGAACTGTTGATTTATCAGTAACTGTAAGTGGTGGTTTCCCCGATGCAGTTGACGGTTATTATATTAGTGGTACGTTGTTTGGCACAAATACCGGTGAACAAGGTAATCCATTTGTTATTGCCGGACTAGCTGACCAAGATGCTTATATCATTATCGTATCCGATGCAAACAGTTGTGTAACAACAATTGAAGGAACAACTAACTGTACCAAATGTCCTGAAAATACTTTAGGCGATATGCCCGGAGACTTAGCAGTTGCTTGTAACGATGGCACTGTTTCCGGCACAGTAAGTTCCTCTGTACTTGAAGAAGGTTCTTTTGTCGGTTATGCCTTACATACTACTCCGGTTGTATCAGCAGCAAACATTTTGGCTGAAAGCACAAGCGGTAGCTTTAGCTTTAACTTTGGCGGCTCATTCAACACTGTTTACTATATTTCTGCTTTAGCAGGAAATGTTGACGACAACGGAAATGGTGTTCCTGATATTTCTAGCGAGTGTACTACAGAATCGGCTAACTCAACTCCTGTAGTATTCTTAGCTCCCGTTACTATAAGCGTAGGTGCGCCTCAATGCGATAATACTACCGGTCTTACGATTTATGCGTTTACCGTTAACGGCGGCTATCCCGGTTTTGATGCTGCTGCTACCTATACACTGAGCGGTGAAATCAATGCTTCGGGCGATACTTATGCAGGCTTTACGTATTCTACCCCTGAAATTGGAGATGCTACCACTTGGACATTGACTGCTACGGATGATTACGGTTGTGCTTCTGCTACTTTTACCGCAACAACCAACTGCGAAAAAGGCAACTATGTTTCTTGGTTGTCTTTCACCGGAAAAGTTCAGGATAACGGTAACTTGTTGAAATGGGTAACTGCTACCGAAGTTGACAACGACTACTTTAAACTTGAGCGTTCATTTGATGGAAGTACCTTTACCGAAATTTACCGTACTGCCGGTGCTGGAACCACTACTGTAACAAACAGCTATCAGTTCTTAGACCAAACAGCTCCTTCAGGTATCAGCTACTACCGTGTTACTCAGGTTGATTTCGATGGTCAATCAAGCAGCACTGAAGTTATTGCTCTAACCCGCAATCGTATTACTTTCGGTATTGGTGGCATTGCTCCTGTACCAACTAGTGATTTTGCACAATTAACTGTAAACGCTGCAGAAAACAAAGCACTTACTGTTGAGATGTTTGATGTAACCGGACGTTTCATCAGCACACAACAGGCTGATGTTCATGACGGTGTAAACACTATCAGTTTGGATGTTCGCAGTTTGCCTGCCGGTTTATATTTTGTAAAAGTTACCGACGGCACTCACTCTGCAACTGAGCGCATAGTAAAACAGTAATTCATTTCGATTTAGCATATTGCTTTTAGACAAAGCCCCGAACCCTAAACGGTTCGGGGCTTTTCTTTTAATATGGGTTCTTCTAAAATGAACAATTGCAATCCTTCCGACCTATTTGCCTTCCATTTTGTTAGTACATTGAAAAGGACTAACTTTGAGGAAGATTTACCATCATACAACACTGATATAAGGTACTAAAAGCCTTACTTGATTGATGTATAAAAAACTTCAGATAAACAATTCACCAAAAACCATATCAATCGCATGAAACATTTTATTTCATTACTGCTATCTGCTATCATATTTATGACTTGTTTTTGGGGAACCGGTACCTTAAAAGCGCAAACATCTACTATAGCTTTGGATTCTACAGTCTTGGAAGTAACCACTGTCGCAACCGGATTGCACGTACCTTGGGAAATACTTTGGGGTCCCGATGATTGGCTTTGGGTAACAGAGCGAAACGGACGTATTAGCCGTATTAATCCCGAAACAGGATTTAAACAACTCCTTGTTACTATTCCCGACTGTTACGAATACAGCGAATCGGGTTTGTTGGGCATGGTTTTACACCCGGACTTCAGCAATAGCCCTTATGTGTATGTAGCATACAATTACAATAGTGGCGGCAACCGCGTGAAATTGGTGCGTTATACCTATGACGGCACTACATTATCCGACCCGACTATTTTAATAAGCGGGATTATGGGAAGCAGTGGAGGCAATCATAGCGGTTCGCGTTTACTCCTATTACCCGACCAAACCCTGCTCATGAGCACAGGTGATTACTATAATGATGTAGTTGCCCAAAACGTAAGTAGCATAAACGGTAAAATATTGCGAATCAATTTAGATGGCTCAGTACCTGCCGACAACCCAATAGCCGGAAGCTATGTATATTCATGGGGACACCGCAACGCACAAGGACTTGTACGCTCACCCTCCGGCATAATTTATAGCTCGGAACATGGGCCAAGTAACGACGACGAATTTAATATCTTAGAGCCAAATCGCAATTACGGCTGGCCGAACGTAGAAGGACTTTGTAATACGCCTTCGGAAATAACTTTTTGTACTGCTAATAATGTTCGTGAGCCTCTTGCAGTATGGACACCCACGCTTGCTGTTGCCGGAATAGACTTCTACAATCATCCCGCAATTCCCGAATGGCAGGGTTGTGTGTTGCTGGCTAATCTAAAAGCACCGACCTTCAAACAAATTATCTTTGACCAATCCGGAACTGCTATTGTTCAGCAAAAAGACATCATTAACTACACGTATGGGCGGTTAAGAGATTTATGTATAGCACCGGATGGCAGAGTCTTTATAGGTACAAGCAACCAAGATGGCAGAGCCGCTGCATGGGCAGGTTTCCCTCAAGCCGATGATGATAAAATTTTACAACTTCGCAATCCTGCTTGGATGCCCACCTTGCCTCAACCCAATTTTACATACGCCGACTCCTGTTTGCAAATACAGCTTACCAATCTATCTCTTGATGCCGACTCTTTCCAATGGTCTTTTGGCAATGGATATGGTTCTTCCGAAGCAAGCCCTACTTATATTTACCCTCAAGCAGGTACTTATACAGTTCAGCTTATTGCATCCAATCAATACACCTCCGATACCATTGCTTTTGACGTAACCGTTACACAATGTGTGTTGCCGGGTATATCAAATCCTGCCAACACTTCGTCCATACGTATTTCACCTAATCCAATCAGTGGTAAGGCATTATTACAATATCCAAGTACTTTTGCAGGTGGCGTTTTGGAAATCATAGACATTAATGGTAAAACCTTATCGAAGATAAATTTACCCCAAACCGACACTTATTCTTTTGATAAGGGTAATTTGGCAGCAGGGGTGTATTACCTCCGAATCAGCCAACAAAAGAAAATGATTTCCGAAAAAATAGTGGTTCAATAATCACCACAGCAGTTCATAAAAAACCCCGTGTCAAATCATTACTCTTGACACGGGTTTTTTTATTTTTACTGTATTTTTATGCGATTGCTTAGAATGTAACTTCCGGTAGAGGTGGGGACTCGCTACCCTGAAAGATAGCATCAGACAATGCTTTTGCATGTTCAAAAGCATCTTCGTTTATATCAAAGTCGGCACGTTCTTCTTTAAAGTAATGCACCAGATATTCAGTAGGCATATTCCCTACAAGTTTGTTTTGTGCCATTGGGCAACCTCCAAAACCACTGATAGCACCGTCAAATCGTTTACAACCATTTTGATAGGCCGCATCAATTTTAGGAAGCCAATTATGAGGTTCGGTATGCAAATGTGCCCCAAACTCTATGCCCGGAAAATAATAACTCATGTTTCTAAACACTTCAGCTATTTGTTCAGGTGTAGCAACGCCTACGGTATCGGACAAAGAGATCGTTTCGACCCCCATTGTTACAAAACGGTCAATCCAGTGTTCCAGTAAAGCGATATCCCACAAATCGCCATAAGGATTACCAAACCCCATAGACAAATACACAACCAATTCTCTACCTTTTTTAAGACACAACTCAAAAATATCCTGAACCGTGTCAAAAGCTTTCTGTTGCGAAGCATTGGTGTTTCGCATCTGAAAAGTATTGGAAATGGAAAAAGGAAACCCTACATAACTAATCGTGTCATAACTCAACGCATCATTTGCTCCCCGCAGATTGGCAATAATGGCTAAAAGTTGAGTGTCCGTTTCACTCAAGTCGAGATGTTGAACGACTTTCCAAGTATCAGACATTTGAGGGACCATTTTCGGGGATACAAAACTCCCGAAATCAATAGTATGAAAACCAACTTTTAATAAGGCATTGATATACTCAATCTTTTTATCCGTTGGGATAAAAGGAAGGATACCCTGCATTGCATCGCGTGGACATTCAATGATTTTCATTTTGCAAAGATACTAAAATAAGTAAAAAACGAACAAACATTAGTTCGTTGAAATGACCTCTGTACGGTTCAATAGTATATAAAAAGAGATGCCGTGATAAAATACACGAACGACAATGTGGCAATTACAATCTATGAGAATAAAAGTTAGTCGTTAAGAGTTGTCAAGAGTGGGTTAAATTCATCTTTTTGAAGTGGATATATAGGGTTAGGCACAAAAATAACCTAAATTTGAACGCTGTTTTAAAAATCTCAATTAGTAGGGTTCGTTTAATCTAAGTAAAATGAGTGATTGGTTCCTGATACAATCTATGTGGGGTCAACTTCTCCTATTGGCTATTGGCGCATTGCTGCTGCTGTCCATTATCGGAATAGTATTCGAGTTATGGCATTTCCTGTTTCGCGAACAAGCAGCCTTAGAGCAAATGGAAAATAACTTGCTGCAAATGAACGAGCAAGGGCAAAGCCTTACAAAAACATTGGAGGTACTTGGTAAAAACTGTTCGCCTATTTCAGAGGCAATGAAACGGTTAAAAACCATTTATTACCTAAAGACACAAAATCAAGTCATTGTGCCGGGAAGTTATCTTCCTTCTGACACACTTCGGCGCGAATCTACTTTTACATCTATTGGTTTAAGATTTACCCCGCTTTTTGCCATTTTGTTAGGGTTAACCGGTATGTTCGCCGGCTTGAGCCAAACTACCGTTCAGATATGGAACCTATTAGACCAATCCGGAAGCGATACTTTTATGCAATTTCTCAATTCCGAAAATTTCGCTCCCAACAAATTAATACTGCCGGCTTCACCTTTTAGAGATGGTGCGACTATTGTTTTTGCCGGTTTTTTTGCATCTATCATCCTGTATCTATTCTTGTTTCCGCTTAAAGTGGTGAAGGCACAGTTCTTTGCAAAACTGGAACTCTTTACCACCACTTACCTATTGCCCATTTTCACCTCTAGTACGGAAAACCAACTCAGCAAACTTGTAGAGCAAGTGGCACAAAACACACAACTCAACAATACTACAGTCCACCACTTGGCACATACTTCTCAACTTATCTCGGTCGAGTATGAAAAACTAAGTCAACTAAGTGCCAATTTAGCAACCGGTATCGAGGCTTTTATATTGGCTCAAGATACACTTACTCAAACATTTAACAAATTTCAAAATCTTTACCAAAACCAAGGTACTTTATCTGGAAACGACGCGCTTGATAATTACAAAATTGTTGAGGCCTTAAATCTGCACAATGCCACAATTGCTCAATTAACCGACCGGCTTAACCATACTGAGTTTGATTTTCTAGACTGGTTAAAAGACATTATTGCTTTATCCCAACAGCAACACCAAGAATTTAAAAATGAACTGAAAGCAATCATAGAACTTACTCGCAGCAATCTCTCAAACACACAAAGTGCCGGCAATAGATTTGACATCAGTACTAAGAAATTCAAAGATTCCCTTGATGATTTAGAAGAACTCCTAAAATCTTTTTCAGATATATTTAAGGAATCTGTTCAAAAAGAAGTGGTAAAATTTGATGAAGTGGGCGATAAAATTCAATCGTTACACAACTTGGTACAAAACTTACAAAAAGATATACCGGCTCAACTTAGCCGAATGGCAAACATCTTAGACACCACGAATCAATTAGCCAATCCCACATATATTGAACAAATGGCCCGCACGATTGCATCTGATACCATCAAAGCCCAAATTGCAGACTATGCAAAAGAGTATCAACGTTTGGAAGATCAAATCGCCGAATTAGAAAAACGGCTAAAGAAAACGAACAAATCTTTGTTGGGAGATTGGGTTCAAAAGGTTTTAATATTTTTGGGGCTAGGAAAATAAGTATTGCTAATTTTGTAACACATACCATTATAAATGCCGTAATTGGCAAACAATAATCAATAAGCGTATTTCTATTCATTCACTTAATCAGGCATTATGACCAAAAATAAATTTTCTGACGAAGAGTTGACCCAAAAAGTAGCAGACTTGCAAACCCAATTGGGTGAGCTGCAAAATGTACCGGAAAAGGACCATCATGCTATCATTAGCACATACAAAGAATTGGCCGATAACTACTCCAAGTTAAAAGAACATGCAACTGCCATCACCCAATTAGAAGAGGCACTTCAAATCGCAGAAACGCTTCCTGAAAACTCGAAGGAGAAATCAGAGTTGTTCTATGAACTTGCAGTGATTTATCATCGCCAACAAGAAGATTACCCCAAAGCGATGGAATTGGCATTGCAAGCGTTAGAAATGTTTCAGGAACAACATGCAAACGGTAACTTGGCCAAAACCTATCAACGAATTGGGCTGATTCATGTATCCGAAAACAATTGGGATGCCGCTTTAGAGGCTTTGGAGCAATCGGTAGAATGGGCGGAAAAACTGGAAGATTGGGAAGAACTTGGTGGAACATACGCAACTATTGCCGATGTTTACCGAATCCAAAATGAACACCAAGAGGCATTGGAATATTACAAATTGTCCATTACCAACTATGAAAAATCCGACTCGTATGATTATTTGGGAGCCATCTACCAAATTATTGCCGAGATCATGGCTTTCCACAACAAAACAGATAAAGCCGTAAGAAGTTATCAGGAAGCCGCCGCCAATTTCAGCAACGCCGAAAGTTATGACGAAGCCGGTATCTGCATCGCACTTGCCGCAAAATTGTTAGTACCCAAAGGACAGTACAAAGAAGCAATTGAACTGTTCGAAACTGCTATTGAAAAATTTAACCAAGCCCCTAATCCTTACGAAGCAGCCTCTTGTTATGTCCAAATGGCAGGGGTTTATGAGGAGCAAAAAAATTGGGCCGATGCCGTTGCTACTTATGAAAAAGCACGACCTTTTGCTCTTGAAGCAGCAGACGAAGTGTTGCAAGACACGATTGATGAAAGCTTAGAACACGCCACCGAACAAGCACAAATACAGGCTGCATCCCCCAAAAGTGAGGGCAAAGGATTTTTTGATAAATTGAAAGGTTTTTGGGGGAAATAGTGTTCAAAGTTAATTCTATGGACACTCTTCAACGCTTAATTACTTACTTGGGCACTTCAGTTGAAGTAACTAAAGCTATATCCTGACAAAAGGTCAATGATTTTTTGGTAATAATGCTGCCGATTGTCAAACAGACAGGGTAAACACCCGGTTGTTTATAGACATATTGTGGGTTGCGTTGTTCGCTAGTCTTGCCATCGCCAAAATCCCAACTAAACGAATCGTAATTTCCTACCGAAGTGTTTATAAACTGTATAGTTAAGTCGTCCCCTTCATAAGCGAAACTACAATCGAGAGCATATTCAATGCCGATACACGGTCCCGGTATCCAATAATAAACGCCGTGATAATTTTCGGCAAAACAAGCGTTCATATAGGTTTGGTTGTCACAACCACATACAGGATCCCAAGTAATATCGCACAAATCGGCATCTATGATTTCGATATTTTTACACTTTTGAGCGACTGTCTTTTGAGAAGCGTTCTCAACAATTGTCAAACAGGTGCGGTATGACCCCATCGTAGGGTAAGTATATTCCAATGTTTGTTCCGAAGTCTTTGTGCCATCCCCTAAATCCCAAACATAAGTCAGAATATTGGCAACAGCCGGAGTACTGACATTTGTGTTTGCATAATGCACGGTTAAGCCCGAAACAGTATATTCGTAATCGGTGCTCATTTGTTTCAAAACGTGTTGTAAGGTGTCCGCAACTGTTTCGCTTTGATTTTTCCCGCCTCCGTTACAGTTTTCAACTTCATCCAAATACAAGTTAGTCGTGTTGTTTTGCAACAACTCACCATCATAGGCAATCAGCCTGAATGACGACAAAACTATGAATGAAATTCCAATTAACTTATACATACAAGTCGGTAAAGAGTTTTTAGGGGGCAAAGCTACAAAATCTATTATTGACAATCGAAAACTTTCTGTGATAATTGAGTAATCGTTACCTGTCAATAATTATATATTGACAAAAAGTGCGCCAAACATCGTTAAGACTATTGCAAAGGCTAAAAGTCACGTTACTGTTTATACTTAAATCGAAATTTTATTCAAAAAGGTTGCCCCATACCCCAAATTAATTCCCTTTTTTACCTTTTCCCTTATCTTCCCTGGGGCGTTGTTCTTTCAATTCAAAGTAAAAACCGTCTTTAACCATTTGGTTGTATCTCATTTTGTCGAAACGGTACAACCTTGCAGCTCTGTGTGATACATCTTTTTGAAACTCCTCCAACTCGCTCAATATGCCCATGTTCAAGATCTTTTTTCTAAAATTGCGCTTATCAAGAGGCTGCTCTAAAATGGTTTCATATAGTTTTTGAAGTGCGGAAAGCGTGAACTTATCGGGCAATAGTTCAAAACCGATGGGTTGATAACTGACCTTCCCACGGATGCGTTGCAAACCCATTTCTAAGATTTTGTCGTGGTCAAAGGCAAGGAGTGGTAAATCGTTGACCGAAAACCAATGAACATTTTTGGCATCAGATGCGGCTTGTATATTCTTGTCTGCCCTAGTTACCAATGCGTAATAAGCAACTGAAATGACGCGTCCTCGAGGGTCTCGATTTAAGTTGCCAAACGTGTAAAGCTGTTCTAAAAACACATTGGTCATACCGGTTTCTTCTTCCAATTCACGAATAGCGGCAGTTTCTACTTCCTCGTCCATATCTACAAAACCACCCGGCAAAGCCCAATGATCTTTAAAAGGGTCGGATGCTCGTTGTATCAACAACACTTTTAAATCGTGTTCTTGGGCATCAAAACCAAACACAACACAATCTACCGTTACTGCCGGTCGTGGATATTCATAAGTATATGACATCGGACTTCTTTATTTTAACTTGCGAAGTAAAAGGATTTCATGCAAAAAGGAATTACAAAAGTACAATTTTTAAACTGCTCAAAGGTAGTAAAATGGTTTGTTCCCAAATTGGGTAACTCGTCGTCCGGTTTATTGGTGCATACAAATATTTATAAGAGGTTTAGTAACGAGCTTCAACTCCACTTCTCTCCTTCATTTTCACCATTTATATCCCATTTTATCGTTTATGGATTAGCGGGCGTGCCTTTGAAAATATATTTATTCGCTACTTTTGTGTAACACTAACAAGAAAACGGGTAGTAATGAATAGTCAAGAACTTATTGAACGGATTAGAGAGGGAAATGTGGATGCCATCATACAGGTACAAAAAGCTGTTTTTCCCAACCTCAAACAAACACTTCAAAAAAGAAGGGTGAATACAGATGTTGCCGATGAAGTGTGTTGGATGGCTTGGGAGGCTTTTTACAATAATTGCCAAAAACCGGATTTCAGTCTATCCGGTAATTGGATTGGATATGTTTACAATATCGGACTCAACATTTTTAACAAAAAAAGAGAACGCTCCATTGAATTAAAAACCGAAACCGATTTGAACAAAGACGACAGTGCCAATTTTTGGGAACAACTCATCACCAAAGATCAACCAAATGAAAACCTAACCGAAATTGATATTCGCAACAGTACCCTACGAAAAAAAACATTTGATACCTGTTTGAATTATTTGAAAGAAGATTGCCGCACGATTTTCAAATTAGCTTATTGGGAAAATAAAAGCTCTGACGATATAGCCCTTGCTCTGCAAATTAACAGTGCCACAGCACGGCAAAGAAAAGCAAGATGCTTGGAATCCATAAGAAAGCGTATGACCGAAGTCGGAATTTTTGATGAACTGAGCAACTTTGAACTACTTTTTTAACCACTCAACAAAAAATATATCTTACCATGAACCCCATTGATAACACAGAATTGATAGAAGCCTATCTGAACGATACCCTAAGCCAAGACGATAAAACTGCATTTGATCAACGCCTGAAAACCGATTCAGAATGGCGCAAAGAAGTGTTGACAGTTAAGTTTGTGCAAGAGGTGTTTAAACGGTTCCCGCTCCTGAGAGCACAGGAAATTGCCAATCAGCTTGGGGAGGACTTATTTCCCAACGAGGAGGCTATGTTAACCCCCACAACACTTCACTCAACCTATTCTTTGGAGGAATTGCTCGACATGTTTCGCCCTATTGAACATTTGGAATTGGAATCGGCAAGACGAAGCACAAGTGCTGGACAAAACAGCCTGCAACATAGGGTGATGTTCCCACTTCCCGAAATTGAATGTTTGGGTAACCAACTTACGTTTGAAATCAACCCTGCTTTGGAGGTATCATTGGAGATAGTGGTACACGATAACCGCGAGCAAGATGTCGTTGTGAATGACAATGTACTATTGCCCAACACCGGTAATCAAACCCTTAATCTTCCCCTTAATATGCTTCCGGGAAGGTACTATTGGCAAATTTCACCTTTAGATTTTGAAGCACAAGCCCGATACGGCACAGCTACGGGTTCTTTTTTTATAAGAAAAGACTTGATGGTGAAAGGTGAATAGACCCATTATTGGGGCTAGAAGCTGTACTAAAAGTATTATTCACCCACTTTTGGCAATTCTTTGTTGACAGTTTGGCTCAAAGTTAGTTATATCTATTCACATTTTCAAAATCACATTGCCACAGTATGAAAGCATATTTTGCAGCCTGTTGTTTCATGGCTGTCTGTTTGTCGGTCATATCACCACTATGCCCACCATTGAAGTTTACTTTTAACAGAACAGGTTTGTCTGATCCTGTTGCATTTTGAGCTGCTGCTACAAACTTTCCGCATTGCCAACTGCTTACCCTTGGGTCATCCCAACCAGTTACTACCAACAGGGTGTGACCTAACTTTGATGTAAATTTACGGCAAAAACCTGAAAAATATGGAAA
>CALCIK010000194.1 GCA_937907475.1 uncultured Bacteroidota bacterium | reverse complement strand
TTTATCTAAGGAAACCGGGAAAGAGGGTTAGAAAAACTTTTTTGTGTCTTATAAATGTGATTTTGTGTATTAGAAAAATTGAAAAGTGCATTAGAAAAAACTTTAAGTATCTTATAAATAGGGCTACAGGTAGATAAAAGCCGTTTTTCTTCTTATAAATGCGAGATTGTGTATCATAAAAATGAAAAAGAGGGTTAGAAAAACGAAAAGGAGGGTTGTAAAAATCAAAAAGAGGGTTAGAAAAATGAAATTGTATCCCCTCTTTGCACTTTTCAAGCCTATCAAGAGGTTTTTTACAATGTAGGTCATTCCGTTTATGGGGCTAATTCATTCGGGTTATATTGACTTAATGGAGTAAGCTATTGATATAAGGTAGAACTTGGTTAACTCTTCCGTTGCTTTTGTAAGTATAACCACGCCAAACTTCTAATGAACTTATCTATCAACATAAAGGTTCGTTAAAAAATTCAGCACCTATTGTCATTATTTATCTTGGTAAAATCGCGATAAAGTTTGGTGATTGCTGTTTTACTCGAAGTATAGTACCTTGCGCAAAATTGATAACAGTAAAGCACACTTGAACCCATGCAGCAACCGGTTTTTCTAAAAGCAGAATGGCAGTATTTGGCGATGTATAACTATGTAATTCCTCCCGAATTGGTTGAACCCTATCTGCCAAAAGGAACGGAAATAGACTTTTGGAATGGACAGACTTATGCCAGTATAGTCGGGTTTTGGTTTGCCAACACAAGGGTTAAGGGCATTGCCATTCCGTTTCATACACACTTTGAAGAGGTAAACCTGCGCCTTTATGTGCGCCGAAAAGATGCCACCGGTGTTTGGCAGCGAGGGGTGGTGTTTGTCAAAGAAATTGTCCCCCGTCTTGCCATCGCACTGACTGCCCGGTGGGTTTACAACGAGCCTTATATTCGCCTGCCCATGAAGCATCATTTGTTGCATCAGGCGGATAGGTTAGAGGTGGGCTATGAGTGGAAGTTTCGGAACGAATGGAACTACCTTCGCTTGCAAGCCCATCCGCAAGCATCCGAGATTGTACCCGACTCGATAGAAGAATTTATTACCGAACATTACTGGGGTTTTACCAAACAACCCAACGGCAGCACAAAGGCGTATCAGGTCGAGCACCCCAAATGGCAGGTGTATGATGTTCGTGAATATGAGGCATACTACAATACGGCTTATTTGTATGGTGAACAATTTGGCCCGTATTTGCAACATCCGGATTCGGTATTGTTGGCGCATGGTTCTGAAATTACGGTACGCAGCGGGTTTCTATTGTAGAATAGACATCGGATGTTTTAAAAACATCCGATGTCTGAGGTTAATTCATTTATACTTTGATCGTCTATTATCTATGCTTAAATATGGTAAAAGCACTGCCCTTGTGTTTCTTGTTGATGTGCATGGCATCGTTAGCTCAGAACAACCAACCCATGACGATGTATGAAAAATCGTGGTCGGAAGATAGGGATGAATCCATTCCTAAAGCCCGACATTATTTGCAACTCACGATGGGTTTAGCCCTGCCGGGCAATACTTACAGTGCCGGCACTCCTGACCAAGAAAGCGGATATGCCCGCACCGGTTTCAACGGTCAGATGAGTGGGGGATATCTCTTGTCTAAAAACGTGGGATGGGGTGCCACGCTTGGCCGTTATATCTCGCCAATTTCAACTGATGCTTACAAACAAAACATCTTGTTTCAATTGCCTGCCGAGGATAGTCATGTCAACTATATTTGGACGCAAAACTGGCAAAACACAATCTTCACCACCGGTCCTTATATCAGCCTGATACAACAACGCGTGTTGCTCGATTTGTATGCCCAAGCAGGGGTGCTGCAAAGCCGTATGCCTAAAATAGTCGTTTCAGGGTTTGATAGCGAAAATAATTTCCTGCATATCCGTCAATCTGACTCGGGTTTGGCTTTTGCTTTCTTGACGGGTGCAAGCATCGGGTATCTGTTGCCCAAATTTTACCGTTTGCGGTTAATGGCCAAAGCCGACTTAATCGGAGCAACCCCTACGTTTAACAGACAAACCGACATTTTTACCACCAACCTGCACGCGCAAACCAAAGGACATTACCGTCAATCGGTGGGGGTGTTTTCGTTGAGTGTCGGGCTTCGGTATGAATTTAATGCTTATTGAATCGCCCTATCGGATGAAAAGTGGATTTCACCGAAAACTGTCAACCTCCAAACAACATCGCAGCCTGACAATGCCCATTTCTTTAACAAACCCATCCGTTTGTTAAGTTAATGTTAAGCTATGCTTACCTAAACTTTACGCTTCAATTACCTCTTTGCATACCCGATTTTTAGAGTATTGACTGTCCTACCTTTGTGGCAGAATTAAACAAAAATCTCTAAAAGTATGCGAAACTTAACTATTTTTCTTATTTCATGGCTATTCTTGTTGCCCGCGTTGTACGGGCAAATAGTTACCGGTACGGTCATTGACCCTACCACGAACGAAACCCTTGTTGGGGTAAACATTACAATCGAAGGCACAAGCACCGGAACCGTAACCGATATTGACGGCAACTATTCCTTAAAGCTGCCTGCCGAAAATACGCCCTTCAACTTGCTGTTTACTTATATCGGCTACGAAACTAAAAAAGTCGAAGCCATATCGGCAGGTAAATCAACTCCCGAACGGTTGAACATGACTTTGAAAACGGCAGCCGCCGAATTGCAAGAGGTCATCGTTACGGCTACTGCCCGCCGCGAATCGGTGGCAGCTATGCTATCTTTACAAAAAAACAACGTTACCATTGCCGATGTCATGCCCGGTGATGTCATCAGAAAAACGCCCGACCGCAACACCGGTGAGGTTCTTCGCCGAGTAAGCGGAACAACGGTTCAAGATGGAAGGTTTGCCATTATACGCGGGTTGAATGATCGTTACAATGCTGCGATGATTAACAACACGCTCATGCCCAGCACCGAACCCGACCGCCGCGCCTTTGCATTCGACATCATCCCCAGTGCGATGGTGGACAATATGGTCATCTATAAAACAGCGGGGGCAGACCTGCCATCGGAGTTTGCCGGAGGCATTATTCAAATCATCACCAAAGATGTGCCCGAAAAATCGTTTTTTAATGTGCAAATCGGAACGAGTTATAACTCAATCACCACCTTTAAGCCTTACAAAGATTACGACCAGAAAATCCCATTTTTGGGGTTAAACAACAGTGCCCGCCAATTACCCTCCGACTTTCCCGAAAACTTAAGTGCCGTAATAAAAGCTGAAAGGATAGAGGCTACCAAAAAACTTCCTGCTATTTGGTCGCTTAGAGAAAACGAATCTGTCGCTCCCGCACAAACCTATCAACTATCTGGAGGACTTTCAAAAGCACTAAAAGATGGCAGCCAAATCGGGTTCCTTGCCGCTTCTACCTATTCAAAGTCTTACCGCAACATGGAAATTGAGCGAAACGACTTTGACTTCGAAGGTAAAATCTATCAATCTACTGACCAACAGTTTACTGAAACTATTTCATGGGGCAATCTTTTCAACGCTCGATTTTTGTTAAAACGAAATCATAAATTCAATTATCAAAGCAGTTTCACCTCTAACGTATCGGATGTAACGGTGGACAGGGATGGTTATAATATCGGACAATCCAACAATTTTGAAAGAGGGTCTTTTATGTCCTATACCTCAACGCATTTGCAAACGCATCAATTAACCGGTGAGCATATTTTGCCAAAATCGGGCATTAAAATATTGTGGAACGGCAATTTCACCCAAATAGACCGAACTATACCCGATATGAGGAGTATTACCTACTTCTTGCCCGCCGATTCGGAAGATGAAAATGCCGTCTATACGGCAGAAGTGCCATTAGGCTCACCTTCGTTTAAATACGGTGGACGCTTCTTCTCTAATCTGAACGACCAAGCTTATGGCGGGCGTGCCGATGTGAGTATTCCTTTTACCTTGTTTAAAAACCCGCAAACGGTTAAAGTAGGAACATTTTATCAGGAAAAGAACCGCGCTTTTGATGCCCGTATTATGGGAATGGTTCGCGCAACAGGGGTGCCCCTTTCGGTTCGCCAATTGCCGGCCGACCAGATATTTGCCCTCGAAAACATCAGCGATACGAGGTTTAGATTGGAAGAAAGTACCAATTACTCCGATAAATACGAAGCTCGGCGTGGGGTGATAGCCGCTTATGCTATGTGGGATGCAAAATTGACCAACAAACTTCGTGCTGTACTCGGTGCGCGATTTGAACAAGCCGACCAAGACCTCACCACCTATACGTTTGCCGGTGATACAACCTTTAACCAAAAATTCACTAGTGTTCTACCTTCTTTAAATGTTTCTTATGCCCTAACAGCCAAGAGCAATATCCGATTTTCGGCTTCACAAACCTTATCAAGGCCCGAGTTTAGAGAGTTAGCTCCTTTTGGTTTCTATGACTTTGAACGCAGGTTAGTCGTAACGGGTAATCCTAATCTTAAAGAAGCCTCTATCCTGAACCTCGATTTGCGCTATGAACTGTTCCCTGAAAGTGCACAGTTATTTTCGGTTAGTGCTTTTTAC
The DNA here is from genome assembly GCA_937907475.1 of uncultured Bacteroidota bacterium. Classification (GTDB taxonomy): domain Bacteria; phylum Bacteroidota; class Bacteroidia; order Chitinophagales; family UBA2359; genus UBA2359. Next base: position 35,736 of record CALCIK010000194.1, on the reverse strand, counting down.
AAAAAATTCACCAACCCCATCGAGCAAACGGTCAACAACGCAGGGGTAGGTACTTTCATCATCACCTATACCAATGCGACAAGTGCCAACAACTATGGCTTGGAAATGGAAGTGCGTAAGAACTTCAGTTTTATCAACCCCCGATTAGAGAAATTAGTCGGATGGGCTAACCTTGCCTATATCTACTCGTTGGTACAAACCGATGATGAAGCAAACCCCATTGACCGTCCCCTTCAAGGGCAGTCCCCTTATGTTATCAATATGGGCTTGAGCTATACTTGGGAGAACCTTGGGCTAAGTACCACCTTATTGTATAACCGCATTGGCGAGCGCATTGTCGAAGTGGGCGATGCCGGCGAGGGAATTCCAGACATTTACGAAAGCAGCCGCAATTTGTTGGACTTCCAAATCAGCAAAGACTTCCTTCAAAAAGGAAATATCCGCCTGAATGTGAGCGATATTTTAAATCAGCCATTCATTTTTTACCAAAACCCGGAAGGCACTGACCATACCACTTATAATTCAAATGATGACCTTACTATCGGTTATAGAACCGGTACCAACATTGGTATTACCATCGGTTACCGTTTTTAGTAGGGGACAACTAATAACTCATAATTCATAACTCATAACTTATAACTCATGAGACTTTTCTTACTCACACTAGTTTTTTGCTTAACAGTTTTTGGCAGTGCTTCGGCACAAAGTCCGGTTGTACCGGTATCGGGCAATATTTCGGCCAATACCACTTGGACCAACAGCAACGTTTATTTGTTGCAGGGTTTTGTTTACGTAAAAAACGGAGCCACCCTAACCATCCAACCGGGCACCATTATTAAAGGCGAAAAAGCCAGCAAGGGATCTTTGATTGTTACGCGCGGCGGTAAAATAATTGCCGATGGTACGGCACAAATGCCTATCGTTTTCACCTCAAACGAACCCATTGGAGATCGCACCTATGGCGATTGGGGCGGGCTGATTATTTTGGGCAGAGCACCGGTGAATAAACCCGGAAACGAAGCCGAAATTGAAGGCGGGGTAAATAATGCCGATGGAGATGGCCTGTACGGCGGTACAGATCCCAACGACAACTCCGGTGTTTTACGCTATGTACGCGTTGAATTTGCGGGCATCGCTTTTACCGATAACAACGAAATAAATGGCATAACGATGGGTGCTGTCGGAGCCGGTACGGTGATTGAATACGTACAAGTGAGCTACTGTGGCGACGACTCTTATGAATGGTTTGGCGGTACAGTCAACGCTAAATACCTCATTTCGCACCGCGCTTGGGACGACGATTTAGATACCGATTTTGGTTTTAGTGGAAATATCCAACATGCTGTTGTACTTCGCGACCCCGAAATTGCTGACCAATCTTCTTCCAATGGTTTTGAGAGCGACAATGATGCTTCGGGTACAACCAATACACCGCTAACCTCACCGACTTTCTCAAACATCACCGTTGTAGGTCCTGTTTATGATGCTGGTAATACTATTAATCCTTTATACAGAAGGGCGGCACATATACGCCGTAACAGCCGTTGCTCCATCTACAATTCCGCTTTAATGGGCTTCCCGACAGGGTTATTACTCGATGGTTCTGCTACCCAAGGAGCAGCTACAGCAGACGAAATGCAAATACGCAATACCACGATTGTTGCTACCAGTGCCGCCAGTATTCTAACCGTAGAAAGTGGCGGAACCTATGATGTTGCCGGTTGGTTCAACACCCCTTCGTTTGGCAATCAAACAGAAACAAGTATTGCTTCGCAGCAATTGACTAACCCACAAGATTTAACCAATCCCGACTTCCGCCCCTTATCCGGTTCGCCCCTTTTGAGTGGTGCTAATTTTGACAATCCGCGTTTAGTTTCCAACTTTTTTACCCCCACCACCTATCGCGGTGCTTTTGGTACAACCGACTGGACAGCAGGCTGGGCAAACTGGGATCCCGTCAATACTGCTTATGACACCAATACTTCTGTAGAGAACATTCTCAACGTGGTGAATACCAATTCATTGCAATTAACGCCTAACCCAAGTCAAGGTATGACTACCCTTCAATTTGAAGTGGTAAACAACAGTCAATTGACCGTAAACATGAGCGACTTGAGCGGTAAAGTGGTTAAAAAAGTGTTTACAGGCAATTTGCAAAAAGGCACACATACCTTTAGCATTGATACCCAAGATTTAGCAACGGGAATGTATATGGTACAAATTACCGGCAACGGTAGTGCTGTATCTGCCAAATTGGTGGTTCAATAAGAAACGTTCTTTCCGGTTTTTACCGGCAGCTTTTCACTTATTATATTGTTCGCAATATTTAATATAAGTTTCCATACTTTTCAATGCCCTGCTGATGATAACATCGGCGGGGCTTTTTTTTAGGGATACACGATGTTTTTACTCCTCCAGCAGAAAAGAGTCAAAAAAAATTTAGGTTTTTTTTGACTCTTAATTTTTATCTACTACCTTAGCTTACAACAAGGAACTTAACCACTAACAAATTATAAGAAGTAATAGAAAATGCAAATAATTTTTACCACCCCAAACGCTCTATGTTATGAGAAAACTTTACATTTTATTCGTTTTATGCGGAATTCTATGTTGTTCAACGGGAATAAACGGACAGAATATTTTGCTGGAAGTAGATGGTGATGACCTCTACTACAGCGAATCGGGCTGTGGTGACTGCGCCTTCTCTTCCCCTGACCCACGGTGGCGAAGCCGTTTGTTTGTAGGTGCTTCCAATTACGATTGGAACGTGGACAGGAACGATGTGTCTTGCGGATGGCAAGGAGTTACCAATTACTCTTGGTACAACCCCACCACTGTTGGATACAGCACAAACGTTTCCATGCAATTAAATGGTTTTGAATTTGATGACGAACTCACCTGTTTTTTCAATGCCAACGATGCTTCTTGTGGCGGATATGGCACGGTCAATAGTGCCTTCACTGCATCTTCAGTTTCTCCTTGCGGTTGGAACTACTTTACCGGTCAGCGCAACTGTAACTCCGATGGTACTACCGGCGATTGGAGGGTTTATTGGAGTATTTACTGGAGTTACCAATTTGCACCAACCCTTTCAAGTGCTACGCCCACCAACCAAGTAAGATGTAATGGTGCAGCACCGTCCAATTTAAGCATCACTTCCAATACCGATGCCAATAGCCGCATATTAGCCCGATGGTATAAATGGCAGATATCCAATACCCCAAGCGGGCCGTGGTCAGATGTTCCCGGAGCATCAAACGGCTCTACCAATACAACAGCAACGCTTACATTTACCCCCGGACAAATATCGGGTACGCGATATTATCGGATGTTGGCAAGTTCTAATTGTTCTGCCGACTTTGGAAGCAACACTGCTACCTCACCGGTTTATACGGTTACTTATGCTTTCATCGCTACAGGTGCTTATACCAATCAAGGCAGTTGGCCATTTGGTACTGGTGATGTTGCGCCTTTACCAATAAGCGGAGTTTGTGGTGGAACGATGCTACCCGGACAAACAGTAACCTTCAACACATTGCAATCTCCTAATGCCGGTGCAGCAGTTAATGTAACCAGCTATACTTGGGCAGCATCCGGCGGCTCGCCTACTTCGGGTTCGGGCAGCAGTTTAAACTGGACTGCTCCCACCACAGCAGGTGCTTACAATATAAGTGTTACGTACAACTACGGTTGCGCCTCGCCGGCGACAAGGGTATGCACGGTTAATGTCGGCGCGCCCAACTGCGATTTTGCATACGTAGCCCCAAGTGGTTCAGATGTCAGTACTGCCGGTGGGCCTAACAACCCTTATGCCACTATTAGCTACGCCATTAGCCAATTAGCAGGGCGCAACTATATACGTGTTGGAAGTGGCACTATCAACCAAACTGCCATTGTCAACATACCCACAAACGTTACCATTGAAGGCGGATATCAGGTAACATCGGGCACATGGGTAAAAAGTTCAGGAGTTACCACTACTGTTTCTTGTAGCGGATCTGAAGATATTGATGCCAATACAGGGCACGTAGTAGGCTTTAAATCTAATGGTGCTACCGGTTGGACTTTGCAAGACATCAACATTACAACCACTGCTGCAAGCGGTCAAACCTCTTCCGGTAGAGGACGCTCAAACTACGGGCTTTGGATATTTAACTCTTCTGGTTATACCATAAACCGGTGCCTGATTACTTCCGGGGCAGCAAGTTCAGGTGCTGATGGTTCGGGTTTTGTTTCTAATGGCGGAGGTGGCGGCAACGGCGGCAATGGTGGAGGCGGTGCAAACGGCAACGGCAATCCTGCCGGAGGCTCAAACGGAGCAGTAGGTGGGAATGGTTCGGGCGGATATGGAAGTGCCTCCACAAGTGCGGATGGCACTGGTGGGGCAGTTGGAACCGGCTCGGATGCATGTGGCGGTGGAAGCGGTGGTTGCCCCGGTACTTCAGCCGGTTGTAATGGCAGTACCGGCGGTACCGGTGGAAATGGGGAAGCAGGAGCTGCTTGGCCGGCTAATAACAGGCCTACCGTAACCATTCCCGATGGTACTTATTTTACCCCCGCTGGTCAAGCCGAGAGCGGCGGCGGCGGCGGCGGCGGTGCCGGCGGTGCCGGTGGCGGCGGTTCCCGCGGTGGTAGAGCAGTTTGTGTTAATTGTGATGGTTTCACAGGCGGGAGTGGCGGCAACGGCGGTTCTGCAGGCGGAGGGGGCAACGGTGGGTTTGGTGCTGGTGGCTCTTTTGCCATCTGGCAAAAAACAGCTTCCGGTACGTTTAACGATTTAGTAACGTCCATACCCGGAAGTGTTGCCTTAGGAGGTAACGGCGGCAGTGGGCAAACAGCTCCCAATACAGGTCTGAACACCGGCAGAACTAATGGATCTTGCAATGGTTGTGTTGCAGGAACCCGTTGTTCAGGCAACGGTGGAAATGGCGGAAATGGTGGAAATGGTGGCAGAGGACGTGACGGAGCAAATGGGGTGAATGCTCATGTGGTTTCAAACGGCTCATCATCGGGTTCACCTTCCGGTTCAATACCTAACGCGACTACCATAGTCATCAACTACAACAATACACGCGCTTGCCCAAATTCGCAAATAGAAATGACTAAAGGTGCGGGTACCTGGAGTTTCCCAAGTGGATTAAATTTGGTGAATAATCTTACAAACTCAACTTCTTCTTATACCACAAGTTCATCACCGGTTAACGTATTTACGACTACGGGTAATTCAGTTTACAACATTACGGCGAATGGCAGTGTTTATAGTGGTTTCTTAAGAGTGCGCAACGCAACTAGAACTCAACCTGTTATTTCACTCAACTACAATACCATTTGTGTGGGTGGTTCGGTTGCAGCAAGTTTCACGGAGTCTTCTTACAGCCAAACTAATGTGGCTTATTTGTGGGAAGTCTTTAGCGGTATTTCTGCATCAGGAAGTCCGGTATTTACGGCAACAACACAATCAACAACATTCGGGGAGTTTGCTACATCGGGAACTTATACCGTTCGTTTACAGGTTCGAGAACAATGTTGCGGATGGTCTATTCCGGCCTTTGCGACCATTACCGTCAATCCCGACCCCACACCGCCAACCGACATATTGTTTGCCAATGCTGCGGTAGTCTGTATCGGCGACTTAATCAGTGCTACGGGTGCTTTGGGTGCTACTGGCGGCATTCCACCCTATTCTTACGAGTGGGATTACAATAATATAGACAACTCCTTTGGTACTTATAGTGGCATAGCTCCTTCGTTTTCTGCTACTTTGGGTGCCAATATTGTTCGGGTACGCATAGCTGCCGATGAAGTTCGTGGGTGTGATGCCTCAAATATTTACGAACAAACTGTTAATGGAGTAGCCGCTCCGGTGGGAGTGGTTGCCTCTGCTTCTACTTGTAGTGGAGAATCTTTAAGTTTTGCCTTAACCACTGCCAATAGTATCACCGGCACAGTGTTTGGTTTTGTCAGCCAATCGGCCAATCCCAATATCACCGGCACGGGTAGTATCAGTGGAGGTACTAACTTGGTAGGTACTTTTATCAATACTTCAGGTATAGACCAAAATATTACCTTTACCACCACTCCTACAGGCCCAGCACCTTCCAACTGTGTTGGCAGTAATTTTACAATAACACTGACCGTTCGCGCATTGCCCGGTCTGTATGCTGTTACCGGAGGGGGCAACTATTGTGACGGAGGATCCGGTTTATCGGTGGGTTTAGCCGGTTCGCAAACTGGTGTCAGCTACGAACTATACCGCAATGCTTCGCCCACAGGGGTCATGTTTTTAGGAACAGGTGCGGCTTTTGACTTTGCCACCATACAAACCCTACCCGGTACTTATACGGTCGAAGCGACTAACCAAACAAGCGGTTGTAAGCGAATGATGTCGGGTAGTGTAATCATTGCCATAGACCCGCTTCCAACCGATTTAACCCCTGTTGCCGAGGCCATTTTAATATGTTCGGGCACGGCAACCAATATACAGATAGCAGGATCGGAAACCGGCGTGAGTTACCAATTGCGCAATAACCTCGGCAATGTAAGTATCGGTTCACCTGTAACAGGTAATGCCGGAACTATCAATCTGCCAACCGGCAACCTCACTGTGAATACCACCTTCAATGTATTGGCAACCAACACCCTAACCGGCTGTATCAGAAACTTAACGGGTCTTGCCACCGTAAATGTATTGGAAAACCCAAGTGGAGGCAGTATTGCTCCGGTTGAGTTTTGTGCCGGAAATTCTGAAACGGCTTTTGTTATTGGTGTGGGAAATGTTACAGAGTATCTTTGGGATTTACCCACCGAGTTAACCGGCAACTCTACTACATCAAGCATTGTGTTGTCGGGTAATACGGCGGGCAGTTATACTATTACCGTTACACCAAAAAATGTATCGGGCTTGGTGGTCTGTAACGGTGAAACTGTAACGGGTTTGGTTACGGTCAAACCAAGACCGACTGTAACGGCTACCAATAATAACCCCGAATTTTGCACCGGTGGAACGACCGACATAGCACTAAGCGCAGCACCTGCCAATGTAGCAGGTACATTGTTCAATTGGTCAAGAGATAATACCACGGATGTTGTCGGCACAAGCAGTGCAACAGGCATTACCGGAACTATCGGCGTGGTCTTAACCAACACCACCAACCTGCCACAAGTAGTGATATTTTCCATTACCCCGGTTGCCGATGGTTGTTCGGGAACCGTTGTAACTTCATCGGTTACGGTCAATCCTACGCCAAGTGTAACGGTAACAAATGTTGCACCGGTAATTTGTACGGGAGGAACGACTAACATTACCCTTAGCCCAATGCCAAACAATGTGTCCGGTACTACCTATAGTTGGACCCGAACCAATACAACCAATGTTACCGGTACAAACAGCGAAACCAATATCAGCGGCCCCATCAGTGTTGTATTGACCAATGCGTTGACAACCAACCAAACCACACAATTCAGCATTACCCCTTATGCCAATGGCTGTCCCGGAAGTCCATTCAATACAACGGTTCAAGTAGGAGCATTGCCGGTAGTGAGTGCAAATGTGAGTGCGATAACACCTATATGCGAAGGCAGCAACACAATTATCACAGTCGGCCCGCCTACGCAATCGGGTTATACTTATCAGGTGCTTCGATCCGATGATAGTCCTATCGTTGGAGCGAGTATCTCCTCTGCCGGTACAGGTGCAAAAAACATCACCGTTCCGGCATCAGAACTGGCTTTTGCCGGCTCACCTTTTACCTTTAAGATAAGAGCCACAAGTACTTCACCCTACTTCTGCACGGCAATATTGACCAATACAGTTACCGTTGTAGTTCATCAAGCCTCGACAGCCCCTACCGGAGCTACGGCAAACGGGCAATCCTCGCTCACTATTTGCCCCAATAGCATAGATGATATTACTTTAACGGTAGAAGGGGGTTTGCTAGGCTCTAATGCCGATGCCTATTGGTATGAAGGGGTTTGCTTTAGCACCCCTTTAGGCACAGGCGCAACATTGGTTATTCCGCCGCCTTCGGTAACGACTACGTATTTGGTGAACTATTACGATCCTATTTGTGGAGCGACAGCTTGTGTATCGGTCGAAGTGGTCGTTGAAGACATCACCCCACCAACGGCTTTGTGCCAGAATGTTACAGTACAGTTAGATGAATTGGGCAATGTAAGCACATCGGCAGCAGCGATTGACAATGGCAGTAACGATGCTTGCGGAATAGCAAGCCTAATCTTGAGCGAAACTGATTTTGATTGCACCCATGTAAGCAGTAGCAATACGGTTACACTTACTGTAACCGACACGAATGGATTGACGGCCTCCTGCTTGGCAACGGTAACAGTTCAAGATCAAGTAGCCCCTTCTGCCTTATGTCAAAACGCAACCGTATGGTTAGACGAATTTGGGAATGCAAGTATCGTGGTTTCCGATATTGACAACGGCAGTAACGATGCGTGTGGGGTAGCCGATATGTTTTTGACCCAATACGATTTCGATTGTAGTGATGTAGGTTTTGCTAGTATAAGACTTACAGTAACGGATGTAAACGGCATTGCTTCAAACTGTTTGGCAGATATCATGGTGGGAGATGCGGTCAATCCTGTCGCAATGTGTCAAGACATCACCGTCGTGATAGACGATACCGGAACAGGAAGCATCAATGCCTCCATGATTGATAACGGTAGTTCTGACGCTTGCGGAATAGATACTTACAATTTAAGTCAGACTACCTATGATTGTACTGATTTGGGAACAAGTTCCGTCACTTTAACCGTAACCGATAATAACGGCAATTCGGCAACCTGCTCGGCAACACTTTCTATCATTCCAGATTTTCAACCCGATATTACGCCTGATGGACCGACTACAATTTGTCAGGGTGAAAGCGTAAACCTGGATGCCGGTATATTCAGTAGCTATATATGGAACGAAACAGCAGGAGATGCGACCACACAATCGGTCTTAGCAACCACTAGCGGCACATACAGCGTTACCGTAACCGATGACAATGGTTGTACGGCTACGGCATCGGAAGCGGTCATTGTTAATGACCTGCCAACACCTGTAATAACCGCAAACGGACCGACTACGTTTTGTCAAGGCAATAATGTCCTCTTAGATGCCGGCATCCATGATGCTTATGAGTGGAACGATTTAGGAGGCAATGCAACTACTCAATGGGTGAGTGCTACACAAAATGGTACTTATACTGTAACTGTAACCAATGAATATGGCTGTACATCGGCAACAAGTATAGAAGTAACGGTCTATGCTGCACCGGTAGCTTTAATCAATGGCTTGACTAGTTTATGCCAAGGCAGTACTTTATCCTTGATTGCTTCGGGAGGTAATTCCTATAGTTGGAGCGGGCCGGATGGATTTACCGCTTTCAGTCATAGCTTTGTTCGCAATAATGCAAATCCAACCATGTCCGGCATTTATACTGTAACTGTAACATCAGGAGATGGTTGTGTCAATATTGTCAGTACTGTAGTAACGGTTTATCCAACGCCTGTTGCAGAAATAACCGGTATTGCCGCTGTCTGTGAAGGCGGCGCAATAAACCTTATGGCATCCGGCGGTACAAACTATGCTTGGAGCGGACCTAACGGATTTACTGATAATGTTGCAAACTTAATCCGAAATAATGCAGCCCTTACCATGTCGGGTACTTATACGGTAACAGTAACAGGTGCCGGGGGTTGTAATTCTACCGCAAGTGTTGTTGTGAACGTAGCACCGGTCTTGGCGAACATCACAGGTCCTTCGGGTTTTTGTACCGGAGGTGATATTGCATTAACGGCAGTTGGCGGAGGAACTTATCAATGGAGCGGTCCCGATGGATTCAATTCTACTGACGAAAGCATACTGATTAGCAATGCAACAGGAGGAATGTCGGGCACTTATATGGTTACGGTTACCAACATAGCCGGTTGTACGGCTACGGCAAGTAAATCTGTAACGGTGAATACCAGTCCTACACCGGTAATAAACGGCATTACGAGTCTATGTTCCGGAGGCTCTATCTTCCTTATTGCATCGGGCGGAAACAGCTATGCTTGGAGTGGCCCCGATGGATATGCCATAAACGGGCATAGTATTGTTCGAAGCGGTGCTACAACGATCATGTCGGGTACTTATACGGTAACCGTAAACGACTCAAATGGTTGTAGCGGTGTAACAAGTGTGGAAGTAACCGTACATCAGACACCTATTGCAAGTATTACGGGCAGCACAGTAGTGTGTGTGGGCAGTACCATCACCCTCACTGCAACCGGAGGAGGAACCTACGCTTGGAGTGGCCCGGGCGGCTTTAACTCATCAGGTGAAACGGTTACCCGAAACGGTGCAACAACTGCTATGTCAGGAACTTACACAGTAACGGTAACCGGTTCGGGCGGCTGTACAGCTACAGCGAGTAAAACGGTGAATGTTACCAATTCTTTGACAGCAACCATCACCGGCCCTACTGTTTTCTGCACCGGCAACAATATCAGTTTAACAGCATCGGGCGGTAGCTTTTATTCATGGACCGGTCCGGGAGGTTTCACCTCCTCAGATGCTACCTTCATAAGACCCAATGCTACTACAGCGATGGCCGGACTTTATAAAGTAACGGTAAGCGATGGAGGCGGTTGTTCTGCAACTGCAAGCCGTAACATTACCGTAAATGTTTCACCGACTGCCACCATCACCGGCAACACCAATGTTTGTCAGGGTAAGGTACTCACTCTCATCGCATCGGGCGGGAACAGCTATAGTTGGAGTGGTCCTAACGGATATACTACTATAGGTACCACAGTGAACCGTACTAATGCCTCAGTTGCGATGTCCGGAACTTATACGGTAACTGTAACTGCTTCGGGTGGTTGTACGGCTACTGCCAGTACTGTGGTAACGGTTCACCCCTTACCGGTGGTCAGTATCACGGGCACTACGCCGGTATGTGCCGGAGGAACAATTAGCCTGACTGCAACAGGTGGAGGTACTTATGCTTGGAGTGGTCCGGGCGGCTTTACCGCAACCGGAGAAACAATGGTACGAACAAACATAACCACTACGATGAGCGGTACTTATATCGTAACCGTTACCGGAAGTGGCGGCTGTACAGCTACTGCAAGCAAAGCTGTAACCGTATTAGCGGCTCCTAATGCTACCATTACCGGTAGTTCTACGCTTTGCTCCGGCAGTACTATTACCCTTACTGCATCCGGTGGCGGTACTTATGCGTGGAGTTTCCCCGATGGATTTACCGCTACCGGTTCGGTGGTTAGCCGACCCAATGCCACCACTGCCATGTCGGGCACATACATAGTTACGGTTACCAACGCATCAGGTTGTACCAAAACCGCGAGTAAAGTGGTAACGGTCAATTCTTGTAAATTTGAAGGCGATAACGGTGAAGTTGGACTTGAAACGTTAAGCGCAGCCCCAAATCCCACAGGAGGTGAAACCACCGTTTCTTTTACCATCACAACGACCGAACAGGTGAAATTATCCGTTTTTGCCGCAGATGGCAAGGAAGTAGCCGTATTGTTTGATGGACTTGCAAATGGAGGTAAAGCCTACAATCTTAGGTTTGACATGCACGACTTGCCTGCCGGAGCTTATTTTGCCGTACTCAAAAAGCCCGATGGTTCAAGCAGTCAACTGCAACTGCTGCTCTCCCGATAGTTTTTGCAGACAGCAAACATGGTCTTTAGACCTGAAACAGAACACAAACGAAAAGCCCGCTATTTGGCGGGCTTTTTATATTGGTATTGACAGTTGCTTGATGTATTTGGACGGCATCCTTTTTCACAACCTTTGATGTCCAAACTGTGAAAGCAGATATTTTCCAATTTCAATCGTACTACATTCAGGATATAGGCTCTTGTAAATCCTAAGCGAGTTCGTGATTTGTTGAAAAAAACGTACCTTTGCCATCAATCAAAAAAGTTCAACAGTTAAAATTGCAAAAATATGAGCGATCAAAGAATCAAAATAGAAAATGGTCAATTAGTAGTGCCCGATAACCCGATTATCCCATTTATTGAAGGGGATGGCATTGGAGTTGATATCTGGCCGGCTGCTCAATTCGTGTTTGATACTGCTGTATCAAAGGCTTACGGTGGTAAACGCAAAATCACTTGGTTAGAAGTTATGGCCGGTGAAAAATCTTTTAACCAAACCGGTGAATGGTTGCCTGCTAAAACTTTGGATGCATTTAGAGATTACCTGATTGGCATTAAAGGCCCTTTATCAACTCCCATTGGTGGCGGTATCACTTCCTTGAATGTAGCCCTTCGCCAAATTTTAGATTTATACGTTTGTTTGCGCCCGGTAAAGTACATCACAGGAGTGCCTGCTCCGGTTAAGCGTCCTGAAGATGTGGACATGGTGATTTTCCGCGAAAATACGGAAGATATCTATGCAGGTATTGAATGGGCCGCAGGAACACCCGAAGTGAAAAAGGTCATCGAATTTTTGCAAAAAGAAATGGGGGTTACCAAAATTCGATTCCCCGAAACTTCCGGAATCGGGATTAAGCCGATTTCAAAAGAAGGCACTTCCCGTTTGGCAAAATCGGCTATTGAATACGCACTTCGCGAAAAACGCAGATCGGTTACTTTTGTACACAAAGGCAACATTATGAAATTCACCGAAGGTGCTTTCAAAACTTGGGGCTACGAAGTAGGTACAACACAATTCAGAAACCAAATCGTTACCGAGCGAGAAAGTTGGATTTTGGACAATCAAGATAAAAATTCCGGTTTATCGGTAGAGGAAAATGCGCGATTAGTTGATCCGGGCTACGACATGATGACCGAATCACAGAAAGCAAAAATACGTGCAGAAATAGAAACCGCTTTAACACTCTATCCTACTCATGGGAATGGGCAATGGAAAAAGATGTTGTTGCTGAAAGATTCTATTGCCGACATTACCTTGCAACAAGTATTGACCCGCCCCAAAGAATTTGATGTTATCGTAACCCCAAACCTGAATGGCGATTATCTTTCCGATGCTTTGGCCGCACAAATCGGCGGCATAGGCATTGCTCCCGGTGCCAATATCAACTACCTGACCGGACATGCGGTGTTTGAAGCTACTCACGGTACCGCACCAAAATATGCAGGATTGGATAAGGTGAACCCAAGTTCGGTTATTTTGTCCGGTGTCATCATGTTAGAATATATGGGCTGGAAAGAAGCCGCCGACCTGATTGTCAAAGGCATTAACAGTGCAATTGCTGCCAAAACTGTTACTTACGATTTTGCCCGATTGACTGAAGGTGCTATCGAAGTGTCTTGTTCCGGTTTTGCAAAAGCCATCGTTTCACACATGTAAGGTATCATTTTCGACTTGATTGTATTGTCAAAAAAAGCGCGATGGGTGAATGCCCGTTGCGCTTTTTTTATTCTCATGCTCGTTCATATTTACTGACGGGCAGTAGTCACAATAGAACTGCTACTATTTCTTTAGTCTATCCGGATTGGCTTCCAAAAACGATTTCCAATCTTTAACTCCGCCGGAACTGGTGCTGATTTTGTTGGTATTGCCCGTTTTTTGATAAATCGGCGAACCCATTTGCAAATGATGACAGAAGGCTACACCAAGCGCATCCGTAGCATCAAAGTATTTAGGAACAGTTTCTAACTTTAAAATGCTTTGCAGCATGGCCGATACCTGCTGCTTCGAACTACTGCCATTTCCGGTGATAGCCTGTTTGATTTTTCGGGGCGAGTATTCCGTTACCGGTATGTCTTTGAGCATGGAGGCGGTGATGACTACTCCTTGTGCTCTTCCTAATTTCAACATAGACTGCACATTGTTTCCAAAAAAGGGTGCTTCAACAGCCACTTCATTGGGCAAGTAGGTTTCTATGATAAAGGTTATTTTCTCAAAAATTCGCTTTAGTTTGTTGTAGTGCCCCACACATTTATTCAAATGTACTACCCCAAGGCTCAATAATTGTATATTTTTGCCCTTAATTTCAATCACCGAATATCCTAACACGGTTGTGCCTGGGTCAATACCTAATATTTTGATAGAATTGCTCAAGATGTTTGGTTTAGCAGGTCATCACTTTGTTCACCCGATTGGAAGATAAACAGTACCCTTTCCCTCAATGTTGAGGGACTGTTATTATTATCATTTGCACATTGCACTATGTCTTTAGAGAATACCTTTAGTTTACCCGAAATACGATTGTCCAAAGTATTGACTTTTTTGGTAAAAGTAGTCATAGCCGTGGTTTTGTGCTATATTATTTACCGTCAATTGCATGGTAAAACCAATGTTTCAGATGTTTGGGCTGCATTTAGAGCAGCCGGCAGTATTTGGGGCTTTCTATGCTTATTGGGTGCGGTTTTATTGGTTGGGGTAAATTGGGGTTTAGAGTCCTTAAAATGGCAACGCTTAATCTATCCATTAGAACGCCTGTCTTTTGCCGGTAGTTTTAAAAGTGTGCTCTGCGGGGTAACGGTATCTATGCTCACCCCCAATCGAACAGGAGAATATGTGGGACGCATTTTAACCCTTCAAAATGAGGGCAGAGTGAAAGCAATACCGCTTGCCTTGGCGGGCAGTTATGCACAGTTAATCGCTAACTTAACATTGGGCTTTTCGGGCTTATCTTTGTTTTGCTTTGGTTACTACGGGCTATCCTATTTTTATACTATAATCGGACTCTCTGTGGCTCTCCTTTTAATGGGTGGTGCCTTATTCCTTTATTACCGGCTCAATAATTTACCCCGCTTATTCCGGGGCAAGTATTTAGAGAAAGTAGCCCAATTTACCGCCCCTCTAAAACAAACCGGTGTCCGTACTTTGAGCATTCTATTGATTTGGTCTATGCTCCGTTACTTGGTCTATACCTTTCAATACTTCTTGTTGCTGCTTGCATTTGGAATACCTATCGGGTGGATGGAGGCTTGGATATTGATTAGCAGTATATTCTTTGTACAAACCTTTGTGCCTTCGGTTGCTTTGGCGGAGTTGGGGGTAAGGGGGAATTTAGCATTGTACTTTATTGGTTTTACCGGCAGTGCTTCGGCGGCTATCCTTTCGGCTGCTTTTAGTCTATGGATGCTAAACCTAATTATCCCTTCGATATTCGGGCTTGTGTTCATCACCCAATCGGGTAATTTCAAATTCTTTTTTCGACCAAAGCAGGTTGGCGAATTGGCAACAGCAAATGTTTCGGGTACAAACTAATAGTGCATTTTGAAGGATTTCATTGTCGCCTTCTTTCTACATTACCTTGGAATGCAGATGCTATCAAACTCACTTTCCGCAAATTAAAATTTCATTGTTAATACAGGTAGCAACGGAACTTGTTCTGTTAATATCAGACGGAACAAGTTTCGTCACTACCTGTTTATCAATCTTTTTTAAGTTGAGGGTGCGGGAAGAAGGATAGAGCGTTAACTGAACTTCGATATATAGAAAATGGGCAATTACCTTTTAAAGTAATTGCCCATTTTAAATGTAATGTGCTAGGCTGATTAACTTCCGAAGTCGTCAAAAGCAATGTTCTCTTCCGGCACTCCCATTTCGTCCAGCAATTTTAAAGAAGCTGCTAACATGGCGGGTGGGCCGCAAAGATAGTATTCTACTTCTTCCGGTTCGGGATGTTTACTGAGGTATTCGTTAAACAACACCATGTGAATAAAGCCCTTCAGTCCGGTCCAATTGTCTTCAGGAAGCGGCTCTGATAGTGCGATATTATAGGTGAAATTGGGAAACTCTGCTTCAATTTGTCGGAATTCTTCTGTATAGAACAATTCTTTGGCAGAACGCCCTCCATACCAATAAGATACTTTTCGGCTACGGTTTTTCTCGGTATGGAAAAGGTGGAATAAGTGTGAACGCAAGGGAGCCATGCCCGCACCGCCACCGATATAAACCATTTCTTTATTGGTGGGCTTGATGAAAAATTCACCGTAAGGTCCTGAAATAGTTACTTTATCACCGGGTTTTCTGGAAAAAACAAATGAGGAACAAATACCCGGATTGACATCCATAAATTTGTTTTTCGCCCTATCCCATGGTGGAGAAGCAATACGGATATTGAGCAAGATGATGTTTCCTTCGGCGGGGTGATTGCCCATAGAATAAGCACGGAAAATGGGTTCAGGGTTTTTCATTTTCAAACTCCACATGCCGAATTTATCCCATTCCGGTTTAAACTGAGGCTCTATTTCTATGGTTTTGTAGTCCACCTCGCAAACGGGCACATCTATTTGGATATATCCACCGGGTTCAAAATGAAGGAACTCGCCTTCGGGCAACTTGACGATGAACTCTTTAATGTATGTAGCTACGTTTCGGTTAGATACTACTTCACATTCCCACTTTTTGATACCAAACACTTCATCGGGCACTACTATTTTCATATCGCCACGCACCTTTACCTGACAAGCCAATCGCCAATGTTCTTGCGCTTGTTTGCGGGTAAGGTGGTTCATTTCGGTGGGTAGTACATCACCGCCGCCTTCCAAAACCTGACACTTGCACATGGCACAAGTACCGCCCCCGCCGCAGGCAGAAGGCAAAAAGAGTTGCTTTTCGGATAATACGGTGAGTAAGGTTGAGCCGGGGGCTACCAATAATGGTTCTTCGTCTTGTCCGTTGACGATAATGCTGACATTGCCTGCCGGTATCAGTTTGGCCTTTGCATAAAGCAAAACGGCTGTTAATAACATTATCATAAAAAGGAAGGCTAAGATACTTCCCGTTATAACTGGTATCATAAAACTACTTTTATAGGGTTTTGCAGAAAGAGAGTACTAAAACTTTATACCCATCAGGCTCATAAAGGCAATACCCATGAGTCCGGTAATGATAAATGCTATACCTAACCCTCGTAAAGGGGCGGGCACGTTAGAGTATCGCAATTTTTCTCTGATAGAGGCTAAAGCTATAATAGCTATAGCCCAACCGATACCACCACCTAAGCCGTAAACAGTAGCTTCGGCAAAATTATATTCGCGTTGCACCATAAACAGACAACCGCCTAAAATAGCACAGTTAACGGTAATGAGCGGCAAGAAAATACCCAAGGCATTGTATAGTGCCGGAGAAGTCTTTTCTACTATCATCTCTACCAATTGTACTACCGAAGCAATAACGGCTATAAATAAGATAAAGGACAGAAAGGTCAAATCAACTGTGGCAAAGGAGGGATGAATCCATGCCAAAGCCCCTTCTACTAATAGCAAATTTTGCAATAACCAATTGATGGGTACGGTAATGCCTAAAACGAATATCACGGCAGCACCCAAACCGATAGCTGTTTTTACCGTTTTAGAAACAGCCAAAAAGGAACACATGCCTATGAAATAGGCCAATATTAAGTTCTCTATAAAGGCTGATTTGATGAATATGTTTAGTAAGTCTTGCATGTTGTTTTTTTTCAAGGATGATACAAGGGTGGCAATTAACTGATGTCCACTAATTTCGGGTTTCGGGAACGTTGTATCCAAATGATAATAGCTATCAAAAACATGGCAGAAGCTGGGGTTACCATCACGCCATTGTTAACATATCCCATATCATACACGGCCTGTGGAACAATTTGGTAGCCTATTAACGTGCCCGAACCGAAAAGTTCGCGCAATACAGCCAAGATTACTAATATTGCCCCATAGCCCAAGCCATTTCCAATACCGTCTAAAAAAGAGGGCCATGGCTTATTGCCCATTGCAAAGGCTTCCAAGCGACCCATCACGATACAATTGGTAATGATAAGGCCTACAAACACCGAAAGCTGCTTACTTACATCATAAACCACCGCACGTAAGACTTGGTCAACTAAAGCAACCAAAGCGGCAACAATGACCAACTGCACAATCATACGGATGCGAGTGGGTATTGTATTGCGTATAATGGCGATGATTAGGTTCGAAAATGCAGTTACTATAGTAACACCAATGGCCATAATAATTGCGGGTTTCACCTGTGTTGTAACCGCCAAAGCAGAGCATAACCCTAATATTTGTATCGTAATAGGATTATTATCGGTCAACGGGTCGGAAATAAGTTTCCTGTTTTTGGGCGAAAACCATGCTTCCTTGTTTTGTTCCTGAATAACAGGGGAGGTTTCGGTTGCTTGGCTCATAATTGATATGATTTAATGGATTTGTTAATGATAAGTAGATAAAAACAATTTGAGTTTGTACGAGGCGCTTAGGCTTTGATTTTAATCCAACTATTTCCCTTCGGTTTTTTGCTCTTCAGGGGTCTTTATACCATTCTCTTGTTGGGGTGGAGGGGGTGTATTGTTGGCAGCACCGCTTTTCACCTTCTGGAAATAATTGCTATAACTTGTAAAACTTTTTTCTATCATTGCGTTCACACCATTTCCGGTAATGGTAGCACCCGAAATGCCATCTACGGCATAGACATTCGATTTAGTATCAGCGTGGATACCTTTCAACACTGTGAGCTTAAATTGGTCGCCTTCGGCCAATTTTTTACCTTCAAATTGTCCTTGAAATTTAGGAGTGGTGATTTCGGCACCAAGTCCGGGAGTTTCGCCTTTGTGGTCAAAACTTGCCCCTTTGATGGTATTGAGATCTTGGTCTAAGGCGATATAACCCCATATTTCGTCCCAAAGGCCTGCGCCGTGCATAGGAACGATGTATTTTTTCCCTTCAGGGGCATTGTAAATGTAAAGTGGCAAACGACGCTCGGCATCCGATTTTTTATACTCTTTTTTCAAAACGAGGTCAAAGGCTTTAACCCCTTCAACTGCATTACCCTGTTGGTCAATGACCACTTCTGTTACCTTTTCAGCATAATCCTTTAAAATTTGCTGCTTGTCGGTTAAGCTAGTCACGGCATTGAGTATAGAGCGTTTTTTATCCAAATCAATTGCTTGCTGCTGAATGGGTTTTAGTCCCGTAGCTGCAGCGGCAAGCGCTATCGCTACTATTAGTGTTAGCACACCGGCATAAGCAAAAGTATATGAGTTGCTGTTAGTATTAGGCATGGCTTCTTTTTAACCTCCTTTTAATGTTTGCTTGAATAACGAAATGATCAATCAACGGGGCAAAAACATTCATAAACAAGATGGCAAGCATCCAACCTTCGGGATATGCAGGATTGAGTACACGGACAATCATGCCCATGACACCAATTGAAAATCCATATATCCATTTCCCGGTTTGGGTTTGCGCAGCAGTTACAGGGTCCGTTGCCATATAAGCCATAGCAAACAAGAAACTACCCATGATTAAATGATAATAGAAGGGGACCGCTAAAAACGGGCTTGCTTCGGGTACAGATGAGGCATAACCATTGAATACCATTCCCATAAAAAGCAAACCGGCTATCATAGATACCATAATTTGCCAACTGCCGATACCCGTAACAATTAACATCAATGCTCCGGCAATGATGGCAGGTTTGCACATTTCGCCGATAGAACCGGGAATATCGCCCCAAAACATTTGTGAAACACTGTATTTTTGCACAACTGCTTCCCATCCACCTTTGGCAGCTAGGGCTAATGGAGTAGCT
Organism: uncultured Bacteroidota bacterium; assembly: GCA_937907475.1. GTDB lineage: Bacteria > Bacteroidota > Bacteroidia > Chitinophagales > UBA2359 > UBA2359. Next base: position 16,226 of record CALCIK010000194.1, on the reverse strand, counting down.
CCAGAAAAACCATCCACAACATTAGCCATATTGCCGGCTGTCAGGTGATGCAATCCGAATATTTGGTGTAAAAAATTATAATCGAAAGAAACCCAAACGTTATCGCCCGATATATAAGTGGGATAGGCAAAAAACACGAACACCCTAGCGGTTAATGCGATATTGAGGATATTCATACCGGTACCGCCAAAGGCTTCTTTGGCGATGATTACTGCAAATACGACACTGATGGCAACCATCCAAAGAGGGACATCGGGCGGCATGATGAGTGGAATGAGCATCCCGCTGACCAAAAATCCTTCTTCTACGCCGTGTCCTTTTTTAGAGGCAAAGTAGAACTCAATCCCAAGTCCGACCACATGAACGACAACAATTAAGGGTAGAATTTGAAGTAACCCATACAAGAGCTTGTAGAGCAACCCGTCTGTATAGCCTTCATACATACCGAAGGCAGCAAAGTGCTGATGTCCGATATTGAAAATACCAAACAACAAACATAGTTGAAGTGCAATCACTACACTTACCATTGTGCGTTTGAGGTCTAACCCGTCTCGAATATGAGTCCCTAAGCCTGTTGTTACCGTTTTGGGGGTAAATAATAGGGTTTCAAAAGCATCGTAAGCTGTATGCAGAAACTTGCTCTTTTCGGTATAAGGTTTAACTTTATCTAACTGCTTTCTTAAAAAGTTCATATCACTTTTGTTAAGTAACAAACAAAAAAGGTGAAAATCGGTTGTTGAAAATATAGGTTTTAACACTACCCCAAAATTGGAACGGTGTCGTAATCAATGATTCTCCTAACTAAGATTGTTCTTGCATGATGTCCAACCCTTCGCGTAAGATATGCTGAACGTCTGTTTTAGAGGGGCAAACAAATTCACATAAGGCAAAGTCTTCCTCCACTACTTCGTAGATTCCTAACCCTTCCATCATGTCTAAGTCATTGGCTAAGATGGCTTTGAGCAATTGCATGGGCAGAATATCCATGGGGGTAACGTCTTCATAGGCACCGGTCAAGACCATCGCTCTATGTTCTCCGTGCGTATTGGTATTGACGTTGTATTCTTTTGAAGGTGAAAGAAAGCCTGTAAAAGTTCGGGATAAACTGGGGCGAGGATAGCTGGGTAATAACCAACCTAAAAACTCGTATTTATCGCCTTCTTCTATCACGCTCAATTGTTGGTGGTAAAAACCGAGGTGCTCGTTTCGGGCTACTTTTTTACCACTCAACACGTTCCCGCTAATGAAGCGTACATGCTCATCGGTCAAATTATCGGCTACCAAACTTTCTATGGAAGCACCGATATAGGTTTTGTAATAAGCCGGTTTTTTAATGCAAGTACCTGCTACGGCTACCAAACGCTCGGTATTGTATTGCCCGTGGTTAAACACACGCCCTAATGCCAAAACATCTTGAGGGCTGATGGTCCAAACAACATCGCCTTTGTTGATTGGGGCGATATGATGTATCTGTACCCCCACGCAACCGGCGGGATGTGGGCCGGTAACGGTGTGCAGTTCTATTCCTTTTATTTCTGTGTAGGTTTTAGAAGAAGGTACAGCACCGTTTACGCTCAAGTGTACTTTACCTTTGGTGAGTTTGCGCAACACTTCTACACCGGCTTGAAAGTCGTCTTTCTGACCTTCTAAAACATAGTTTAAGTCGGGAGCGAGCGGAGCCGTGTCAAAACCCGAAATGAAGATGTCGCGCGGCGTTTCGTTGGGGTGTGCTATGATGTTGAAGGGGCGTTGGCGGAAAAATGGCCAGCAGCCGGTCGCTTGTAAATGCTTCACCACCTCTTCTCTTGAAGCACTGCTGATGCGGATACGCTCCAACGGAAGATAGGTCATTTTGTTGTCAGCAAGTATCACCACCTCATCAATAGCGCGTTTGGCGGCTCTTCTAATCTCGACCACTTCACCGCTAACGGGTGAAACGTAGAGGATATCGGGATTTTTTTTGTCAAAAAACAGGGGTGTGCCGGCTTTCACTTCATCGCCTATATTGACCAACAACTTGGGGATGGGCGAGAGTCCTATAAAATCGGAAGCAGTGAGGGCGTAGGTGCGGCTATTGAGCGGAAGGGTTTCGTTTTGGGGTTTGCCTTTGATTTTGATATCAAGCCCCTTTTTTAGCTTTATATTGGCCATTACGGTTGCAAATTATTGAAAAACTAAATAAAGCGCAAAGGTACTACTACTTTTACCAAAACTGCAACTATTTAGCTTGTAATAAATTTTAAGGAAGTTTATTTCTTTTTGGTTTCTCGTGTGAGAAACTTACTAGCGCGAACTAATACAATATGATTGCGCTTTGTTCCTTTTGCATCTCTCATTTTCGTTTGCCAAACAGGTAAATAACAATTGGAATCGCAAATGCCTATTATAAATGTAGTGATACAACTACCTGCCCAATTCTTCCGCCCTTTGAAATGCTGCTATGATTCCGTCTTGAATGGCATTGCCTAAGTGTTGGCTTTCAAAGACTTTTACCGCAGCTTCTGTCGTGCCCCCTTTGGAGGATACCCGCTTAATCCATTCATCACAGCTAAAGTTGTTTTTGTTGTGCAGTTGCATCGCCCCTACGAAAGTTTGCCAAACCAAGAGTTCGGCTTCCGATTCATTGAAGCCTAAGGTGATGGCGGCTTCAATCATGTTTTTCATAAAGTAATACACATAAGCCGGGCCGCTGCCCGATATGGCTGTGGCGGCATCTATCATGCGCTCGTCGTCGAAGTGAATGGCGCGGCCGGTGGTGCTTAACAGGTTTTGAACCGCGATGATTTCTTTTCGACTGACTTCTTCTTTGGCGGTAAAGGCGGTCATCCCCATGCCTATTTGGGCGGGCAAGTTGGGCATGGAACGGATAATTTTTGTAACCCCCAAGCCTTTTTCAATGCTGGCCAGTTTTACCCCCGCCATGATGGAAAGCACAAGCGTGTTGGGGTTTAAATGGGGACGAATTACGGGGTAAACAGCTTCGGCATCCTGCGGTTTAACCGCCAAGACCACCAAATCAACTTCGTTAATATAGCTGCCCGGAGTTTCGTATATGGTGCCGCGTTCGCGCTGACGCAGGTATTCTGCTCGCTGAGGGTTGGCTTCGAGGATAATCAGGTCTTTGGGACGGATGATGTGGGCAGATAAAAAACTTTCGGCAAAGGTATTGCCCATAATACCGCCACCTACTATCAATACTTTCATGGGAGAGTTGCTTTTCGAGTTAAGTTAAATAATTAGAAGTGCTTCTAGGTCTATCTATATTTCTGTGCGATGCTTTAACCCCAACATCGCACAGGTCAATGGCGTTTCTGCAAAAGCGGGCGCAAAGTTATTGATTTGTTTATCCCTAATTTTACAATCTTACAGATTTACACGTTAAATATCAGATTATAATCGAGGTGAAGTCTTTGATGGAAGGGAGTCGCGCTATGTATTTGGGATAGGTTTGTTAAATTTGCGGGGCATTAAAGCATGTTGGGCATGAACTATATTACCTTTTATGAATCGCCTTTGGGACGGATGAAGATCAGTGCCAATGGGCAAGGAATTTACAGTATGCAATTTACCGATGAACGGGATACGGATATTGCGACAGAGGAGCAACCCGATTGTTTGGTCAGTGCTAAGGCGCAATTGAACGATTACTATGCCGGAAAACTAAAGCGTTTTGACTTGCCGCTACATTTAGAGGGTACCGATTTTCAAATGAATGTCTGGCGTTTTTTGCTCAATATTCCGTTTGGGGAAATTTGTACTTACGGGGTGATTGCCAAGCAATTGGTGAATATCAGCGCAGCAAGGGCTGTGGGTGCTGCTTGCGGTGCTAATCCGATAGGGGTGGTTGTGCCTTGCCATAGAATTGTGAGCAGCAGCGGAGCACTAACCGGCTATGCCGGTGGGATATGGCGCAAAAAATGGTTGTTGGAGTTTGAACAATCGGGTAAACTAGGGAGGCAAACGGAATTGTTTTAATAATTGTGCCATATTGTAGAGACAAGGCATGCCTTGTCTCTACTAAAACCCTACCGCACTACCGCCACCTTTCCCCTCGCCAACACTGTACCGCCGTTGCTGCCATAGTAGCCGTTGTTGCCGTTGCCGCCATAGTCGCCGTTGTCAGTGCCCCCACTGACGACACCCCCACCACCACCACTCACCACATAAAGATACAACCCCGCTGGAAGATGGGCAACCGAAATGGTGGTTTGGCTTGTTGAGCCTGTCGAAACAAGGGTGGTTTCAAGCACGGTTTGACCGGTTAGGGTGAGGAGAGTTAGTTCTAAATCACCGACACCCCTGTGCCCGATGGGGGTTAAAGCCTTCTGTTAAGGCTAAGGTTAGGGTATTTTCCCCTTTAGGGGGCAGGGATAACCTACTGCACCACTCCCCTAACGCGGCTACACAAGCTGTTTGGTGATACTGGTATCGGAACAAACGACGGCGGTGAGGGTAACGAGGTAGTCACCTACTTCGGTGTAAGTGTGGGTGAGGTGTATTAGTGATACACTTGAAAAAAGTTTGCCAAACCTGTAAGGTTAGCAGGCAACACCCCTTGCTAAAAAAAAGCTATCTCTACATCAATTACCACCCACCAACAAGCAATTAAAAGCACTCAAACTCAAGAAAAGCACCCCTCTTGATGGTTTTTGCGTGTTCCGGCGGGGTAGAAACAACAAATTTTACGGTTGACAAAGCCCCCTTGCAGGTTGACAATTCGATAAAACAGGGTTGCAATGCTTCATTGCAGGGGTGTTTTGGAAAAAAACCGAGGGAACAAAAACCCTTGCAGGTGGGATTTGCCCCAAAACAGGGTGGCTTGGTTTTATAGCAGAGGCGTTTTCGGGTAAAACAGGGGGAATAAAAACTTTTGTCGGTTGGATATTTTATATTACAAGGGGGACTTTAGTCTTTTGCAGGGGTGTTTTACTTCATTGCAGGGGCGATTTGTTTCTTTACAGGGGCACAAGGCGTTCTTGCAGGGTTGCAATTTGGCTTTCAAAACGCTAAAAAATGAAATAAGCGGTGCGGAATGTTTAACGAAGTTAGTCAAATTGTCTGTTTTAATGGTGAGTTGGCTTAACTTGTGGCGTTTTTTTTACCATACTCTTTTCACTAAATTTGTCTTAATTCTACTTGTTGTCAGTTCCAATGATTGCCGTTCCTTTTACCCGAACTTGATGAAGGATGGATTTTATACGACCTGAATATCAGCCACCGGAGAACTTAAACATGGATGCAACCAAACGGTAAACATTCGGCTACATAGCTTGTTAAGTAGTGTTGTTTAAACTAACCTACTTATACTATAATAATTATACAAATTTCTATCAACCCCTCTGCTATATGCGTTATCTTTTACCCGCACTCCTTTTTCTTGCATCCTGTTTGCACTTGGCTGCTCAGGATTTTATGATGCAAAGTTGGTATTGGGATTACCCGAAAACCGCAAACGGTTTCAACTGGGCGGATACCCTCAAAAACAAAGCATCGGAATTGGGCAACGTCGGATTTACCCAACTATGGCTCCCTCCGTTGTCGAACAGCAGTTTTGGCAATAACAGCAACGGCTACGACCCCAGAGATTTATACGATTTGGGGGAATATGCCGGCCCAACGGGATTTGGTACCCGCACCGATTTAGACGATTGTATTGCAGCACTCAATAGCAATGGGATTGAAGCGGTGGCCGATGTGGTTTATAACCACCGCGATGGTGGTGCGCCCGAATTAAACCCTGCGGTAGAAGGTTGGATAGAAAGCTACAATTGTACCAAACGAAACAGCGGGGACAACCCCTACCCTTCCGACCGTTTTCAACTGATTTTGCCGCTTGGCGGGGCTTCGTTAAACGGTGCGGGTATCTATTATTTCAAAATAGCCTCAGCCTCTAAGCACCCCGACTTTTATGGCAACAAGTACAAAGTATATGCTTGGACAAATGCCACGGGTTATCAGGGTCTCCCCCCTCTAGTCGAACAGGAACCCAACGGCGGCAGTGATTGTGGCGAATCCGGTAATACCGATTTCTTGCAATTAGGCCGCGATATGGAAGCCTATATTGACAATGTAGGCAGTTGTGGCGGCAGTTGTGGGGTGGACCAATTTGGGTTAATCATCAACCCGGGCAATTTCAATGCCGCCGGCGATACGCTCCGAATTGTTTTGAGCAACGTGCAAAGCGGTTATTCCGACCACTTCATTTATGGGTTATGGAGCGTTGCCCGCAATCAGGACATACAAAGCGACCTGCAATATCTTACCTATACCAATTTTAACAACATGGGCAGTGGGCGTGGCGGCATGGATTGGAGCTATTTTAAGCCCAATGGCAACCCCACCCAACTCAGTGGCGACCTCGATTTTATGTGGTTCTTTTACGATTACGACCAAGGTCAACAAAAACTGCGCGATACCCTAAAAACTTGGACCGACTGGTTATGGGACGATGTGGGCATACGCGGATTGCGTATGGATGCGGTCAAACATTTTCCACCTTCCTTTGTGGGCGATATGATGAACCACCTTCATGCCACCAACCGCATTCCTAACATGGTGGTGGGTGAATTTTTTGACGGCAACCCCGGCGTGCTCAATACTTGGATAACCAATGTATATGCCAATATGAACCCCGCCGCACAAAGTGCCATTAAGCTGAGACTGTTTGATTTTAACCTCCGCCAATCGCTCAAAGATGCCTGCGATGCCTTCGGCTACGATGTGCGAAATGTTTTCAATTCGGGCATGGTGCGTGCGGCAGGCAGCAGCCCCTACAATGTGGTTACTTTTGTCAACAACCACGATTTCCGGGATGCCGGACAGCCTGTTCAAAACAACCCGATATTGGCCTATACCTATATCTTAACCAACAACCAAATTGGGCTGCCTTGTGTCTATTACCCCGATTATTACGGCTCTAACATTCCCAATGCTCCAAACGTTACGCTCAAACCACAGATTGACAAACTGATGGACATTCACAAGAAAAACATCTTTGGGGCTACTACTATTGACTACCTCAGCCGTTTTTCTACCCCCTTTATTCAGTCCTTCTTTGGTGGTTTTGCCAGTACAACAATGGTCTATCAATTAGGCGGTACTCCATCGGGTAAGAATGTCATCGTAGCCATCAACTTTGCCGGCGGCACCGATGTGTTGAAAGTTGACCACGGGGTCAACACTTCGGGAGGCGCATTTACCCTTGCGCAAGGCGATATCTTAATGGATGTGCTCAAACGTTCCTCCTATCCGTATGCGGTGGTTGACTTTTTAGGCCGTATTTATATCGAACTGCAACCTCGAGACTATTCGGTTTGGGTGGCTTGCAGTATTCCGTCTCCTCCTACTAATGCGGTCAATCAGGGGATTTGTCAAGGCGACCTATTGCCTGCCCCACTATCCGTACAAGCCATTCCCGACTATACATACCGTTGGTATGGAGCGGCAACGGGGGAAGCAAGCCTTATTTTTGAAGGGGCAAATACATACATACCCGCTGTTCCGCCAACACCGGGCATTTACGAATATTGGGTGGAAGCGGTCAACCCACAAGCCTGTTATAGCCTTACCCGCACCAAAGTTACCCTGACCGTTTACCCCAATCCTGTTCTGTCGGTAGGGTCTTTCTTGAATGCCACCTGTTCCGGTAGCAACAACGGTCAAGCCACGATGTCGGCAATCAGCGGTACACTTCCCTATAATTATTTATGGTCGGACGGGTTTAACACCAACGATGCTACCCGTACCAATATCCCTGTCGGAAATTACAACATCACCGTTTCGGACGGGCAAGGATGTACCGCCATGACTGCCATAACCATCGATCAACCACCATTTATCAACAATCCGGTTATAGTCAAGCTAAAGTTGTTGTTACAAGCCCCCTACAATACGGGAGGCGGATTGATGAGTACACAGTTGCTGATCAACGGTTATCTGCCCACGGCACAACCCTACAATACCACACCTTGGAATTACACCGGTACGGAGTGTGTTCAAACCCTCCCGCCCAATACAGTAGATTGGGTATTGGTGGAAGTGCGCTCCTCCGCCAATAGTTCGGTTGTTTTGGAACGCCGGGCGGCTTTGCTGCGCAGCGATGGCATCCTGACCGACCTTGACGGCTCCGAAGGGGTGGCATTTGGAAGCCTTTCAGGTGGCAGTACTTATTTTGTTTCGGTAAAACATCGCAATCATATCGGGTTATTGAGTGCCAATGCCTTTACCCTTCCCAACGTTACAACTTTTGACCTCAGCAATTTATCCAATATTAACCATGCCGCCACCCAAGCCGCACCGTTGAACGGTACTATCTACGGCATGTATGCAGGCGATATTACAGGAAACGGGGTCATTAACTATGCCGACTACAACCTTTACATCATCACCCCGCCCGGCATGAGCAATTACCCGGCCGCCGATACCAATCTGGACGGCAACCTCGACCTGAATGACTTTAACTGGTACCGAACCAACGCCGGGGCAACCGGAATCGACCAAATCAGGAACTAACCACTTTTTTGTAAACCTTCGGCAATCGCTCCTGCTTTGAGTGGGCAAGAGCGATTGTTTTACCCCCCCCTCCTTTCTGCTCATGCCGTTAAACTCGCCACAGTTAAAACAACTCTATATCACCGGCTATATCCTTTCCTATTCGGGCTGGTATTTTAACCATGCCATCGTTGCCGGTCAGTTAAGCAACTCCGTTCACGAGCCGGTGTTGGCAGAATGTGAAAAGCTGATTGATTGGATAAAAGGTCAAAGCGGTTGGTTTTTCCAAAACATCCCCCATGTGAACCGTGTAGCTGAAATATGTGGACTGCATGTTCCACAAGTTCCACAACAGCCCGACGATTATTTTAAGTGGGCGGAGATTTGTTACCGCGAAATTTACCAACTTTTCCCCACTGCCTCGGCCGAACAGCTGTCTTTTAATCTGGGGTATAATCTCGGTAATATCAGTTGCTCTTTAGAACTGCTCAAAACATTCCTGTACCTCAACCTAAAGCTATCTGATTACCTGAACTACAATACTCAGTTGGGGTATTTGGTTACCGATATAAATGCCTCGCGTGAACGCCTTGACCTAATCGGAACGCTTCTCGCTGCGTTGCCCGATACCGTGTTTGCTCAACAGGCATGGCTCAGCTTGGCACACGATGTTCAACAAATCCTCAGCCTGCACCCCGAAGTGCCCGATGCCCAACAACATTTACAATTATACCAACTGCTGTTGGAAGTCCTGCCCAATTTCCACCACACCTGGACTGCCCTGTTAGACAACTTTTAACCACCTGATAGAACTTTTTCAGGTGCTTGAACGCTTATATTGCCAAATTCGGGGCATCATTTCATTCAGATTTGCAATATCCCGCGTTTACGGGAAATACCGTTTGGTAAATTTCCGTTTATGCCTTTACTTTGCTACCTATTATAAAACCCTATTCCTATGAAAAAACAAATCTCATTTTACACGCTGTTGCTCGCCATCATTGGCATCGGTATTTTCGACACAGGCCTCTGTTTTGCACAACGTACACCCGTGCCCCCTCGCAACACCTCTGCCCCTCCTAAAGATGATGACGAACCCAAAACGACCACAGTCGGCAAGTTCGACCGCAGCCGTTTCTTTGTAGAAGGAAACGTGGGTTTCAACTTTGGTAATGGATTTGCATTTATATCCGCCTCGCCCACCTTAGGGTATTGGTTTACCAATAGGTTCTCGGCAGGCGCAGGCCCCATATTTGAATACTACAAATGGAGCAACTACAAAGGCCGTGTTCTTGGCGGGCGAACCTTTGCCCGATACCAAGTGGTTAACAATCTGTTTAACACCGGCGGCAACCTGTTTGTACATGGGCAGTACGACTTCCTCACCTATAAGGACAATTTCACTTACAAAGATAAACGTGCTATTGCACACCGCCTTCCGCTTGGCGCAGGATTTAGCCAACCGCTGGGGCAGGTAGCGACATTTAACCTCATGGTGCTGTATGATGTTTTATACAACCAAAATAAAGACCGCGATATTCCGATTTACAACAACGGATATGTTTTCGGTGGCTTTATTATTCAAGGTGGGATTAACTTTGGATTTTAAAAAACAAAACATAGCCACGCTTATCCGATGAAATAGCAACGCCGGTTTCAGCATAGCCGATTTGCGCAAAACACCCACTCAATAACCAACTCACCCATTCAAAAAATGGCCCAGCATTTAAACGAACAAGAATTAGAACGAAGAAAAGCATTGGAAGAGCTGTCAACATTGGGCATCGAGGCCTATCCGGCAGCCGAATTTGAAGTCAATGCGACCACCACCGAAATACTCCAACACTTCAAACAAGAGGAGGGTAATTACCAAGAAGTGCAAATAGCAGGTCGCCTGATGACCAAACGCATCATGGGTAAAGCATCGTTTGCCGTTTTGCAAGATGCCAACGGTAAAATTCAACTCTATATCAGCAGGGACGATATTTGCCCGACCGAAGATAAAACGCTCTATAATACCGTATTCAAACGCCTGTTGGACATTGGCGATTTTGTGGGGGTGCGCGGCTATGTGTTTACCACCCAAACCGGAGAAACCACCTTACACGTAACGGAACTACGGTTGTTGAGCAAATCGCTCAAACCCCTGCCGGTGGTCAAAACCGAAAAAGACGGCACCATACATGATGCGGTCGTTGACCCCGAATTCAGGTATCGTCAGCGATATGTTGATTTGACGGTCAACCCTATCACAAAAGATGTATTCGTAAAACGCTCGCAACTCATCAACAGTATGCGCCGCTTTATGACCGATAAAGGGTATTTGGAAGTAGAAACCCCTATTCTGCAAGCGATTTACGGAGGGGCTGCTGCACGCCCGTTTAAAACCCACCACAACGCACTCGATACCCCTTTTTACCTTCGCATCGCCAATGAACTATACCTGAAACGCCTGATTACCGGCGGGTTTGACGGAGTATTTGAGTTTGCCAAAGACTTTAGAAACGAGGGGATGAGCCGATTCCACAACCCCGAGTTTACCATGTTGGAAGTCTATGTGGCCTATAAAGACTACCTATGGATGATGGACTTTACCGAAGCCATGTTAGAGCGAGCCGCCCTCGACCTTCATGGTACTACGGAATTGCAGGTAGGTCAAAACATCATTGACTTTAAACGCCCCTGGACACGCTACACCATGTACGAAGCCATTCAACACTTTACCGGTGTGGACATCAGCGCAATGGACGAAAGCCAAATGAGAGAGGTATGTCATCAGTTCAATATCGAAACTGATAGCACGATGGGCAGGGCTAAACTGATAGACGAAATCTTTGGTGAAAAATGTGAGCCTTACCTCATTCAACCCACGTTCATCACCGATTATCCGGTCGAGATGTCACCTTTGGCCAAAAAACATCGCAGCAAACCCGGATTGGTGGAGCGATTTGAGGCGATATGCAATGGCAAGGAAATCTGCAATGCTTTTTCAGAACTAAACGACCCCTTAGACCAACGTCAACGTTTTGAAGAACAATTGGAACTCGGTAAACGCGGTGATGTTGAAGCCATGATGCTCGATGAGGACTACCTACGAGCATTAGAATATGGTATGCCCCCCACGGCAGGATTGGGCATCGGAATAGACCGCTTGGCGATGGTTATGACCAACCAAGCATCCATTCAAGATGTGCTGTTCTTCCCGCAAATGAAACTCGAAAAGTTTGATTAACCCCCCCTATATTTTTAAGCAACATTAAAAAACATTAACCCCTTCTGCTCAATCCGTCAAACCATATCATGATAAGTGCCCAAACCGATGGCATTCAGGTAAGTGTTGAAGTCTTTTATTACCCCGAAGGCTCCGATCCTCAAAATCGCCAATTTCTATTCGCTTACCAAATTACCATTCACAACCAAACGCCCAATACCGTGCAGTTGCTGCGCCGTCATTGGCATATTTGGGATGCCGATGGCTCAAAACGCGAAGTAGAAGGGGAAGGTGTGGTAGGAGAACAACCGATTTTAGAACCCGATGCCTCTTACCAATACATGTCGGCTTGCAACCTGCATACGGAATTTGGACACATGAACGGCTCATTTCTAATGCTGCGAAAAAAAGATAAGCACCGTTTTTGGGTAGAAATACCCGACTTCAATATGGCAGTGCCCCACCTGCTCAATTAGTTTACCCCAATCATCCAATTTTTTAACCGTCAACACGTTAAACCAAAGCTGGTATGCTGAGTCCAAACCTCTTTTTAGAAAGACAGGTAACGCCGTTTTAACTACCAAACATTTAACCAAACTTAGTTTTTAAAAAAATGAAACAAATCGCACTCTCATTTGCCCTCGTTTTTTGTCTTGTCGCATTTAATTCCTTTACTTTACCAAACAGCACCGGCAACGCAAAAGGCGAAAAGGTAAATTGGGTAAGTATTACCGAAGCCATTGCATTAGCTAAAAAAGAACCCAAAAAAATCATTGTAGATGTTTATGCCGACTGGTGCGGCTGGTGCAAAAAAATGGATAAAACCACTTTCCAACATCCCGACGTTGCCGAATACATCAACGAAAAATATTACGCAGTAAAGTTCGATTCCGAAACCAAAGAATCCATTACCGTAGGTAACGAAACATTCCGCTACAAAAAGGATTCCAGAGGTGGTGTGCATGAACTGGCACTTTCGTTGCTCGAAGGTCAAATCAACCTGCCCTCTGTAGTGGTATTAGACCATGAACTCAGCAAACTTACCATTATTCCCGGATTTATGGAACCTAAAGAAATGGATATGGCACTGCGCTATTTTGGAGACGGCTACTACGATAAAAACATCAAATGGGGCGTTTTTGAAAAAAACTTCCGCTCCCAAATAGGCAGATAGCTGATACTAAAAAATATCCATAATACAAAAAACGAGAACCGGTGTCAACGATCGGTTCTCGTTTTTTTGTTTTTATAGCCCTATATTCCTCACCCACTACTTGAGTTTTCAGAATATAAACATTTAAAGACTGATTAAGGCAAACAGGTAGTGACGGAACTTGTTCCGTCTGAAAATAACGGAACAAGTTCCGTTGCTACCTGAAAATACGCGGAAAAGCTATTCTAGTTCGTTTTTGTGTTTATAACCCTACATTCCACATCCACTACTTGAGTTTTCAGAATATAATCATTTAAAGACTGATTAAGTCAACAGGTAGTGACGGAACTTGTTCCGTCTGGTAATAACGGAACAAGTTCCGTTGTTACCTGAATAAAAACACGAAAAAGCTATTCCAATTCAAGCAATACCTGTCCTGAAGCAGGACTGCTCCACTGAACGTTAATGTTATTCGTTCCTTGCCCGCTAAGAATAGACCCTCCGTTCACCGACCAATTATAGTCGCAATTGCCCTGTGGTGGCACTTGATATGATTGCACATTACCCGCACAATTAACGGTTGAACCCGATATGGGGATAATAAGGCTGCGCCCGTCCAAATTCCATTCGGGTAAAAACCCAATCCCTAAGTGGGTCAACGCAGTGCAAGCCACATCAACAATACGGGGGGTCAGTGTATAGTCATAACAAGTTTGTGCTCCTGTTCCGGTTGGCCATTGCACACTGCCGCCTTGTTGTGCAGCATTTATGCTGTTGGGTGAGGAATCGAGCAAGGAAGTTCCTGTTCCCTCATCCATTTTCCAATAAGCCAATAGGTTACCATAGTTCACATGTGTATTGTTAACAGAAGCACAAGTCCATGTAGCCACTGTTTCGGCAGACAATACGGTGTTCCATATCCGCACTTCTGAAATCTTGCCGTTAAACCAATAGGGATATGCTCTCGTGCCGTCTTGACCGATTGTCAGGGGAAAAACGCTGTTGATATCGCCCACATTGACCATACTGGTAACACCTGCCAACTCGCCGTCTTGATATAAGGTCAACAGCCCATCCCTGTCGAAAGTAGCCGTGAGATGATGCCATTGCCCATCGCCAATCACACCACCGTTGACATCTGCTCGGTTCGTACCATCGCCCACATTGACCTTCCAACGGCTTACATTGGAAGTAGGAGTAGAGATGACAAAGCCCTTATTCGTACCGCTATTCCAGTTTTTATCGGAAATAAAAGCCGCATCGCCCGAAAGGGAGGTGTATTGGACGCGCATTTCGATAGAAAAATCTTGAGTCGTTCCAAACTGAAACGTTGTTCCCGGACTTACCGGGGCTGCATATTGGTTGGTTCCGTTAAAGTTTAGGGCTGAGGGGATGTCTTGTTCAATGACTTGCCGGGTGATTTCCTGTGGAGGCAGGTTCTCACGAGAAGCGATGACAAACATCTTCCGCTCTTCCAAAGTGCTGCCGCCATGTCCGTTTGCATTTCCGCCGTGGTCGGTAGAAACCAAGATGAGCCAATTTTCATTTGAATAAGTAGGGCGGTTATACAAAGCGTTTAGAATTTCGCCGCAATACCCGTCTGTTACCTGAATGGCGTTGATGTATCCTGCTATCGTGGGGTCAAATCCCGATAAATGCCCGTTCAAGTCCACATCGTCAAAATCAACAAACAGCACATCGGGATTACCGGTGTTCAAAATCTCCACTGATTTGTTTTTCACCTCCAAATCGGTGCTGTAATTATACTCCTCATCGCAAAGCGTGTTGATGATGGTGTTGATAGGTGCCCAATGACAAACCGATGATGTATTCAATTCGGGATGAATGGTTTCGACCCGGTGAATGAAATGAGGATATTGAGCATAGTTGGGGCTGGTAAAGGCGTTGTTGTAAACATTGTGTTTGGTTTCCCAAACACCGGTGAGCATACTGCTCCATCCTGCCCCACTCCACGTAGGGGCATGGGTAAAAGCATCAAAACTATACACCGCATGTGCCAATAATTGGTCTATATTGGGTGTGTTGGCTTGTTGTAGGGCATCGGGACGGCAACCGTCTATGCCCAATATCAAGACCTTATTTGCGTTTTGAGAAAATATTGTTTGGAAACAAAACAAAAAAGCAATCACACTCACAAAAAAACGATCCAACTTATACATGTCCTAAAAATTTTATTCCCCAGTCTGCCGAAGCATATTGAGATTGCGCTTTGAAATCAATAATTCCCCATTTTGAGCGCAATTTAAGGACTGAATAACATACCTTAGAACCGTTTTTGGAAAAATTATGTTTTTCTCATTAAGATACGGTTGTTTACTTGTTCTTTGTTTAATTATTTTAAAAAAAGGCTAAACAACACGAAACTATTTGCCTCCTGCTGCGTTAATGAATTGCTTTTTGCGATGAACGAATATTGTACAAACGAGTCTAAACAGTAACACAAAGCAACCCGTTAATTTTATTACTCAAAACATTTTACCCCCTATCCCTAATCAAAGCTAATGAAAGCATTAAACGGAAACCTGACTAAGAATGGTTTAACAGTTGAACACAATCACAATGGTTGCCGTCACAACGGAGCGGAACTGGAATTGATTGAAAACATAGGCGATAACCATCACTTTACCAATATCAATACCCCCCTGAGAAAAGATGCCTTCGATTTAGATGAGGACACTAAAATTGATTTAATCGAGGAGCATTTCGCCGAAATCATGTCCATCATGGGACTTGACCTCAGCGACGACAGCTTGAAAGGCACTCCCCGTCGAGTGGCTAAAATGTATATAAAAGAGATTTTCAGTGGTTTAAATCCGCTCAACAAACCGGAGATTACCCTTTTTGACAACAAATACGGGTATCATGAAATGCTCATTGAAAAGGACATTACCGTTCATTCTAACTGCGAGCACCACTTTGTGCCCATCATCGGGCGCGCACATATTGCCTATATCCCGCGCAAAAAAGTCATCGGGTTATCTAAAATTAACCGCTTGGTTCAGTATTACAGCAAACGCCCACAGGTACAAGAGCGATTGACCGTTCAAATAGCCAATGAGTTGCGCAAAGCTTTGCAAACCCCCGATGTAGCAGTCATCATCGAAGCAGACCACTCTTGTGTGATGATGCGTGGGGTGCAGGACGGCAACTCCAGTACCATTACCACACAGTATTGCGGGCAGTTTGAAAACGCCGACATCAAAAGCGAATTTTTACGGCTATTGGGTAGATAATAGAACTGCCCCCAACTCAACCATCATTTTTAACGCCATTCTCTTTTTTCACTCCTTACTAATATCAATAGTTCGTTAAAAATTAAGCGGCAATACAGCCCAAAGATAAGAGCTCTAA
>CALCIK010000193.1 GCA_937907475.1 uncultured Bacteroidota bacterium | reverse complement strand
ACTGTTCTTACGGGTAGTAACGGAATTTGTTCCGTTGAAAAAAATGCGGAACAAGTTCC
The DNA here is from genome assembly GCA_937907475.1 of uncultured Bacteroidota bacterium. GTDB lineage: Bacteria > Bacteroidota > Bacteroidia > Chitinophagales > UBA2359 > UBA2359. The sequence continues at coordinate 49,061 of CALCIK010000193.1, read as the reverse complement.
ACAGCTACCCGAAATACTACACAGCAAACATCTGATAATCGATGTGACTGTTCTTACGGGTAGTAACGGAATTTGTTCCGTTGAAAAAAATGCGGAACAAGATCCGCAGCTACCCGACAAAGGCAAACAAGCCAATCCACCAAAACAAGCAAAAAAATACCCTTTCAACAGCAAATACACAAAAAATCAGTATATTGCCTTGCGAATCAACAGGCGACTGTTTGTTATCCAAAATGAGCTACTTCATTTCACTCATTATAACCCCTGCTATCCGTATGAAGCAAATTTACTACTTACATCTGCTAATAGTATTTGGCCTTTGGCAAACCACCCAATTACAGGCACAGCCGTGTCCCGTAGGCGTTCCTGTTGTTACTAACGAAACTTGCAGCGGGCTGAACAACGGCACGGCGACCATCCCCATCAACTCTCCGGGCACTTACACTTATACATGGCTACCCAATGTCAGCACCACCAATAGTGCATCTAATTTACCGCCCAACAACTATTCTGTTACCATCTCAAGCGGCAGCGGGGGCCCTTCAGGAACACCGGTCAACCTTTTTACCAACAATTTCAATGGCAGTATCGCTGCATGGACATTCAACACCGGCAGTGGTGCCAATCAATGGTTTGTTGACAATAATTACACCGGCGGCACCTGTTATTTTTCCGGTTTCCCATTAGCAAACGTACCAAATGTGCCTGCACAACCGGCGGGAGTAACCGGCAATCCATACAGCAATTACCTGCATATACGCGCAACATTACAGAGCATTTGCGATGCGCCTTGGCCACCTCTGAATGCCAATTTCGATGCCGATGCGTCAAGTACTCAATGTACTGAAATGGCACTGCCCATCAGCACAACGGGCTATGGCAATGTAACCCTTAGTTTTTATTGGTTAGGGGTAGGCAGTGGCGGGTCTTACGGCTATGTGCAATACAGTACAGGTGCGGGATGGACTTCGGTAGGGGGTAACTTTAGTGGCTCTTCCAATTGGCAGCTAGCCAATTTGACCAATGCCGGTTTTGACAACCAAAGCAGCCTGCGCTATCGCTTTTGTTGGACGAACAACTCCACCGGAAGCGACCCTGCCTTTTCGGTGGATGAGGTGAATGTAACGGGTCAAACCTTAGTGCCGGGCTGTACTTCAGTGGTTAGTTTTACCGTTCAACCCGGCATTTCGGTCAATGGGTCATTTACCACATTGGATGCAGTTTATTGCACCGGCGACCCCGATGTTAACCTTGTTCCCACCACAGGAGGAGGATCTTTTTCCGGCAATGGCGTAGGAGGCACTGTTTTTGCTCCCCGAAACGTAACCGTTTTTGGAACGCCTATCAGTATTACCTATACCGTAACCCAAAGCGGCTGTACGGGAACAACCACTCAAAATGTGATTGTTTACGACCAACCCGATGCCGCTTTTACCGACCTGAACGACACCTATCTGACCACCGACCCGCCGCTTGTATTGACCCCGGTAACCCCGGGCGGCACCTTTAGCGGGCCTTGTATGGCGAGCAATGTATTTTTACCCTCTTTTGCTACTCCGGGTGTACCTTGTGCCATCAACTATACGGTTACGGTAAACGGTTGCACCAGTGTTACCACACAATCGGTTTTGGTCAACGCTCCCGGGGCTTCCGGCACTTTGGCCGAATTGCGAGTATTGCTGCAAGGAGCCTACAATACCCTGACAAGCAACATGAGCACCACCCTGCGCAACACCAATAGGCTGCCCCTCAGCCAACCCTATAACACCGCCCCTTGGAACTATCCGGGAAGCGAAAACACTCCTACTTACGATGCACAACCCGCCACAGCGACTGATTGGGTACTGATTGAGGTGCGCTCTGCTGCCGACCCCACTCAACTATTAGACCGCCGCGCGGGTTTTGTATTGAGCAACGGCGTAGTAGTCAGCACCGGCGGCACGAACGGCATCACCTTTGGTAGCATAGGTGCAGGCAACTACTATATCGTAGTACGCCACCGCAACCATCTGCCCATCATGAGTTCCATCCCCGTAGCCTTGCCTAACAACGGCAATCCGTATGACTTCACCCTGTCTGCCGCCAAAACCTTTGGCCCGGGTCAAACGGTGCAACTCAGCCCGAATGTTTGGGGAATGCGTGCCGGCGATTTCAATGCCAATGGGGTCATCACCTTTACCGATTTCAATATCTATTACAGCCAAGTGTTGTCGGGTATGACCATGAATGGCTATTTTATACCCGATTTAACCCTCGATGGCAGTGTTACCATTTCAGACTTCAATTTTTACCAACCCAATGCCGCCACCATCGGCATATCGGTCGTGAGATACTAATATCATCCATCCATGAGCAACTTCCGCAAGTTTTATCCTTTCAGGAAGTTGCTCCTCTTTCCACTCAATCACCCATAAATTAAGTTACCACCCCTTGAGTTTCGAACAATTTAACCTACACCCTCACATTTTAGAGGGCATTTCTGCGATGGGCTACAACACCCCCACGCCCATTCAGGTACAAGCCATCCCGGCTATTTTGGAAGGCAAAGACCTGATTGCCTGCGCACAAACAGGCACCGGTAAAACAGCCGCCTACCTACTGCCTACCATCCACCATCTACTGACCCGAACGCTCGACCATAAACAAGTCAGTACACTCATTATATCGCCCACCCGCGAGTTGGCTACTCAAATAGACCAACAAGTGGAAGGCTTTGCCTATTTTACCGGGGTTAGTTCGTATGCCGTTTACGGCGGCGGGGACGGTTCCGATTTTGTCAGGCAAAAACACGCTTTGCAACAAGGTGCCGATATCATTGTAGCTACACCCGGCAAGCTGCTTTCCCACCTCAATTTGGGGTATGTAAAGGTCGGTCAATTGCAACACCTAATTTTGGACGAAGCCGATAAAATGCTCGACATGGGCTTCTATGACGACATCATGCGAATCATCAGTTTTTTGCCCAAACAGCGTCAAACCCTGATGTTTTCAGCCACCATGCCCTCCAAAATACGAGAACTGACTGCCCGAATCATGCAGCAACCCGTGCAAATCAACATCGCCATTGCCAAACCTGCCGAGGGCATTTTACAGGCCGCCTACCTTACTTACGACAAACAAAAGTTGCCCCTCATTCAATCGCTGCTTCAAGGCAAGCAATTGCGCAGTGTGTTGGTTTTTGCAGGTAAAAAGGTGGAGGTAAAAGCCGTCGCCATCGCCTTGCGAAAATTGGGGTTAAAAGCTGCCGACATTCAATCTGACCTGCCGCAGGAAGAGCGCGAAGAGGTATTGCGAAACTTTAAGAATCGCAGCTTGCAAGTGTTGGTAGCAACCGATGTGCTGTCAAGAGGGATTGATATAGATGATATAGATTTGGTCATCAACTACGATGTGCCCCAGAATGCCGAAGACTATGTACACCGTATAGGTCGCACGGCGCGAGGTGAGAACGGAACAGGCGTTGCCCTTACCTTCATCAACGAAAAAGACCAAAAACGCTTTAACAATATAGAAGCACTGATTGAAAAAGAAGTGCAAAAACTCCCCCTGCCGCCCCATTTAGGCACGAGTTTTACCTATAACCCCAAGGCAAAAAGTTATAACGACCGCGGCGGAAGTGGCAGCGGTCATGGCGGCAGTAGTGGCGGACGAAGTAGTTTTGGCAAGCGCAATAACTCCGGCAATAAAAGCAACAAAACCAATCATGCCGAAAACAGCGGCGCAGTGAACCCGAACAAAAACAGAATAACCCGCAAACAACCGCCGAAAGCAGGGGGGTAGAAAACGAATTTTGCAAATGATTGTTTAGTTTTGAATCATGAATTAGTGGTTAATCGTGGTCTTATTCCCCTCCTCGGACTTGTACTGAGCGAAGTCGAAGTAAGGGGTTGGGGTGGGTTCTTATGGATAATGGCTTTACAACGATTTTTCTGTACCATTTTCTTATACAGCCCTTCTAACTGACAGGCGAGACTTTTTTATAAATGGTATTGTACCCAACATGAAAATCCTCTACCTTATCCCTGCACGCGGCGGCTCAAAGGGCATTCCCCACAAAAACATCAAACCCTTAGCGGGTAAACCGCTGATTGGTTATACCATAGATGTTGCCATGCAATTGACCGATGCACAACATATCTGTATGTCGTCCGATGATGAGGAGATTATCAGTACCGTTGAGCAATACGGACTATCCGTGCCATTTAAACGTCCTGCACATTTAGCCACAGACGAAACCGCCACTTATGAGGTCATTTTACACGCCCTTGAATATTATGCCCGGCAAGGTCATACTTACGATGCCCTTGTCTTGTTACAACCCACCTCTCCCTTCCGAACCGCCCGTCATGTTCAGGAAGCCCGTGCGCTGTTTACCCCCGATATAGATATGGTCGTGTCGGTTTGCGAAACCCGAAGCAATCCCTATTACGTATTGTTTGAAGAAAATGAGGACGGCTTTTTGACCCACAGTAAAAAAGGCAATTTTACCCGCCGGCAAGACTGTCCCAAGGTGTATGAATACAACGGTGCAGTCTATGTCATCAATACCCAATCCTTGATGACCCATAGCAATATAGGCGAATTGACCAAAGTGCGCAAATACCTCATGCCACACGAGGCATCGGTGGACATAGATACACCGTTAGATTGGGATTTTGCCGAGTTTTTGATGGGGCGTTGAGGCCCTAAATTGCGGTTATTTTTCTCTTTGCGGATTACCCACCACAATAGTTCCATCGGGCACATGCCGGATGACCACTGCCCCCGCGCCAACAATCGTGTTGTTACCAATGTTTATACCCTCTTTGACCACCGCCCCTGCCCCGATAAAACTGCCCCGCCCCACCGTTACATTGCCGCAAAGCGTGGCATTGGGAGCAATATGGGCAAAATCACCAACTACGCACTCGTGCTCAATCACCGCACCGGTATTGCAAATCACCCCATTTCCAATCACAGACAACGGGTTAACTACCGCTTTAGCACCCACCATAACACCATCACCTAACTTTACTTGCACTGCCAAATAAGCCTGTGCATGAATGGCATTTACCGGTGTCTGCTTCAAAGTGGCGGTCAAAAAACTCTGCACTTTAGCCCTGATGCCATTGTTACCTATTGCTACAAAATACCGGTAGCCCGGTAGCAACGCTTGGGTGTTTGCATCGGTTTCCGGCCCCAGGTAAACCAGCCCAAAAGGGTTGTGCTCCTTGGGCTTCACCTCGCAATAAGCACTCACCATTTGGTTTTGGGAACAAAAGATATCATACACCACAAAGGCATGGCCGGAGTAGCCGATTAGGGAGAGGGGTAAATCTTTAACAAAGATGCTCATAGGGGGTAGGGTTGGGGTGAGCCAATATTCACATTGGGCAAAATGCTACTAATCGGTTAATGTTTTTAAAATGCCGGCTACTTTTTCGCTGACATTGGTTTGCCTGTAAATGTTTTCTCCTTTAAATGGTGGTAATTCAGAGATATGCGCCATAGCCGTTAGTATTTCGGATGCTATGATAGGCACCTGCAACACATTGTCGCTACATGCGCGTCCCTGTTGCCTGTTGCCGATATTAATCACGTATTTGCCAAAAGATGCCGCCTCAATGATGCCGCTCGAAGTATTGCCCAATAAAAAAGAACAGAGTTCCATGCAAGAAAAATAGCCCAACGTGCCAAAGTTCTCAACGATGTAAACACGTTTCGGGTGTTGTTGTGCAAATGCCGAAAGTTGATTGCGAACCATATTGCCCATAGTATCGGCATTTGGCATGGTGATCACGATTTGTTGATCAATGCTAGATAACGCATTTATGAGTTCATCGGTGTAAACCTCGTTTTGAGTTGCCGAAACAGTTTCGGGATGAAATGTAACCAAAACGGTAGGAATCCGCATATCTATTCCATAACGATGTAGAAATTCATCAGCGTTCAACAGTATCATGGTTTGCAAACTATCCAAGCTCAACGAACCTACTGTATAAATATGCTGCGGTGAACCAGTCATTTGTGCTACTTTATCGGCATATTGGGTGGTGGCGGTGAAGTGGTATTTTGCCATTTGGGTTATGGCGTGCCTAAATTTGTTGTCAATAGCACCCAAAGTTGTTTCTCCACCGTAAAAGTGTGCGATGCGTATATTAAAAGGTATGCTTGCGCTGACTGCCGCAAACATCTCAAAGCGGTCGCCCAAGCATACAACGAGGTCGGTTTTATCTTGCAATCCTGCCCAAAGTTTGGCAAATTTCAAAGTGGTTAACCCCATTGAAGTGGCAATAGCTTCGGGCGAATCGTCTAATACTAAGGATTCGATGGTATGGGCTACGGTAAATCCATCGGCAAGAATCTGGTTTAATGTATAGCCGTGAACACTTGATAGATGTGTGCCGAAAGCAATGATAGCAATCTCAAAAAAGGGGTCTTTCTGAAGCTGCCGCAACAAGGGGAGGTAAATGCCGTAGTCGGCGCGAGAACTGGTCAAGAGAGTTAAACGCATTATGGGGCTTAAGTGGTTTATTGAGGATTTTGACTACTTTTACCCGTATAAATGATTGGATAGTTAATTGGTTTGCTATAAAGCACAGCACATCTACAAGGTACCGATTATTCCCCAATTGCATTAAGGCATTCAAAATTATCAAAAATCAGTGCAAAATATACTATTTAAATAAAAAATGCTACTTTTATCATGGAATTTGTTGGCACATAACTTTAATTTTTTGCCATGAAACTTATAACCTTTTTGTTTGGGGCATTTATTTTTGTGTACTCTGTTACTTTTTTGTTGGCACAGGAAATATGCAATAACGGTATTGATGACAATGGCAATGGATACATAGATTGCTATGAGTACGCTTGCGCCGAAGATTCTCCTTGTTGGCAATATGACTCAATTATAGGCAGTACAAACTGTGATGTTACGGAACCACCCGTATTCAGTATTGAGTTGGGATGGCAATCAATGATTACCGTTGCCGATTTAAATATTGTTTTAGCTGCTGATATTGATGCAAACGGGACTACCGAACTATTTGTACAGGGGCAAAGAGGCGACAATGTTACGATGTATTGGTTGAATCCGGTAAATGGCGCAGTCAGTTCTTCTTTTAACTTTCCCGATTATTGGGATGGGCAAGGCACTCCTGCTGTTGGTGATATAGATAATGATGGCTTGGGCGAAATTATTCTCTCTAACCGCATACCCGGTAACATTGCCACTGTGTATGCACTTGAACACAATGGAACGATAAAATGGTTTAGCAATATTGACAATGGTTTCTCCAATCAGCCCAACGAGTGGCATTTAGCCGATTTTAATCAAGACGGGGTTGTAGAAGCCTATTCGCGTTTTACCATACTGAATGCCCAAACAGGAGCCGTTTATACCCAAATGCCCGGCAACTACGATGATAGACTCTCTGTTGCCGCCGATATATTACCCGATAGTTTTTGCAGTGCTTGTAGTGGGTTAGAGCTTGTGGTTGCCAATAAAGTATATGCGGTAGATATAAACGGTGCCGGACTTGTCCTGCAAACAACGGCGGCTATGGGCGGAAAAGGATTTACCTCTGTTGCCGACTGGGATTTGGACGGCGATTTAGATATTATTGTTGCCGATTGGACAGGCATTAACCGATTGTATATATGGAACGGGCAAACTTCTGCCGTTTTGCATACTTTTACCGGCATTGACCCCACTAATGCCTCTCGTCCGGCTATTGCCAATTTTGATACAGACCCAGAGCCGGAGTTGATTATAAAAACCAAACAAAATATAATTTGCTTAGATAACGACATGAGTATTATTTGGCAAGTACCAATTCAAGAAAATGGAGGAGGTTGTGGTACATCGGCTACCTTGTTTGATTTTAATGGCGATGGGGTGTTAGAGGTGGTTAGCAGAGATGAAACTCAGTTTGCCGTTTATGCTTCTCTTAATGGAGATTTGCTTTATAGTGTGCCTTGCTTTTCGGCCACAGCTTTGGAAGTACCAATCATTGCCGATGTTGATGGCGATGGCGAAGCCGAGATAGTAACCATTTGTGGCGTTGGGATATTTGGCACGCCCGGGTATGATATTAACCAAGGTCGTGTCCGCCTCTTCCAATCTGCCGCCTCGCCTTGGCAACCTTGCCGGCCTGTATGGAATCAACACGGATATTTCAACGTTAACATTAACAATGATCTAAGCATCCCCAAACAACAGCAACAGCATCACTTACAATTCCCGCAAGGCAGTAGCAACTACCCCTTTAATACATTTATGGCACAGTTCGGCCCACAATTGGCAATCAACAATGCCAACAATTTAGCCAATGCTACCGGTACTATTTCGAGCGTATGCGTAAATGGAACAGTTACCTATGAAGTCTGCAACCAAGGAGTAGCCGTTCTCCCTGCCGGAACACCTGTTGCTATTTATAATGCCAACCCTACTGTCAATTCCAACGCAACACTGCTACAAGTGGACTATATTGCAAGTGAATTAAGTACAGGCGATTGCCTTACCATGCAATACATTTCCACGACTGCCGACAGCATTTTTATACTCGCAAACTTTGATGGACTGCTACAACCGCCATTTACATTTGATGACCTTAACCCCGATAATCTGGCCGTGCCCGAATGTGAACCGGAAAACAACTTGAGTGGTATTGCACTGCCCGGCTTGCCTGTTATCATCAGCACAACCTATTGCCAAGAGGGATTGCCTGACGGCAGCCTTCAAGTGATTGGTAATAACAGTTTAAACGGTTTTACATGGTCTAACGGAATGCAAACCGAAACCATACAGGTAACCCAAAGCGGCACTTTCTGTGTGTCTGTAACCGATACATTGGACTGCATGGTATCGGTTTGTGCCGACATAAATCAGATTATACCCCCAACGCCTCAAATGTATGGCGATACCCTAATAGTAGAAGGCACATCTGGTCAACTTGGCGTATTAGAATCCTATCCCGCCTACTTATGGTCAACGGGAGCGACAACGTCTTCAATAAGCGTAACGATTGGGGGTACTTATTCCATAACCGTTACCGACCAAAACGGCTGTACGGCAATGCAATCTATAAATGTAGCAGTAATAGAAGATGAAACCGGCAATGAAGAAGAGCCTACCGATACGCTGGATAATTACCGATATATCATACCTTCGGCATTTACCCCTAACCAAGATGGGATAAACGATGTATTTACGGCCTTTACCAACGGTCAGGTTACCGACTTTGTACTGTTTGTTTACAACAGATGGGGAAATAAAGTCTTTGAAAGCCACGACCCGCTTGAATATTGGGAAGGCACTTACAAAAATACCGATGCACCAATAGGTGTTTATGTCTATTATGGCTATATTGCTTTTGCCAATGGCGATACTTACCGGTTCAAGGGCAATGTTTCACTACTGAGGTAGCTACTAAACGAGGTAATATAAATTCGGCATAATGGATAGCAAAGAGCCTTGGGTATTGCTGCTATCCGGCATTTGTATCATCGTTGTTTCCGGTGTCTAAGGTCTATGGAAAGGTCTTATGTCTTACATCTAAAATCTTATGTCTAAAGTCCTATCTGGCATTTTCATCATCGTCTTCTTCGGGTAAAATAGCCAATACCGTTTGGCCGCCTTTTACCTTTTGTTTCATACTCACTTGTATTTGGGCGTTAAGGGGTAAAAACACATCTACCCTTGACCCGAATTTGATAAAGCCAAACTCGCCGCCTTGTACTGTTTCTTCGCCCTCGTCCAAGTAGTTTGTGATTTTGCGCGCCACTTTTCCGGCAATCTGTCTCACCATGATTTCAAATTCGCTTTGCGGGCACTCGATGACGCTGGTAAACCGCTCGTTCAGTTCCGATGATTTGGGATGCCATGCAACCAAGTAATTGCCGGGATGATATTTGGTGTATTTCACCACTCCGCTGATAGGACTTCTATTGACGTGGACATTGGTTGGAGACATAAAGATGGACACTTGTATCCGCTTATCTTTAAAATACTCCTTTTCATCAACCTCTTCAATTGCAACGATTCTACCATCGGCAGGGGCTACAATTTTGCGGTTATCCAAGAAGTTGAGAATAACCTTCGGATTACGGAAAAAGTAAAGCATAAACCCGTACAGAACTACGGATATTGTACCTATTACCAAACTCAACACATTGTGTGCCGGCAATACGAAATATATAAGAGCATTCAGCGCAAGCAGGATTGCACCGACTACCAGTAAAATCTTATAACCTTCTTTGTGAACATTGAATTTTTTCATGTGGGCGTGTTTGATGACCGAAGCGCAAAATATAACGAAGTATAAAACCAATTTGTTTAAAAGTGTCGCAATATACACAAAAAGTATTAACGTGAGTTGGGGATCTATTTAAAATCAAAAAAAATCATGCCCATGTAGTTGTTTTTCTGCATCCGGCAATGCGATATAAAGCTGGTCTTAACAGTGTTTTAATAAAGGGGAAAACTGATTGGCGGCCAATTTGCTTGACTTGATAGAAGAGTCAAACATGCACAAGACTGTAAAAAAACAAGCAAAATGTTGGTAAATTCAAACACTGTATCTAACTTTACCCCAAAATTAGGATTAACTAACCCGAAACTGACCGCAACAAAAAGGGTTTAGCCAATGAAAGTTCTTTACTTATTAGGGATAGCGTGGGGTTTGTTTGGCGATATTGCCATACAAAACACAGTAGCCGGAGATAGTCCTGTGCATTGGTCTATCACTTCTGCCAAAATCTCCGAAATGGAGTATGTGCTGTTTTTTGATGCCATGATTGATACAGACTGGCATTTGTATTGCAGGTCACAAGCCGTTTCATCCGATGATTTAGTTCCACCGCAAATCACATTCTATCCAAACCCCGATGTTGAATTTGCAGGCTTTGTCAACGAGATTGGTGAACCCGAACCTGTTCTATCCGAATTGATAGGAGTTACCATCAATGTCTTTAAAACCAAAGTGTCTTACAATACCATAGCGATTACCAAAAGCACCAAGGAACCCATTTCTGTAAAAGGCGAAATAGATTATATAACCTGCACAAAATCAATGTGTGTGAAGCCGCCTAAAAAAGTTTTCGAAATAACCTTAAATTGACTTAAAGTTTTGCCAAACCACATATAAAAGCACTCCTAAGCAGAATTGTCAAAACCAAAGTTTGCAGCATCGTAACGAAACCGGATGCTCCGAATTCAAACAAAAATTATGAAAAACGTTTTTTCACTTATAGCAGCTCTTTGTTTCTCTTTCACTTTTTTACAAGCCCAAGTCATCAACCCGGTTAGTTGGGATGTATCCTCTCAGGAGTTAGGCAATAATGAGTTTTTGCTTTCTTTTGATGCCAAAGTTGATAAAGGGTGGTATATTTATTCGCAACACATCAAGTCATCCCCCCCTGTACCGACCTCTATTAACTTTAAGCAAAATCCCGATTTTGAATTACAAGGTAAGGTGGAGGAATTTGGTAAAGCCATCAACGAGTATGATGCCATCTTTGAAAAGGAAATTCGTAAATATGCCAACGTTGTATCGTTTCAGGCTAGAGTGAAAACCAAAAAAAATCAAACAAAAATCACGGGAACCCTTGAATTTATGGCTTGCGATAAAAGCAAATGCCTACCCCCTTCCAAACAAGAGTTCACCTTTAACCTCGTTGCTTCCGATTTTGAAAATATACTTGCCAAAGAGGTTGCTGCCGATAAATTTGAAATAGTAAAATCTAAAAAATTCAGTGCCGAGGAATACATTCCTTCAAACATGGAAATCAACTTAGGGCGAACCGGTCCTTTAGACCTGAATGTTGCCGAAGAGGAAACAAGTCAAAGGGCAACATCCTCGCGCTCAAAGGGACAGACAGCACTACCTAAAGAAGAAGTATATAACGAAGACAAAACAATTGATTTAGAAATGATGTCGGGCGATTTGTTGGTAGCGGCCAATTTTACCAAATTTCTAAAGACCAACAAGAGCAAAAAGCCTGAAAAGAGTTCCGAAAAGAACGAAAAACAAAATAAAAAGCAGATAGCACAACTGCAACCCCAAAAACAGGAAATCAAAAGTGCTGCCCCACAACCCTTCATCAATCCGGTAAATTGGTCATTTAGCTTACGTCCTATTGAGAACAGCATTTACGAAATGATTTTTACCGCCACCATTCAGGATAAATGGTATCTCTACTCACAAAATAACACTGGTTCAGCTCCTTTCCCCACCGCTATTGCCTTTGACGATAATAGCGGTATTCAATTCGTTGATGATGTTGTAGCGGAAGAAGGCACCCTATTGACCGAACTTGACCCGGTTTTTGAAAAAACTGTGAACCGTTATGCCGGCACCGTAACCTTCAAACGCAAAGTTCAGTTTTTGAAAAATGTAAAAGTAGCCGGAGGTATTAAATACATGGCTGCCAACAATGAACAATACCTCATGCCTAAAGAAGTTCGTTTTACGTTGAACAACAGTTTGATGATACCTGTTCCGGCAACTAAAGCAGAGGCTGTAACTCTTCCTTCTCCCCTTCAAAACACTTCGGGCAATAACACCACCGCTTATGCCGTGCTTTCAATCCTTTTGGCACTTGGGTTATTGTTCTTTGTTCAAAAAGCAAAAGTTTAGTAGCGAAATAATTACCGACATCCGTTTTTTTGCAACAAAAAAGCCTGTGCCGATTTAATGGCACGGGCTTTTTTTATAAAAATTCTAGCATTACTTGCGGACTTGTTCAAGCTTTCCGACTGCACTATGAACGTGTTTACGCCTCATATTGGTTAATTAGCGTTAAGGATTTGTATAAACTGCGTATAATGGCTAATTTTGCAGATTGCAGTAAATTTAAACCTATTTAAGCAGGTGCATGTTTTCATCACAAAACTTTAATTCGGTGAAAAGAAAAATAATTTTAACACTCGTTCTTCTTAGCTGGTTTCAGTTTGGGTTACTTTTTGCACAACCCAAACAAGTTCAGCCCGTACATTGGACGACCGATGTAGAAATCTTGGAGAACGATGAGGTCATGCTATATTTCAAAGCAACTATTGACAAGGGTTGGGACGTATATTCTCAATTTACCCCTGATGGCGGCCCACTGCCTGCTTATTTCGACTTTGAATCGGTCAAAGACATTAAACTGATTGGAAAGGTGGAAGAGGAGGGTAAGGTCAAAAATGTTTTTGACCCGATATTTGAAGTAGATGTCAAAAAATATGCTGATAAAGTTACTTTTAAAGCCAAGATTAAGGCACTAAAACCGGCAGTAAAGGTCGAAATACCTTTAGATTATATGTCGTGCAATGACCAATCTTGTGTGAAATTGGCCGAGTTTTTTGAGTTTAATCTGAACACTTCTTCGTCTAAAACACCCCCTCCTTCGAGTACGCCCGATAAACCTACCGGCAGCGTAACACCCGCATCGGGCAGCAGCAGCCAAACTACGGTCAGTTTTAAAACCACCTCTTCGGCGGCGGGTACGAGTACCGATGTTGGGAATATGAAAAAAAACGTCAACGAAAAAACAACCGTCCAAACCACTACAGAGACAGCTAATAACGGCTTGGCGACCAATCTGACCAATGATATGATTGTGCAGCCGGTAAAATGGCGGTATGAAAAAAAAGACCTCGGCAACGGGGAATATCTCTTGCAATTCATCGCCACGATGGACAAGGGTTGGTATATTTACTCCCAAAACATAGCAGAAGGCGGACCTATTCCCACCTCTTTTACCTTTGTTGAAAGCCCCGATGTTACCCTATTGGGCAAAGACAAATTAGAAGAAGTGAGTGCACACAAGAAACAAGGGTTCGACAAGATTTTTAAAATGAACGTTACCAAATTTGCAGAGGAAGTAACGTTTGAAAAACGGGTGAAACTTGCCAACCCCGATGCGCCCATTACCGGTTCGTTGGAATATATGACCTGCGATGATTCGCGTTGCTTGCCCCCGACTACTGAAGAGTTTGGCTTTAATATTCAACAAGACCAAGGCACAACTGCCGTTGCATCGGGCGATGAAAATTTACCTTCCTATATGCAGCAGTTAATCAGTTTGATTTCTCACTGCGGATTTAATACGCAAGGTGAAAAAAAAGCACTGATTACTACCTTTATTTTGGGATTTCTAGGAGGCTTTGCCGCTCTGTTGACTCCCTGTGTGTTTCCGATGGTTCCCTTGACGGTCAGCTTTTTTACCAAACGCAGTAAAGACCGCCGCAAAGGGTTAATCAACGCTATTATCTACGCCATTTCAATCATCGTTATTTATGTCGCATTAGGTTTTACCATCACCGCCGCCTTTGGCCCCAGCACCCTCAATGTGTTGGCAACCGACCCTTGGTTTAACCTCGCCTTTTTTGCTTTGTTTGTCATTTTTGCCATTTCATTTTTTGGCTATTTTGAAATTAACCCGCCCAGTTGGTTGGTCAACAGGGCTTCCGATGCTTCGGATAGAGGCGGCTTGTTGGGCATCTTTTTTATGGCTTTCACCTTAGCCCTTACCTCGTTCTCTTGCACGGGACCTATCATTGGAACGCTGTTAGTAGATGCTGCCGTTGGCGGTGAAAGAATAGGGCCAACCGTTGGCATGACAGGTTTTGCGGTGGCCTTGGCGTTGCCCTTTGCCTTGTTTGCCATGTTTCCCGGTTGGTTAAATAGTTTACCGAAATCGGGAGGATGGTTGAATACGGTTAAGGTGGTGCTCGGTTTTATAGAGCTTATCTTTGCCATTAAATTTTTCTCCAACGCCGACTTGGTCAAACAATGGTGGATACTTCCCCGCGAACTCTTCCTCGGAATATGGATTTTATTGTTCTTGGCAATGGGGCTTTATTTGTTTGGGTTGATTAAGTTTCCACACGACAGTCCGTTGAAAAAAATCGGGATACCGCGTGGAGCTTTAGCCTTAGCTTCCATCGCTTTTGCGTTCTACTTGGTTCCGGGTATTTTTTGCAGCCAACTTACCTTGGTCAGTGGATTTCCTCCTCCCATTTCTTATAGTTGGACCTGTGAAGGTGCAAAAGTAGAAGCCCACATTAAAGACTTGGAAGAGGCTATGACCTTGGCTAAGAAAGAAGGGAAACCGATATTGGTGGATTTCACAGGCTGGGCTTGTGTCAACTGCCGCAAAATGGAAGAGAATGTATGGCCGGATGTGGCCAACCTCATTGACGAATACACTTTGGTGTCGCTATATGTAGATGAAAAAGCATCGTTGCAGGAACAAGAACAGTTTGAATATTATTTAGGTGAAAAGAAGCAACGCGTTCGCACGGTAGGCGATAAATGGAGTTTTGTAGAAACCCATTGTTTTGCTTCCAACACCCAACCTCTCTACGTATTGCTAAACGAAAACGGCGAGCTATTAAATGCTCCAACAGGCTATACGCCCAATATTTCGGATTACAGTTCTTTCCTCAAAAAAGGATTGGATAATTTCAAAGCCGGTAAAACGGCAGTGGGGCAAATGTAGCAGGCAACGCTTTTGTTCACGGAAGGAGTTGCAAGGTTAACTCCGCCCACAACAGCGCAATTCAACACAAAAACCGCACAAACCCATCTTTAAAAGTGGTTTTGTGCGGTTTTTTGTTGGACGTTTGGGAGATGATGGTGCAACTAATCAACGCTGTTTTATGGTCATGGTCAAACATAAAGAGGGTTACATCCGTTTTCTTTAAAACCCCAAAAGGACATGCTTCAATTCTTTAAAAATCTGTTCCAAAAACAGGAAAAAGGCAACTCACCGGTGTTGCACGAACTCATTGCCCGATCCGATGCCGAAAAACACAGCTACGAAGTTTGGAAGGTGAACAACCACAAGGATTACCTGATAGGGTTTTTAAGTAAGCAGTTTGAAGCCCAATGGAACAACCAACCTCAAGAGTCGGATGCAGTTTTTATTATCCATAATGAAAAGAGTAGAGGCTTTATATTCAGCTACCAAGCATTGCAAGCCACGCCAGTCGAATTTAAACACCTGTTCGATTACCTGAAAGAGCGGGTAAGATTGCTCAATTACAAAGTATATGTGTCTGATGTGAAGCACTATGCGAGGCAAAACCACGTGGAAACCATCGAAAGACATTACCTGAAACCCCGCCTATCCCTGCCCGATAAAGGAATTAAGGCGAACCAACAATACGGCAACATCACCATAGAACAACTCCTGCACAACGAACAACCAGTGCAAATAAAATTTGTCAGCCACCCCTATTCCGACCACAACTATACCGTATCATTGCCCTTTAAAGAGTTAATGGAAGCGGTTTTACAGTAGTTTGGGGTTCACTCACGTCTTATCCCGTTTGTTTTTTAAAATTCTACCACCACTCCGATATTCGGGAGCAAGTTACCGTTGATGTTTTCGAGTAGTTTGGTTTGGTAGCTTCCGGGATTGTTTTCATCGGGTATGGGGTTGCCGGTTTCGTCACGCACCACATTTAAAATAGGCTGTCCTTCGGATTGAAAATTGTAGATGTTTTGAATGTCGAAAAACAGGTTGAGGTTCCAACG
Organism: uncultured Bacteroidota bacterium; assembly: GCA_937907475.1. GTDB lineage: Bacteria > Bacteroidota > Bacteroidia > Chitinophagales > UBA2359 > UBA2359. The sequence goes on along the minus strand of CALCIK010000193.1, from coordinate 32,553 downwards.
TTTTAGAAACCACTTTTTATCAACCCTTACATCTAAATTGTGGAAAGCACTACCGCGTTCCTCGTTAATGCGCGAATAATCGGGCAGACCTTGTCCGGCGATATTCCATACTGGAATGAGCGAAGAGGTGGCTATATCGGTAGGAGTAAAGGGTAGTCCGGAAGAAAAACGGAAACGCATTCCCAATTCCCAGTTCCGTTTGAATTTTTTACCCGCGGTCAGGTTTAGGATATGACGGGTATCCCATGAGGAGGGAATATAGTTGCCGTTTTTATCTGTAAACTGACTCCACGATAGGGTGTAGGCGGCAATGCCATACAATCCTTTGAACAGTTTTTGTTGGAAGAGTAACTCTGCACCGTAGGTTCTTCCATCGGAAATGGACACCACTTCTTCGTTTCCGATAACCCCGAAATCGCTGCCTAGATTGGCCAAGGAGATAGAGTCTTTAATCGAAAAAGGATAGTTGGCGTACAGTTTATAAAACCCTTCTAAGGTGATGCGGGAATTCTTTTTGGTGTTCCACTCTATCCCACCCACCAAGTGGTCGCATTGAATATAGGTGAGTTGGTTTTGTTTGTTGACAAATTCCCCGTTTTCCTGATAACCTAACGAGGTATAGGTGGGGAGTTGATAATATCGTCCTGTATTGAAATTGAGATTCAACTCCGGCAAGAGGGTATAAGACAAAGAGAACCGTGGCGAAAGTTGTTTGAACAGATTGTTCATTTGGGAGGAGTAGCTGTTGGCATCGGTGCGGATACCTGCCGATAGCATCAAACGGTCGTTGACCAATCCTTTGCTGACTTGTGCAAATGCCCCCCATTTGTTGAGGTTTAGTTTCACGTCGTAATCAATCACCACCACATTGCCGTTGACAGCGATATTGTTGTAGGTATCATTGGTATAGGTAGCAAACTCGTAGTTGATGCCCGTCAGAAATTTGAAGCCGTTTTTTCGAGCTACGTTTTCAATTCGGACTTTGTTTTCTATTTCTTGCGAGTTGTAGTCGAGGATTAGGTTCTCCGGTTTCGTTTCGTCATTTTGGGCATATTTAACAGCTCTATTGTTCAGGTGTGAACGGCTGACCACTACATTGGTATAGTTGTTTTTGGCGAAGTGCGTGTATTTTGTGCCTATGGTATAGTTCCATTGTTCATTGACGGGCAGGTTGGCGAGTAAGTACTGCTGGAGTTCGGTATCGTTGGCACTTAGGTTAAGTGCAAATTGGTCTATCGCGCCGATGCCTAAGAATGAAATGCTGTTCTTGTCGTTAATCTTGTGTTTGACGTTAAACTGGAAATCGTTATAGGTGGGCAGGAACGGCAGTTGAAGGGCTTTAAACAGCAATTGGAGATAGGAGCGACGGGCAGAAAAGATAAAGCCCGTTTTTTTACCCATCGGACCTTCAACGGTCAACCCTAAGTCGCTCGAACCGAGGGTGGCGGTAAAAAATAACCGGTCTTTATTGGCATCGCGATAGGTAAAGTCGAAAATCGAACTCAAGGAATTGCCTCTGTTTGCCGGAAAAGCACCCGAAAAGAAATTGACCTCTCTGATAAAATCAACATTGATCATCCCCACCGGACCACCCGATGAACCTTGTGTAGCGAAGTGGTTGATGACCGGTATTTCTATACCGTCTATATAAAAACGATTTTCGGAGGGAGCGCCTCCACGAATAAAAATGTCGTTGCGAAAAGAAGTAGCACTTGCAACACCGGGAAGGGATTGCACCACACGCGAAATATCCCGGTTTCCGCCCGGGCTTCTTTTAATCTCGTTTACGCCGATGCTCCGCAAAGATACGGGAGCTTCTTCGGTTTTACTAAATGCCGAACCTTTCACCTCCACCACATTCAATTGTTCGACAGCGGCTTCTAAGGCAATGTCGAGGGTTAAGGGGCGGGCACCACTCACTTGGTTGTCATACAAAATGGCTGTTTTGTAGCCCACATAACTCACTTGCAAGTTGTACTGACCCGCAGGCAGGTTTTCGATGCTGTAAAAACCATCTAAATCGGTCGTAGAACCTGTTCCGGTACCTTGCAGGGTGACGTTGGCAAAGGGAATGGATTCGTTGTTGACCGCATCGTAAACGCGGCCTTTGATGATGCCGTTTTGTGCCGTTAGAGGAGTAATGCCCCCAAACATACCGATTAATACAAAGAAGAAAAGGGATAAGTATCGCATTGTTTTTTTGCTGAGCTATTAATTTTTGTTTTACCAATCAACAAGAAACATCGCACAAAAGGAGCGGTGTCGCTTTGTTAAGGAACAGAAACAAGCGATTCGGTTTTTTGTTTTGGGTCGTGAAATCCATTTGTGATGTTGGCAAATTTGACCACTTGTCTGCTTACACTGTTTGTTGCCTATTGCTTTGTTATCTGTCAGGTCGGGAAGTGTAATAATTGAGTAGGGCTTTTTACCTATTACCATCTTCAACACTTCAACTTTGTAAACATGAAACCATTTTATCGCCTTGGGATTTTGGCCCTGCTATTCAGTTTTATGGCGAGTTGTAACGGTAACGCAAAAGACAGTGGACAACATCAACCCGTTGATTCGACCGTCCGGAAAGTATTGGTGGGCGGTAGGTGTGAGGATTGCAATTTGATGTATGTGGGTATGCCCTCTAATCTCAATGCAACAGACACAAGTGGAGGTTGGACCGAAAACGGGCAAAAGCTGTTAGTAACCGGAACCGTTTACCAACGGGATGGCAAAACACCGGCTCCCGATGTGATTATGTATTACTGGCAAACAGACCAAAACGGCTATTATTCGCCCAAGGAAGGCATGGACGAACAGGCTCAACGGCACGGACATATTCGCGGTTGGGTAAAAACAGACGAGCATGGTCAATATGCGATTTACACCATCCGTCCTGCACCCTATCCGAATACCAATAACCCCGCCCATATTCATCCGTTAATCAAAGAACCGGATATTGACAACGAGTATTACATTGACGACTTTGTGTTTGATGATGATACCTTACTGACAGACGACTACCGAAAAAGACTTGAGAATCGAGGAGGAAGCGGTATTTTGAAAGTATCCGAATCCGGCGAAATGCAAATTGCAAAACGCGATATTGTTTTAGGATGGAACATTCCCGATTACCCCGAAAAGCAGTAGCCATCAAATTTGCTCAAAAACAGGCATGAATTTGAAAGGAGATGTAGTATTCCTCATCATCTTCCTATCTTTGTTAGGAATACGTAGAAACGGAGGTTGCCCCGTTATTGTAACATCGGCTACCACTGCCACTGTCTTTTCCCAACCCATCTTAATTCTATAGTTATGGACACTTTAGATTTCCAACCGGTATTTATCACAAAAGCCATTGTCGTCCAATCGGCAATGGACAAAAAAAGGGATGCAGTGGTGATGATTGCTGAAATTGGACCCAAAGAAGCGGGTCCACCGTTGCATGTTCACCCCAATCAACAAGAGACTTATGAAGTATTGGAAGGCGAAGCGGAATTTGTATTAGGGGATAAAAAAATATTGGTCAAACAGGGTGAGAAAATAGACATCCCCCCAAACACCCCTCATACATTTACCAACACAACCGACAATTGGCTCAAAATGAAAGATACCCATTTGCCGGCACTCTCTTTTGAGGAAATGATGCGCGAACTTCATCAACTTGTTCAGCGTGGTAAAATAACCGGATTTAACAACCCCAAGTCCTTGATTTACCTTTCGATGCTTTGGGTAAAGCATCGGGATTTGCAACGCTCCGTTAGTCCGCCTTTTTTCGTCATGAAGATGATGAATTTTGTGGGCAAGTTTTTTGGATATAGATTGTAAATGCTTGTGTTGAAGTTATCCACCGAGCAGCAACACTACTCACTTTTGCCCAATCATTTACAAAATGGATGAATAATTCCACCCTCCTCATGCGTTTTTTTGGCGGTTTGAGGATCCAATTGCTCCCCTGCAAGAACACCTTGCCCCCCTGCAAAGGACCAAAGCACCCCTGCAAAGGAGCAAAACACCCCTGCAATGAAGTAAAGTCCCCCTTGTTTTTATAAATATCCAACCGACAAAAGCTTTTGCTCCCCCTGTTTTATCAGATAACGCCTCTGCAATGAAGCAAAGCCAACCTGTTTCGGGGCAAATCCCCCCTGCACGGGTTTTTGTTCCCTTTGTTTTATTCCAAAACACCCCTGCAATGAAGCATTGCAACCCTGTTTTATCGAATTGTCAACCTGCAAAGGGTCTTTGTCAACCGTATATTTTGGGTGATTACCTCTGTTATTGGAGGTGGTAATCGTTATGAGGGGTGTTTTTCTTTGGTTTGGTTGGTTTTTTTGTTTGGAGCTCTGGGGGTTTATTGGTGGCTAGGGGGCTGTTATTTTGCTAGACCCATCTGTTGAAAACATTATAGGTTTGACAAACCTATAATGTTTAAATATAATTCACATAGCACCACTTTCGCCAAAGAACGAAAAAAGAGCGTAGTTCAAATCAAGTTTTGGGTAAATGGCAAGGAATCTTAGCCCCTCAATAATTCACGCTATAAATACCCGCCCTTCCTGCAAGTCCAACATAAAAACCATTTCGGCAAGGATTGTATTTATGTCGTTGGCAGGAGGTGGGCGGTGGTGCTTCGGTGGTGGTGAAGGTGGCGGTTATCAGATAGCTGATTATCCTCAATGTATAATTTTGTAGTAGGGTGCATTCTTTAATCGGATATAAAGTCTATATTTACTTGTAAATTCCGAAACCATGCAGTACAGCTACTACAATTTCCTGCATCTGAGTCAATTTGGCGGTGCCTTGTTGCAACTCACCCCCACAGAAACTTCATTAGTACTTACTATAGCCCAAAGCAACACTAAAGCTGCCTTTGAAGCGCAGTGTATCCGTTATCTTACACATGGCGAGGAGTATCAAATACAATTGCCTCCCTTACCGCAAGAGGTACTAAATGGTTATTGGCAGATGTATATCAACTTTAAAAATACTAATATGGTTGACAAGAACAGTTTGCAAATACACCCTAATCCTGCAAGCGACATACTTACCTTGAATTATGTAAATACCGATGACGTGGTAGCTACTTTAGAGTGGTACAATACCGTTGGTAAAGTACAACACTTGCAAACGCTGCCCCAAAGTGGTACATACAGCATGGATGTTTCGCAGTGGGCAAATGGGATTTACTTCTGTCGCATGGTAGAAAACGGAAAAAGTGTTGCTATCTACAAAGTTATGATAGCACATTAGTAACGAACAATTTTAATCACCTTTAAGTATTGCGCCAGTTTCAAATCCGGCGCAATACTTAAAAATTTAAAGCACATGAAAACTTTACTATTACTTTATTGTGGATTGCTTTTTTTGTTAGGAGGGGCGGCGTTTTCGCAAAACAAGTATTATGAAACAAAGTTGGGATTACCTTTAGCAAGCGATGTAAATTGCGTTATTGCAGAGAGTGATAGTCAATATTCTATAATAGGACGTTATGCTATTGATTACGATATATTTAGCACCTATTGGTCTTATTTTGCGAAATCGAACCATTTAAACATGGAAACGCCTATTACATTTTATGAGTTAGATACTATAGGCGGCGACATGAATACATACGATTTTGTAAAAACAGAATACGGATATGCAACTACGGGGTATATTTCTACAAACGATGTTGATGAAAGTTATCATATTTTTCTGCTGTACCTTGATAGCGAAGGGAATATAATAGAAATGAAAAACATAACACCCAACAACAATGCCTCTTTGGGTTATACAATTGCCCAAAACGCTGAAGGCGACCTGTTCATAGCTGGCTATTATACCCCCCCATTTATATCACCCATACGAGATAAACTCTACCTCACCAAACTAAACCCAAGCGGTGAAAAATTTTGGGAGTACGCCAATTTGAGCTATCCAAACAACTGTGCTTTTCGCGCCGTGCTTCCCGCTGAAGATGGTGGTTGTTACGCGGCAGGTTATGTCAATTTGGACCCACCTGCAACCGGCGATTTTTTCTTTATTAAAATTAACACAGTTGGGATAACAGTTTGGGAAAAGGTCTATAGTTTTAACACTGGAAATGGTGGAGCCAATGCTCTTGGTCTGGCATCTGCTTATGACAGCAGTTTTGTGCTTTGTGGTTCAAGCAATCATGGTCACGCTCGCCTCCTAAAAACAAATGCAGTAGGTGATTCAATATGGAGCAGAGAGTATTTCCCCAATGAACAGATTAGTTCCTTTTTAAAGGTTGCTATTTTGCCGGATAATAATATAGTTGCAATAGGCAGTGTTAAATCTTATGATGTATCCGGTACAGATATGCTAATCGCCAAAGTAGATTCATTAGGCAATCTAATGTGGCATAGGCGTTATGGTCAGGTGGGAATAAGCGATTACGGGTATAGTTTCACTCCCACTTTAGACCCGTTAGGTGGTTTTGTTATCGTAGGTCGTTCAGATACCCTTGTACCTACGGGTACTCCGGGTGTAAATTGGTCATTGGGAAGGAGCTATATTGTCAAAACCAACTGCATGGGCTTGCTCACTATTCCACAGGTAGCATTTACAATCTCCCAAGACCCCGACTTACCAAGCCGCTTCCTGTTTACCAACCAAAGCCAATACGCCTATCCCGACAGTATAGACGGCGGGCATTATATCTTGAATTGGGGCGACGGCAGTCCGCCCTTTATCTGCGGGCAAGGCTACGCCCCCTGCACTCAGGATACGTTTATCCACACCTACCAATCGGAGGGCATTTACGGCGTTACCCTGCAAGCCATCGTTTGCAACGACACCTCCACCCTTACCCAATCTGTCTGCCTCGGCTTTGCTCCCGACCCGCAGGCAGCGTTTAGCTATGAAGATACCGGAGGCACAATTCTCTTTACCAACCAAAGCCAAAACGCCTACACCGCCCAAGGCGGCTACTACACTTGGGATTTTGGTGACGGCAGTCCCCCCGTTTCCGAAGAACACCCCACCCATACCTACGAAGAAAACGGCAGCTACACTGTTACCCTCACCTTGTTAGTTTGTGCAGATACATCGGTCTATACACAAGAAGTAGTTGTTCAAACAGTAGGATTACCCCCCGGCATTTTACCCCCCGACCCCCTAAAGGGGGAGATGTCCCTAATTGTCTATCCCAACCCCGCTCAAAACACCCTAACCTTTGAATTAACAGGTTTCTTAAAGTCCCCTTCAGGGGATTTAGGGGTAAACAACGGCTGGGGGGTAGGGGATTTAGGGGTGGACTGGGATTTAGGGGTAACAGCAGGCAGGGAAATAGAACTAACCCTACTCACCCTAACCGGTCAACCCATCCTAAAAACTACCCTGCCCGCAGGCGAAACTCATAAAACCATTTCGGTGGCACATTTACCGGTGGGGTTGTATATTTATGTGGTGAGTGGTGGTGGTGTCAATGGGGATACTGACAACGGCGACTATGGCAGCAACGGCGGCGGTGCAGTGTTGGCAAGGGGAAAGGTGGCAATCGTGCGGTAGGAGTATATATTAACGCTTTCTAAGTTGGGCACGCAAACAGCGTTTTCAATAGGAGCATCGTTAAATAGCCCTACCCAATGTTTTTTTGGTATGCAATAACAGGGTTATTTTGGGTTTACAGCCGCTTCTAAAAAAATCGGGGTTAAAGAATTATTTTGCGACCTTTGCAACAATATCAACTCCACCGGCTTTTTTATGCGCAACTTTTTACCGGCTGTTGTCGGCCTGCTTTTCACCTGTTCCGTTTATGCCCAAAACTTACCTTATGCTCGTCAGGTGGTGGATACGCTTTGCTCAACCTATATGTCGGGAAGGGGCTATACCAACGATGGCGACCGAAAAGCCGCAGCCTACATCGCTGCCGAATATAAAAGAATGAATGCGCTTTCATTTGGTCAGGATTATTATCAGCACTTTAACATAGATGCCAATGTGTTTAAAGGCAATATGAGTTTGAGCATTAACCGCAAATTGCTGACCCCGGGAGTTGATTATCTCATTCACCCTGCTTCGGCAGGCATTTTGGGCACTTATCAGGTCGTTCAGCTAAAGGAAAAATGGTTGCTCAACGATAAAAAGTTTGCCCAACTGCTCGAAAACACTTACGAGGGTAAGGTCTTATACCTTAATTACAAAGCCAAGAATGCCAAAGACTTGCAGGGCAAATTAGGGGTGCTGCAAAGTGCAGTGAAAGCCGCCGCCTATATTACTCCCGAAGACAAAAAGCTCACTTGGCATATATCGGGGCAGCCGAAGTACCAAACAGAAATCACTATTCTGCGCAAAAAAGCCCCACGAAAGCTGAAAACCGCCTCAGTAAACATTGACAATACCTATTTGACCAATTATAAAACCCAAAACGTGGCGGCCTATATACGGGGAACACAATACCCCGATAGTTTTTTTGTATTTACCGCCCACTACGACCACTTGGGTCAAATGGGCAGCAATCAATACATCCCCGGTGCGAACGATAATGCTTCGGGGGTGGCCATGCTGCTCAATTTAATGAGCTATTATGCTCAAAACCCGCCCCCATTTTCGGTTGCATTTATTGCCTTCAGTGCCGAAGAATTGGGTTTGATGGGCAGCAAGTATTATACCGAACATCCCTTGTTCCCGTTGAAGAATATTCGGTTTTTGGTCAATCTCGATATAGTCGGCACGGGCAACGAAGGAATAACTGCGGTCAATGCCACCGAGTTTCCCGATGCCTTTAACCTGCTTCGGCAGCTCAACGACCAACATTTATATCTGCCCCAAATAAAAAGTCGCGGAACGGCAGCCAATAGCGATCACTATTGGTTTTACAAAAATGGAGTTCCTTGTTTTTTTATCTACACTATGGGAGGCATTCAGGCTTACCACGATGTATTTGACCGCCCCGAAACATTGCCCCTCACCAAGTTTATAGAGTTGAGCAGTTTGCTCATCCATTTTGCCAATGAACTGGATAAACAGTAGAAAAAGAATAGAACAGCCATCCCATGCAGCCGATGAAGTACCGTCAATATTTACCTTATCTCCTATTATCCGCCTATTTCATAGTCATGGCGGTTATTGCATTTGTAGCCAATGGCACGGGCGACGAGGGAGATAGTGTCATGCACTACCTTTATGCACGCTATGCTTTTCAGCATCCGCAAAACTTCTTTAACCACTGGGCAAAACCGGTCTATGTGTTGTTGGCAGCACCCTTTGCGCAATTGGGTTTTGTTGGGGTAAAGCTCATGAACCTATTGTTTAGCACTTTTGCTGCCTATTTGACTTACCTCACCGCCCGGCGTTTGCAAATGCCCTTTGCATGGACGGGATTGTTCTTTGCATTACTAGCCCCCATGCACATTGTGTTGACCCTGTCGGGTTTAACCGAGCCGTTGTTTGCTGTTTGGCTCATTGCATCGGTCTATTTGGCGGTGCGCCATCATGTGATGGCGGCAGTAATTTTAGTTTCTTTTTTGCCCTTTGTACGTTCCGAAGGGTTGGTAATATTATGCGTTTGGGGAGTCTTTCTTTTATTTTCCCGATGGTGGCGGCTGTTGCCTTTGCTGATGGTGGGGCATTTAGTTTTAAGCCTAGCGGGTTATTTTTACCATGGTGATTTGATGTGGGTATTCAACAAAATTCCCTATACCACCACCGAGGCCGTGTATGGGTCAGGAAAGTTGCTGCATTTTGTAAGGGGCTTGCAAGAGGTAGTTGGCACACCTATGTATGTCTTAATCGGTTTTGGATTATTTTATGGAGCATTTTGGTTGTTTTTTTCTGCCCTGCATCTTCGGTTTATCAACGTCACGGCACAAGAAATTTGGCTTGTTTACGGAGGTTTTACTGCCATCATTGTCGCACATACCCTGTTTTGGTACTTGGGCATATTCGCTTCTTTTGGACTATTGCGGGTATTAGTGGGCATTGTGCCGTTGGCGGCACTCATCAGTATCAGAGGGCTTAATTCCTTGTTGCGGGTAGTCGGACGCTGGCCGATTCTGAGTCAAATAGTTTTGGTAATCATCATGTTGTTGGTGATTTTGTTTCCATTTCACAGCCTAAAGTGGAAAACTCATTTTGTGCTTCGTGGCGAACAGTTAGCTCAAAAGCAGTTAGCCGATTACGTTTTAACCCGTTATCAAGGATATAAGTATTATTTTGATGCTCCCTATTTGAGTATGGTGCTCCATGCCGATGTGTTTGACCCCGAACAAAAAGAACATACCGACCGGTTGTTTCAAGACAAACCCATCCCCGATAAAAGTTTGGTGATTTGGGACGATTGGTACTCGCCGGAAGATGCAAATACTCCACTGACCAAACTCATGCAAGACGACCGGTTTGAGTTGGTTCGTTCCTTTGACGCTCCCGACCCTTGGGGAAATCGCCGCGTATGTTATTTGTTTCACAAAAAACAACCGGTCATCTCTACGGGTACCGATGGAAGAAAAGTTAGGCGTATTTTTGAAACAGGTTTTGAAACAGAAACAGATCGTACTCCGGCAAACTCCGATACTACGATTGTGTTTGAAGGAAAACATTCCGGCAAAGCTAATGCCGGCTACCCCTATTCATTGGGGATGGATTTGCCGTTAAACGAACTGCAAACTGCCCAACCGGGTGCTACTTTGCGAGTAACTGCACAGATTTTTATTCCTGAAAAAGAACCTAACCGGTATAAAGAGCCGCTATTGCTCATTTCTTTCGAAAATGAAAAGAGTTATAGTTGGAACCCGCTTCATTTGCATGATGTGGCGAAAATAGGACAATGGCAGAAAGTCAGCTTCGAAGCCGGTATTCCTGCCCCTCAAACTCCGTCCGACCACGTAAAAGTATATTTATTTAACCCCTCTGACCTATCCATTTATATAGACAACCTCGAGGTTGAACTGACAGAATAGTATGGCGTTATTGCTGTTGTGTATCTGCCATATTATTGAATAAACGTCCCTACAAAAAGGTGCCGAACTTATTTTTATGGCAAAACAGTTCATTGTTGTCAATACTGCTGTATATTTAAGCGGTAATGTTCCTCATTCTACCTTTTACGCCTATGGAAATTGCGCTCATTCTTGTCTTATTTGTATTGGTCATCGTCTTGTTTTCCATTGAAATCGTTTCGCCCGATATTGTTACCCTATTGATGCTTGTTGTACTCATCACCACAGGCATACTCACACCCAAGGAAGCATTTGAAGGATTAAGCAGCGATTTTACCATTATGCTGGCCTGCATCTTCATTATCAGTGCATCTATGCAAAATAATGGGGTAATGGATTGGATGAGCCGGAAGTTGAAAAATGTGGACAACATGGGCGAAACGTCTATTATGATTATCGTCATGCTGATGGCCGGTTCTATTTCGGCATTTATGAACAATACCACTGTTACGGCTATCCTAATTCCTTCGGTGATTAGCATCGCGCGGCGAATTAACGTTTCTCCTTCACGGCTGCTCATGCCTATGGCCTTTGCCACTTTGTTTGGTGGCACTTGCACCCTCATCGGTACTTCTACCAATGTTGCCGGCAGTGCGTATATGGCAAAAGCCGGTTTAGACCCAATCAGCATGTTTGAGTTGTTGCCAATGGGTCTGATGGTATGGGCAGTAGGAACGATATCTATGCTGACCATCGGACGTTATTTTTTACCCAACAATATCGAAGGCAGCTTAACAGACCGGTTTAATATCCGGCAATACCTAAGCGAAATTATTGTCTTGCCCGACTCTAAACTGCTTAAAAAGCCGGTGTTTCAACTGGATTTTGGAGATATAAAGGTGCTGAAAGTGCTCCGTAATAAGCTGCCCATCTTTCCCGATGGCGATACCCGAATTGAAGCCGGCGACTTGCTCTTGGTAGAAGGCGACCGCGAAGAACTCATACAAATGCGCAAAAACAAAGGGATAGATATTTTAGGCTCTGCCATCAGCGAAACAGACTTAGAAAGTGAAAATGTAAAATTAGCCGAAATAATGGTATTACCACATTCCGAGTTGGTCAATAATACCTTAAAAGAAATAGACTTCAGGCGTAAATACCACCTTTCGGTCTTGGCGATTCATCGCAAAAACTACAATTTCAACGAAAAAATCGGGCACGTACAAATCAAGACCGGCGATGTATTATTGGTGCAAGGCAAGAAAAATGACCTGAACATCATCCGCAAGAATCCCGATTTGATGGTGATTAACGAATTAGAAGATACCAAAATCGTAAATTTAAAAAAGGGCGCGTTGACCGTAGCCGTTTTTGCATTGGCGGTTTTAGCGGGCACACTCGGTTTGCTTCCTTTGAGTGTCGCCTTTCTGTTGGCGGCTATCCTAACGGTTTTGACACGCTGCATTGACTTAGAGACTGCTTATAGTTCGATAGATTGGCGGTTGTTAATCCTCATTGGCGGCATGACCGCATTTGGGTTAGCAATGGAAAAAACCGGCACAGATGTGTTTATGGCCAAACAAATTGTGGATTACCTGCAGCCTTTAGGGGTATATGTTATCCTTGGCGGGTTTATGGTACTCACCATTATTCTCACACAACCCATGTCGAATGCCGCTGCTGCGATGGTGGTACTTCCTTTGGCCATACAAACTGCAACTTCTTTGGGGGTCAATGAACGCACCTTTGCCATTGGGGTAGTTGTTTCGGCCTCTATTTCGATGATTACCCCTTTTGAACCCGCATGTATCTTGGTATATGGCCCCGGACAATATCGAATAAAAGACTTTTTAAAAGTAGGGGGCATTTTGACCATCATCTCTTTGCTGCTATTGCTCTATATGATACCGGTTATCTGGCCACTATGATGAATCTGTTGATGTTTTTGGGGAAGTAGATAACCCTTCATCGCTTTTTTTCAAAAAAATGATGTAAAAAATAATGAAACACTGCAAAAACAAAAAAACACAACGTATCTTTGCGCTCCATAAAAAGTTAAACGCGAGTGTGTTATGTCAAGAATATGTGAATTAACCGGAAAAAAGCCCATAACAGGTAATAGTGTATCACACTCTAACCGTAAAACCAAACGTTGGTTCTATCCCAACTTGCAAACCAAACGGTTTTACCTGCCTGAAGAAGACCAATGGATTACGCTTAAAGTATCCACCTCGGCATTGCGAACCATTAACAAAAAAGGATTGCACGCCTTTTTAAAAGACTTACAAAAAAAAGGTTCCTAATTATTAACGGTAACCACTAAAAAGAAAGGTCATGGCTAAGAAAAGTAAAGAAAATAGAATACAGGTGATTTTGGAATGTACGGAGCATAAACAAAGTGGCATGCCCGGCACATCGCGCTACGTAACAACCAAGAACCGCAAAAACACACCTGCAAGGATTGAGTTGAGAAAATACAACAGTGTTCTCAAACGTTATACCGTTCACAAAGAAATAAAATAACTGAGCAATGGGTAAAGTTAGTAAAAACGCCCGTGTAAACCGGGGAGCAAAAGACGGTGGTAAAAGCCATGTTAAAATCGTGGTCAGCGAGAAAAACCCCTTAACAGGACAATATTCCTACAAGGAAAAAATTATACATAGAGACCAATTAGACGAAGCTCTAAAAGGTTTCTAAACGGTTGCTTATTGCATGTACGTATGCCCGAAAAGGCTTCTCTTTAAGTTTTGAAACATAAAGAGAAGCCTTTTTATTTATCTGCTTTTATCAATTACTTCCCTCTCTTTTAACCACTATTAAGTACCGCGCATGAGTTTTTTCGGCAAATTCTTTTCAAAAGAAACCAAGGACGACTTGGATAAAGGACTGGAAAAAAGCAATCAAAATATCTTTTCTAAAATATCTAAAGCCATTGCCGGCAAAGATGTGGTAGATGAGGAAGTGCTTGACCAAATCGAAGAGGCCCTTGTGGCTTGCGATATCAGCGTTCCTACAGTTATTAAAATAATTGACCGCCTCGAAGCAAGAGTAGCCCGCGAAAAATATCTCAATTCGGAAGAGGTGTATAAGATGCTCAAAGAAGAGATCATCGCCTTACTAACCGAAAACAATACCCCCGATTATACCGATTTTGACCTGCCCGATACGCAACCCTATCCTTATGTAATGTTGATTGTTGGGGTTAATGGCGTAGGTAAAACCACCACAATCGGCAAACTGGCACATCAGTTTAAAAAACGAGGCAAAAATGTGATTTTAGGGGCTGCCGATACTTTTAGGGCTGCCGCCGTAGAACAATTGACGATTTGGGCCGACCGCGCCAATGTGCCTATTGTTAAACAAGGACAAGGTGCCGACCCCGCCGCCGTAGCTTACGACACCGTACAATCTGCCGTTGCTAAGAATATGGATGTTGCCCTGATTGATACAGCCGGACGACTGCATAATAAAAAACACTTGATGGACGAATTGGGTAAAATCAAACGGGTCATCCAAAAAGTATCGCCCGACATGCCGCATGATGTCATGCTTATCCTAGACGGTTCGACCGGACAAAATGCGATTGCTCAGGCAGAGGAGTTTATGAAAGCCACTGAAGTAACCGCAATAGCAATTACCAAATTGGACGGCACGGCCAAAGGCGGTGCAGTCATTGGTATCGCCGACCGCTTTGGCATTCCCATCAGATACATAGGGGTGGGTGAAGGCATTGAACAACTCCAGATTTTCAACAAAAAAGAGTTTGTTGACAGCCTCTTTAAACGCTAGTTTTATTTACCCGATGCCTTCAACCGGTTATCGGGATACTTCTCACCTATCGGTATGAAAACAAAAGAGCAATTTAAAAAGTCAAACATCAACATCGTAACGCTGGGCTGTTCCAAAAACCTTGTCGATTCCGAGGTTTTAATGAATCAGTTGCAGGCAAACGGATTGGGCGTAACTCATGAAAAAGCCCAAAAAGACACCGATATTGTAATTGTCAATACTTGTGGTTTTATAGAAACAGCTAAACAGGAGTCTATTGATACCATATTGCACTATGCCGCTGCCAAAGCCGCCGGTAAGATTGAACGACTGTATGTTACCGGTTGCCTTTCTCAAAGATACAAATCTGAATTGGAAGAAGGGATACCGGAAGTGGATGCCTATTTCGGCACGTTAGAATTGCCTTTTTTATTGGAAGAATTGGGTGCCGACTATAAACACGACCTCATTGGCGAGCGCAATTTGCTTACGACTCCTCAGCATTATGCCTATCTCAAAATATCGGAAGGTTGTAACCGCACCTGTTCCTTTTGCGCCATCCCTCTCATGCGCGGAAAGCACGTTTCTAAAACTATTGAGCAGATAGTGGCAGAAGCCAAAAATTTAGTCCGAAACGGGGTAAAAGAAGTCATGCTCATCGCACAAGAGTTGACCTACTACGGCTTGGACATTTACAAAAAGCGCGAATTAGCCAATCTGCTTCAACATTTGGCAAAGGTAGAGGGCTTGGAGTGGATACGAATGCACTACGCCTATCCTTATAAATTTCCGTTGGAGGTGATAGACGTGGTGAACGAACATGCCAATATTTGCAACTATTTGGATATGCCCTTACAACATATCAGCGATAAGGTGCTAAAAAACATGCGGCGCTTAATAACCAAAGACGAAACCTATCAACTCATAGCCGATATACGAGCCAAAAGTCCCGATATCGCCCTTCGAACCACCATGCTCGTAGGTTTTCCCGATGAAACAGATGAAGATATTGAAGAACTTGCCGATTTTATGCGACAGGTACGGTTTGAGCGATTGGGTATTTTTCAATACTCGCACGAAGAAAGCACCTCTGCTTTCGATATGGAAGACAATATACCCCCCGAAGTAAAAGCCGAGCGCGCCGCCTATTTGATGGACATACAACAAGGCATTTCGGGCGAACTGAACAGAAACAGGGTAGGGGCTGTCTATAAAGTCCTTTTTGACCGCAAAGAAGGCGACTACTTTATTGGACGAACCGAGTTCGATTCGCCCGAAGTGGACAACGAAGTATTGGTAGATGCCCGCAACAACAAAAACTATATTAGAATAGGTGATTTTGCCGATGTGCGCATCACCGATGCCACAGAATTTGATTTATACGGTGAAGTAGTAAGGTAAAATCCTATTTACAATAAAGGCAGATGGTGACAAAAATTATTCAACAAGTTGTTTTAAATCACCTACTGTTACTACAATTGGGCGTATCTTTGAGCTATTATACTACATATTTCAAAACCAAAATTAAATTCAGACATTATGCAGAAGAGCGTTAAACTATCTGAGGTGATGAGCCGCCACGTAATTGTGGCCACTGCTGCACATACATTTTCTCAGGCCGGTCAATTGTTTTTAGAGTTTAACCTTCACCATCTTCCCATCGTAGATGAAGAAGATAAAGTGATAGGAATTATCAGTTCTTATGATATTCTAAGAACTTACAGGTCAGAAGTTGCTAAACTTTCATCGGTCAGCGAGGCAGAAGTAGATGCCAAATTTAAGTTGATTGACATTATGACTCCTTCCCCGATTACCATTACCGAAGACGAAACTATCGGACATGCTGCCGAAATTTTTACCAACAAAGGCATACAGTCGCTTCCCGTTGTAGATGAAAACGGTAAAATTAAAGGTATTCTTACAGTTAGAGACATCGTTAAGCAATTTGCCGTTTATGGTTAATTTTTTGAAACAATAACCTTTCTTATTGTACCACTGCCCCAACTTTGTAATAAAGGTTGGGGCAGTGTCGTTTTTTAATGACATATTGGAATAGAGATAAGCAGGAGGGAGGTTCAATTTTAATCATACAGTTACAATAGATTTAAACATTGACCTTCGTAACTTGTAGATTGGTGAACAATGTGCGTCATTTGTAGGTTAATAAAGTCTTATGGCATATCGCAAAAAAACAATACTATTATACTTTTGTCTGCTGTTACTGAATGCCGGCTTGTACGGGCAGGAAACTTCTTTCTCTCGCCCACAAAAAATAGCCGGAAAAGTGAGCGATTACGAAGTCATAGGACAAACCGATGCAGGGCTATTGGTACATAAGTGGGGAGAACGCTATCATGCTATTGAAGCTTATGATATGAACAACCTAAGCCTCAAATGGAACAAGGAAGTATTCTTGCCCGATAAAAAATCGAAGGTAATCGGTATTGTTCCGTACAATAATGAACTGTTGATTTTTTATACCCTAAAACAAAAGCGCATTACTTATGTATATGCGCGAAAAGTGAGCACAGAATTACACCAACTGATGCCCGAAGTCGTGGTTGATACCATACAGAAAAGCTTCGGGTCTTATGGTTATAGTTATCAGCTTTCGGTATCCAAAAACAAAGCCTATATTTGTTTACAACGGATGACCAATGATTTCAACGGCATCAGCAGTGTTAATTGTGTACTGCTCAATAGAAACCTTGAAATACTGGGCCAAAAGAACATACCCATTACCAACAAATTGATTAACGAAGACAATTTTTTGAGTAATGAGGGAGAGATATTTTTATTGGATGCGCAGGTCAAAAGGACGATAAGCAGCAACAACGTCCTTTACGACAATTTTAAATTGTTGCGCTTTAACTATGCGACCAACAAACTAAGTATCGTTCAGATAGAAAACGTCCAATATTTGCTGAACGACATAAAATTTGAAATTGATGACCGCAACAACCGCATTGTCGCCGCCGGTTTTTATACCGAAAAACAATCTAACGATATCAGTGGTTATTTTTACCTGTTTATAGACTTGGTCGAAGGAAGGGTAAGTGAACAGACATTTGCACCTTTCAATTCCGAAATCATTAGGCGGGTGAGCAGAAATACATTGGTGCGAAGCCGGGACCAAATCAGCAACCTCAGAATACGAAAGGTCATCACCCGACAAGATGGTGGGGCACTGCTTATTGGGGAGCTTTTTTATACCGTACAACAAAATATGCCCCGTTCAACTTTTGATAATTTTTATGCCCGCCAGTTGGGCACAAGCTACTATTACAACGATGTGTTGTTGCTGTCTATTAACCCCGACGGCTCTATATATTGGGGAAATGTGGTTCAGAAAAGACAATCTTCAGACGATGACGGAGGCTATTACTCCTCGTTTGCATTGGTCAATAACCGCTCTCAACTGAACATCATCTTTAACGAAGACATATCGAGCACGACCAACCTTAACAACTATATCTTGGAAAGCGATGGTCAGTACACCATTTCCAGCCTGTTGCGCTCCAAAGACTTCAACGTAATGATTGCACCTCGGTATGGCAAACAAATATCACCCGATGTCATCGTGTTGCCAGCTTTTAACGAGCGGAACGACTTCATGTTATTGAAAATAGATTTTTCAAAAAACATTGGTAATCGTTAGTACGAGATCCCCGCGTTTTTAGTTACTCAGTTCTTGCAGTGCCAACCAAGTCATGAGTCCCATTCCGGTTAACAAGGCATCTTCGTCAATGTTAAAGGTGGGAGTATGCACATTGGCAGTAATGCCGCGCGCCACGTTGCCCGTGCCCAACCGGTAAAAACATCCTTTGGTTACTTGGGAATAATAGGCAAAATCTTCGGCGGTCATTCGCATGGGGATATCGTGAACATTTTCAGTGCCTAAAAAATCAATGGCAGATTGTTTACATCGGGCAGTCAATTCATCATCGTTGATTAAAAAAGGGTAACCAACGTCTATTAATACTTTAGCAGAACCGCCCATCGCCTCTGCTATCCCACAAGCTATTTGTGTTATTTTTTGGTGTGCCTGTTTGCGCCATTGTTCGTTCATGGTGCGCAAGGTGCCTTGTATTTTTACCTCTTCGGGTATGATATTGTAAGCGCCTCCCACCGATTCGATTTTACCGAAGGTAAGCACACAAGGGATGGTAGGGTCGTTCATTCGGCTGACCAATTGTTGTAAAGCACTGATGACTTGCGCACTAATCACAATGGGGTCAACCGTTAACTGCGGAACAGCACCATGACCACCTACTCCAAAGATGGATAGGTCAATTTCATCGGCCGATGCCATCATCATGCCGCTTCTAAAACCCACTGTTCCTGCGGGAAGCATGGAAAACACATGCTGTCCAATAATGCCTTTGGGTGTTGGATTTTCTAAAACGCCTTCTTTAATCATCAGCGAAGCACCGCCGGGCGAGCGTTCTTCGGCCGGTTGGAAAATCAATTTTACGGTTCCTTCGAATTCCGTTTTCAATTGGCTCAAGATTTTGGCAACCCCAAGCAGGCTTGCCGTGTGTGCATCGTGTCCGCAAGCGTGCATCACTCCGGGAACTGTGGATTTGTAGGCAACATCATTGGCTTCGGTAATGGGCAGCGCATCCATATCGGCACGAAGGGCTACTGTTTTAGAACTCGCGTTTTTACCCTCTACCACTGCCACCACACCGGTTCCGGCGATGCCGGCACTATATGGGAGTCCGTATTCTTTCAGCTTTTGTTGCACAAAGGCAGCAGTTTCATATTCGTGAAAGGATAGTTCGGGGTGGGCATGTATATGCCGCCGAATGGTGATAATCTCTTTGTGGTAAGAAACGGATAATGCTTTTATTTTTTCTTTCAGGTGCATGGAAAGGGGGGGCTTTATTGGTATAGACTATTTAAAGGAGACACGAAGTAGATTACAGTTCCGAAATGTTGACCTTATCAGACACAATAAAAGAAACAGGAAAAGTGCTTTTTAGGTCATTCAACGCCTTAAAGGCATCAAAACGGTTGCTGTAATCGCCTACACGCAGTTTGAAAAATGGCTGTTCATATACCTCGTAAGCCCTCAGAGAGGGGAATTTTTTAAGCAGTAGGGCTTTTTGTTTGCGAACTTCTTCGCGGCTGCTTTCTTGTATAATTTGCACCCGAAACCCATGAGTAGTATGTTTTTTTGCGTTGGCATTTTTTTGTGCCTCTACCAACATATTTACCTGATAATTCGGGGCAACACTGATATTTCCATAACCGGAGGAATAATGTTGTTGTGCAAAAACTATCGGTGAAACAAGTAAAGCAATGAGGAGGTAAAACAGCTTTTTCATAGGTAGGGGGGATTTGTGATTTACGATTTTAGATTTGGGGATTTACGATTTGCCTCTTACTAATTGGCAGAAGTTTCACACAAAGTTTTAAGGTTCTTATAGCCCTATTGTTCCTTGCCTACGGCTCATTGTCTAAAATCTTATGTCTTTTGTCTAAAGTCTAAAATCTCAAGCATTAATTAATTAGTAGGTAGTGAAACAATTTGCACACTTGCCGAACAACCCAATCGGTCGGCACCTGCGTTGATCATAGCTAAGGCATCTTGCTTTGTCCGAATGCCCCCCGATGCTTTAATGGAAATATGGGGGGGCAGCGATTTGCGCATTAATTGAACGGCTTCCACAGTGGCACCACTCCCGCTAAATCCGGTAGAGGTTTTGACGAAATCAACATTGGCTTCTTCGCAAATGTGGCATACTTTGACGATTTCATCAGGGGTCAGCAGGGCGGTTTCGATGATTACTTTCAGCAGGTTTCCGAGTTTTTGATGGGTCAATTCTGCGGCGGCGTGAAGCTCAATCGCTAAATAACTCCAATCGGCATTTTTCAATGCGCTCAGGTTTATCACCATGTCCATTTCAGTAGCACCCAGTTCGGCAGCCCGTTCTATTTCGTGTAACTTAGTATAGGTAAGGTGGTATCCCAATGGAAACCCAATAACGGTAGCCACTTTCACCTTGGTTCCCGCCAATTGTTGCGCGGCAAGGTTGACGTAGTATGGAGGCACACAAACTGCAGCAAAGGAAAATGCCAATGCTTCTTTGCAAAGTTTATGAATATCCGATGCCGTTGCATCGGGTTTTAGCAAGGTATGGTCTATTTTACTTGCAAGACTTTGGTCAAAAGTAGCCACTTCCATATCGTTCGTTTTTTAAATCGCCGTTTCAATTAGGTTGAACAGGTTGACAAAAAAGCCAACCGGCATTTGGCCAACCTGTTCAACTATCCAATTGATTAATGCAATTGTGTATCACTTCCGGGTTTACCGTGACATTTTTTATACTTTTTACCGCTACCACAGGGACAAAGGTCGTTAGGTCCCACTTTTGGTGTAGCGCGTTTAAAGGTTTGTGGTTTTTGGTTTTCTGAATTGGTTTGCAGATTCGCCGGGTTCTGATTTTTTTGAGTATTTGCTCCGGTATCACTCAGGTCATCGGTTCTACTGGTTTTGAGTTTACTCATATCCGTTGCTTTGGGGGCACGAGCCTCGCGCACTTCTTCAGATTTAGCAATGGGTATAGTCGCTTGGAATAAGAAATCGGCAATTTTGTTATTCACCTCCGACACCATTTCGCTGAATAAACCATAAGCTTCGCGCTTAAAAATAAGCAAGGGGTCTTTTTGTTCATAGACGGCAGTTTGCACCGAGTTTTTCAATTCGTCCATTTGTCTGAGGTGACTCATCCACGAATCGTCTATAAAGCTCAGCGAAACAGATTTTTCGAACTCTTTTACGACCGATTTGCCATGCGTATCAACGGCTAATTTGACCGGGGTTAAAACGTTGAGCGTTTTAGGTCCATCAGAAAAAGGAACGTAAACCAAATCCAACTGCTCGCCTCTTTGTTCGTAAAGGTTGCTCATCACCGGATACACCTCTTTTGCTATGGCAGTGGTTTTGCGTTTATAGGCATTGCTCACCGCATCATAAAGCATGTCGGACAATTGATCGGCTTTCAATGTATTGAATTCGGTTTCGTCAAAAGGCGGGTCAATGGTAAAGGTAGTTCGGGCAGCGTATTTAAAGCCCTCGAAATCGTGAGTTGAATGGTGTTGGTTCACCAATTCATCACATAAATCGGCAAATGAGTTGGCAATATCCAAGGATAACCTTTCTCCAAAGAGCGCATGTCGCCGTTTGGCATAGATGGCGTTCCGCTGAACATTCATCACCTCGTCATAATCGAGCAGGCGTTTTCTGATGCCGAAGTTGTTTTCTTCTACTTTTTTCTGTGCCCGCTCAATGGATTTGGTAATCATGCTGTGTTGGATGACCTCGCCCTCTTTATAGCCAATTCTGTCCATGATGTTTGCTATCCTTTCAGAACCAAACAAGCGCATTAGGTTGTCCTCCAAGGATACGTAAAACTGCGAACTACCCGGGTCGCCTTGTCGTCCGGCACGTCCTCGCAACTGTCTGTCTACCCGTCTCGAATCGTGTCTTTCTGTGCCGATAATGGCCAACCCGCCTGCTTCTTTCACACCGGGGCCGAGTTTGATGTCCGTTCCTCTACCCGCCATGTTGGTGGCTATCGTTACCGCTCCGGCAACACCTGCCGAGGCGACTATTTCTGCTTCTCTTGCGTGCTGTTTAGCATTGAGCACATTGTGGTTGATTTTGCGCATCGTCAACATCCTGCTCAATAATTCCGAAACCTCAACAGAGGTAGTACCCACCAATACCGGTCTTCCGGCTTGGCCAAGCCTTTCAATTTCGGCTATCACGGCATTGAATTTTTCGCGGGCGGTACGGTACACTAAGTCCTCCTCATCCTTTCTGGAAATCGGGCGGTTAGTCGGAATCACAACCACATCCAATTTGTAGATTTCCCATAACTCGCCGGCTTCGGTTTCGGCAGTACCCGTCATACCTGCCAATTTGTGGTACATCCTGAAAAAGTTTTGTAAAGTAACGGTGGCATAGGTTTGGGTGGCCTCCTCTACCTTTACGTTTTCTTTTGCCTCTATTGCTTGATGTAGTCCATCAGAATAGCGACGGCCTTCCATAATACGTCCGGTCTGCTCGTCCACTATTTTTACCTTGCCTTCCAAAACGATATATTCCACATCTTTTTCAAAAAGCGTGTAGGCTTTCAGCAACTGATTGACCGAGTGTAAGCGGTCTGATTTGATGGCAAAATCTTGGAGTATTTGGTCTTTGTTTTGTTGTTTCTCTTCATCGGTTAGCATGGAGGTTTCAATTTCTGCAATTTTAGCTCCGATGTCGGGAATAATAAAAAGGTCAACATCTTCACCGGCGTTGGTAATGAGTTCTGTTCCTTTTTCGGTCAGGGTTACTTGGTTGTTTTTTTCTTCGATGACAAAATACAGTTCTTGGTCCACTTCCGGCATTCTCTTAGCCTGTTCCTGCAGGTAGTAGTTCTCCGTAGCAAGAAGGATGTTTTTCATGCCCGGTTCGCTGAGGAATTTAATAATAGGCTTGCTTTTGGGCAATCCCCTATGTGCTCTCAACAGTGCCAACCCGCCCGTTTTTTCATCAGTTTTACCTTCGGCAATATATTTTTTGGCATCAACAAGCAGTCTTCTTACCAACTCCTGTTGGGTTCTCACCAACCTTTCGATACGGGGTTTGAGGGTTTCAAATTCTTGCTCATCGCCACGTTCTACGGGGCCGGATATGATAAGGGGGGTACGGGCATCGTCAATCAATACGGAATCCACCTCGTCCACCATTGCATAGTGGAGTTTTCGTTGAACCATTTCACCGGGTGTGCGCACCATATTGTCGCGCAGGTAGTCAAACCCGAATTCGTTGTTGGTTCCGTAGGTGATGTCTGCATTGTAAGCACTCCTTCGGGCGGCTGAGTTGGGTCTGTGTTTGTCTATACAATCAACGGTAATGCCCAAAAAGTTAAAAATAGGTCGGTTCCACTCCGAGTCTCGTTTTGCGAGGTAATCGTTGACCGTAACAATATGTACCCCTTGACCACTAAGGGCGTTCAAATAGGCAGGAAGGGTGGCTACTAAGGTTTTGCCTTCACCCGTGCCCATCTCGGCAATACGCCCTTGATGCAAGACGATACCGCCAATAAGTTGCACGTCAAAATGCACCATCGCCCATTTAATATGTCCTCCGGAAGCTGTCCATTCGTTTTTGTAAATTACCTGATTGCCTTCTATACTAAGGTAGTCGGCATTGACCGACAGGTCGCGGTCTAAATTTGTTGCTGTGGCAGTAAGCGTTTCGTTTTCGGTAAAACGCCGGGCAGTTTCTTTAACCACCGCAAAGGCTTCGGGAAGTATTTGGTTAAGGATTTCCTCTAATTGACGATCGCGATTTTTTTTGAGTTTATCAATTTGAGTATAGATATCTTCCTTTTGCCCGGGTTCCATATCCGGATTCTCTTTCAAAGAATGTTCAAAAGCGGTGATTTCCGAATCGACAGCAGATAAATAATCGGCAATGCGCTGTTTAAAATAGTCGGTTTTTGCCCTTAATTCATCGTGCGTTAATGACGAAAGTTTGGCAAACTCCTCTTTGATTTTTGTAACAATGGGGTGAATGGCTTTTACATCTTTTTCGTATTTAGTGCCGAAAATAGATTGCATGATTTTACCGAGAAAACCGGACATATATATTGGTGTTTTATTGAAAAATGGGGGTGGTTTGATGTGCTGCTACTTTAGCACAAAGGTATAACTATTTTTAATCGGTGTCCGTTCGATTGAGTTTTCAATTAGAACGACATTTTGCCAACACTTCGATGGTTTTATTTATCCTGATGGTATAAATAAACACTAAACGAGTGATTTGCATTTTATTGGCTAAAATTTAAACGCTTTGATGGGTTAATTGGTTATTATGGTTATCGTTCAAAATATGGTTTATCAATTGGCAAAAATGATGCCTCGAGCAGATGAATGGCAACTTTGGCATGTAAATAACCTAAAACCATTGCCATAATGTCATATTCTCTTGTTTGGCTTTGATGTGATGATGGAATTTAGAGGCGATAGTATATGCTTTCAAGATTGGCTTAATTAGTTGTGTTTGATTGTTTTTTGGTTATCTTGTGCGCATATTTTTTTTGAACGAAATAGAAGATGGTTTTGTGCGCCAATTGCGATGAGCGGCATTAGAAGAAAGCACAAGAAAACCCTGTAAAATGGGTTAAGAAATGCCCTTGGCAGGCATTTCCCCGGAGAGAAAAACATACATTAATGAATAAACGTTGGGTACTCACCGAAACCAATGAGCAAGCAGTTGACGAGCTTTATGAGGACCTACGAATTAATCGCATTCTTTGCAAATTACTGGTACAAAGAGAAGTAAAAACTTTTGAAGATGCCAAAAAATTTTTCCGCCCCTCGCTTGAATCGCATTTATACGACCCACTTCTTATGGAAGATATGGACAAAGCCGTTGAGCGAATTGACAGGGCAATGCAAAACAAAGAAAAGATTTTGGTCTATGGCGATTATGACGTAGATGGAACAACTGCTGTTGCAGTTTTATACGGGTTTATCAAAGACCTGTATTTTTATGTAGATTACTATGTGCCCGACCGCTACAAAGAGGGTTACGGTATTTCTACAGAGGGTATTAATTGGGCAAAAGAGCGAGGTTTTTCGCTGATTATTGCCGTTGATTGCGGTATAAAAGCGAATGATAAAGTTCAATATGCCTTGGACTTGGGCATTGATTTTATTATTTGTGACCACCACCGCCCGGGCGATGAGTTGCCTCCTGCTTATGCTGTTTTAGACCCCAAACGCGATGACTGTAACTATCCGTTCACCGAACTGAGCGGATGTGGTATTGCTTTTAAGTTGGTACAGGCATTGGCGGCCAACAAACACTTGTCTTTCAAAAAGGTAGCTAAATATCTGGATTTGGTGGCAGTTAGCATTGCCGCCGATATTGTACCCATTATAGACGAAAACAGGGTATTGGCTTACTATGGTTTGCGACAGCTAAATCGAAACCCAAGGCCGGGTCTGCGCT
Source organism: uncultured Bacteroidota bacterium (assembly GCA_937907475.1). GTDB lineage: Bacteria > Bacteroidota > Bacteroidia > Chitinophagales > UBA2359 > UBA2359. Next base: position 6,896 of record CALCIK010000193.1, on the reverse strand, counting down.
CTTTGATGGAGTTGAACCCCATCAGCAGAGATTTGACCATTTCGGATATAGTGTTTATCATTGCCCCAAGAATAAACGCCGCCGGACGAATGGACGATGCGCGCCAAGCCGTGCGTTTGTTGCTTTCGCAAGAGGGCACGAGTGCCAAAAGGAATGCCGATGAGTTGCAAGCCCGAAACAGCGAGCGCAAAATTGTGGACGGAAGCATCACCGAAGAAGCCTTGCTGATGGTCGAAAACGACCCCATGTTTCACAATAAAAAAACGACCGTACTCTATAAGCCCGATTGGCATAAAGGGGTCATCGGTATTGTGGCATCGCGTCTCATCGAGCGTTATTTCAGACCTACTATCGTACTAACCGCGACTAACAATATTGTTTCTGGATCGGCACGCTCGGTTCCCGGCTTTGATATCTACAATGCCATTCAGGAGTGCAGCGATTTATTGGATCAGTTTGGCGGACATAAGTATGCAGCAGGACTGACCATGAAAGAGGAAAACCTGCTCGAATTTATTGCGCGGTTTGAAGCGGTTGTTGCCGATACGATAGACGAGGAATTGCTTATTCCCGAAATTCAAATTGATGCCGAACTGCCACTGCGGGACATTAGCACCAAGTTTTACCAAATCCTCCATCAGTTTGCCCCCTTTGGCCCCGGTAATACCCGTCCTGTGTTTATGAGTACTAACGTTACCACAACAAAATGGACGACTATTGTGGGCAACAACCACCTTAAGCTTTATTTGAAACAAGATAACTCGCAGGTGGTAAAAGGAATTGCCTATAATATGGGGCACCTTTACGAACACTTAATCAACGGCGAGTCTTTTGACGTGTGTTTCTCGCTCGAAGAAAACAACCACAACAACACCTCTTCTATTCAGGTGAATGTCAGAGATATTTTGCTTCACAGCAATAAACCTGTTAACCAATAGCTTTATGTTGCTTCATTCGCACCAACTCACTAAAAAATACGGCAAGCGGGTGGTTGTCAATCAGGTTACACTCAATGTGCAACAAGGTGAAATCGTGGGGTTGCTTGGCCCAAACGGAGCGGGAAAGACGACCAATTTCTATATGATTGTCGGGTTGATTAGACCCGATAGCGGCACTATCTTTTTGGACGATATAGACATTACCTACCTCCCTATGTATAAGCGTGCGCGCTTGGGCATCGGCTATCTTCCGCAAGAGGCCTCTGTTTTCAGAGATTTGAGCGTAGAAGACAATATCAAGGCGGTTTTGGAAATGACCAATTTAAGCCGGACGGAGCAGAAAAACAAATTGGAAACCCTGCTCGATGAGTTCGGCTTACATCATGTCAGAAAAAGTAAAGGCAGCATTTTATCGGGGGGTGAGCGCAGGCGAACAGAAATTGCCCGTGCTTTGGCGGTTGACCCCAAGTTTATTTTACTCGACGAGCCTTTTGCCGGCGTGGACCCTATTGCCGTAGAAGATATTCAACACATCGTAGCAAAGTTGAAATATCGAAACATAGGCGTACTGATTACCGACCACAACGTACAAGAAACCCTTTCGATTACCGATAGAGCATATTTGCTGTTTGAAGGCAACCTGCTTAAATCGGGTACTGCCGAAGAGCTTGCTTTAGACGAACAAGTAAGGCGGGTTTATTTAGGGCAAAATTTTGTACTAAAACGGAAAATATTTGACGTTCATAGGTAAATGCAAGTTTTATTACCGACTTTTGCAAATTAAAGCGGAGATATACAGCGCAAGCCAACTATGAATTTTATTACCAACCGGGTTATTCGATATTTTTTGCACCGGCATGTAAATAAGGTATATGCATGGTTGGACAATCCGCTTCCTTACCAACAGAAGCTGTTTCAAGACTTAATTGCGCTTAATGGCAATACCGAATGGGGTAAAACACACGGATTTGCCAAAATTCGCACCCCCCAAGCGTTTGCCCAACAAATACCCCTTCAAGACTACGATAGCCTAAAGCCTTATATACAAAGAACCCTCAACGGTGAACAAGACATTTTGTGGCATCAGCCCATCAATTGGTTTGCCAAATCATCGGGCACTACTTCAGATAAAAGCAAGTTTTTGCCCCTTAGCCCTCAAGCCATTCATCAATGCCACATTGCCGGCAGCCAAGATTTGATGGCTCTTTACATTCAACACAACCCCAAAACAACCATTTTTGGAGGTAAAAGTCTTATTTTAGGGGGTAGCCACGAGGTCAACCAACTAAACCGTTTTGCCCGTTATGGCGACTTGTCGGCAGTGTTGCTCAACCACTTGCCGGCAGTTGCCAAATTACTCCGCACACCCAATACAGACATCTCTTTACTGCCCAATTGGGAAGAAAAGATTGAAAGAACAGCACAACTCGTTGTCAAACAATCTATCACCAATTTTGCCGGTGTGCCTACTTGGTTTTTGGTGCTCTTTAAACGAGTACTGGAAATTTCAGGCAAGGATAACCTGTTGGAAGTATGGCCGAATTTGGAACTTTACATGCATGGGGGGGTGAGTTTTACCCCCTATACCCATGTTTTTAAACAGTTAATTCCCAATGCCAATATGCAGTATTGGCAAACCTACAACGCATCGGAAGGTTTTTTTGCCATTCAAGACCAACCTTATAGAAACGACATGGCCCTTTTGCTCAATCACGGTATTTATTACGAGTTTATGCCTATGAGCGAAATGGGCAGTAGCCAACCCCGCACCCTTAACTTGGAAGAGGTCGAAACCGGTAAAAACTATGCCCTAGTCATTACCACCAATGCCGGACTATGGCGATACCTGCCTGGCGATACGGTCATGTTTACCACCCTCAAACCCTACCGCATCAGAGTAACCGGAAGAACCCGTCATTTCATCAATGCCTTTGGCGAAGAACTGATTGTTGACAACGCCGATGCCGCTATTGAAGTAGCAAGCCTTAAAACCAATGCCGAAGTTCAGGAATATACCGCCGCCCCCATCTATTTTTCAGAAACCGGTAACGGGGGGCATGAATGGCTGATAGAATTTAGCAACCCACCGCAAAACCTGTTTGAATTTGCCCAACATTTAGATACGACCTTAAAACAGGTAAATTCTGATTACGAGGCCAAACGATACCAAGACATGGCTATGCAATTTCCGGTAGTAACCGCCGTACCTGCCGGTACTTTTTACCGTTGGCTCAAATTCAAAGGAAAATTGGGCGGGCAACACAAAGTGCCCCGATTGGCAAATGACCGGCAGTATCTCGACGAAATTAAAAAGTTTACCGAAATTGATACCTCCTCATAGACCTACCTGCCCCTCGTTTAGCAATTACTTCGGCTGAGTTGAAAGAAGGCTGACGGCCATAGTTCCTCAGAAATATCTGATTATTCAACCAAAACCACTTACTTTGCAGGCGGTATCAAGTTTTTGATTTTATATGTCTATGCCGGCTTTCACCAAGGGTTGTTTTAAGGGATTTGTTTCTTTCCGTCTGCTTGTTTTTTGCCTGCTGTTGGTGGTCAGTGCGACTCTTCCAGCTCAAACAAACGATTATCCATACCATATCGGGTTGATTGCAGGGGCGGCACATTACAGCGGCGATTTGACTGACCGCCCTTTGGTGCCCGAACAAATAAGCCCGGCATTGGGCATTACAGGCGGCATGATGTTGAACCGTTTTATTGGAATACGGGCAACCAGCATGTGGTTTACACTGAGTGCCGCAGACTCGCACTCCGAAGACCCTATACGAAATGCCCGAAACCTGAGTTTTCGGAGTCGCATTTGGGAGGGGAGCGTTCAGGTTGTGGTGATGGCAGCATTTGGCAAGCAGATTATCACCCCCTATCTTTGCGGTGGGGTGGCGGCTTTCAGGTTTAACCCCAAGGCAAAGTATAATGGCGAATGGGTAGCCTTGCAACCGCTTGGCACCGAAGGGCAGGGGCTTCATCCTTTGCAAATGCGCAAATACAAACTATCCTCTTGGGGTTTGCCGATTGGGCTTGGATGCAGGTATCGCCTAACCAAGCAATTGGCTTTGTTTGCCGAAGCTGCCTATCGAAAAACCTTTACCGATTATATTGATGACGTTAGCACGAACTATTACAGCAAAACCGAACTAATTGAAAAGCGCGGCGAAGTAGCAGCCGCTCTTTCCGACCGTTCCTCAGAGGTGATAGGGGAGAATAACCTTTTTTCGGCAGGGTCTGTCAGGGGCAACCCCAATTACAACGATGGTTATTTTTTGCTTACTTTTACTGCCGCTTGGAGTCTTGGCAATTCGCAAAGCAGCGGGTTAGAAAGGTGCTATAAATTTTAAATCACAAGACAGCGCACGTTAACAATATAACCACCGCTTAAGGTAGCCAAAACAAGTGCGTAACCGATAGGAAATGCCTGCACTTTTGGCTCGAAACAAATTTTTTTGTGCCATGCAAAATATAAGTTGCCAATTTACGTAAATTAGCTGCGCAACCGATGAACGGTATATCTCATCTTCCTGCCAAAGCTTTTATATTTCCTTATTACCACAGTTACACACACAATACATGCGTCTTCTTTTTGTTTTTTGCTCCTGTTTGACGGCCTTTTTATTCAGCGGCTGCGATTTAAATTCCATAGTAAATATTGAGGGCATTTCTCCCGTCAATGTTTCTTGTTTTTCGACAGAAAAAACGGAATTGGTGATTGACGACCTACCAACTTATGAGGCCTTGTTTACCGATAGTCTATGCGCCGATTACCTGCCGCCGGAAATAGATTTTAATGAAAGAACTTTATTGGGACTAAAAACGGAAGCCACAGGTTGTGCGGCTTTCTATACCCGCAGTGTGCTTGCCGATACCGATGACAAGCGGTATATCTACGAAATTAACGTACAGGTAGGCACGACCGGCTGCGATACCCTAAAACATTTGGTGAACTACAATTGGGTAACTGTGCCTAAACTGCCCGATAAATACGAGGTACAGTTTAAGGTAACTTATAAATAAATAGTGGTAAGTGGTACGTAGTAAGCGGTTAGTGAGCTTGTCGAACTAAACTGTTTCCTCAATATCCTGACAGAGTTCGACCAAAACGCCGTTGCAGTTTTTGGGGTGGATAAAACAAACCCATTTATTGTCGGCCCCGCGTTTGGGTTGTTGGTTGAGGAGGGTAAACCCGTCTGCCGACATTCGCTCCATTTCTTCCTGTATATTGGTTACCGCATAAGCGACATGGTGAAGCCCTTCGCCTCGCTTTTCGATAAACTTGGCAATGGCACTTTCGGGATGAGTGGCTTGCAGTAGTTCTATCTTGGTTTCACCCACTTTAAAAAAAGACGTAAGTACGTGTTCGCTTTCCACCTCCTCTGTTTTGTAGTGAGGCGCACCCAATAGAAGGGCATATAAAATGTTGGCACTTTCCAAGTCTTTTACCGCTATGCCTATATGTTCTACTTTGGTCAATGACATGAGTAACGAATTGTGAATCCTCAATTAATACATAAACTGCCCAACTAAAAAAACATCATCTGCTCGCTTGTCCTATATTGGTTGAACTATTCAGTTTTCCCCCAATCCAGTTCAACACGTACTCCATCACCTCTTTTTGTTCGGGTTCATTGTGAAGTTCGTGGTAAAAACCCGGCCAACTTTTAAAATCCACTTTACCGGCAGCAGCTTTTGCAAATTCCTCGCTCGCATGATAACTCGTCAATCCATCTTCAGTTCCGTGCATCAACAAAATAGGGACACGCAATTGAGTAGAATTTGCCATTGCATATTCGGCTTGTTCTGTTCCGGTCATAAATAAACGCGCCGATATCTTACTATGCACCAAAGGGTCTTGCTGATAAACCTCTCCCACTTTTTTGTCTCTCGACAACTTGCTGACATCAATGCCATTTTCTTCTTGATACCAAGGGAAAAGGATGTTTCCGATTTTGGCCAAAATAAGTTTGGAAGAAGGAATTTCCATTGCCGGCCTTAACCAAGGCGCACTGAGGATAATGCCCAATACACGAGGGCTGCGCGCTAAGGCATAATTGAGTACAATATTGCCCCCCATACTGTGTCCGTATATAAATTTAGGTTCGCCGGGAAACCGTCTGCTCGCTTCTTCCAACAAACGGTCTATTTGTTCATAAAACAGGTTGAACGAACTGATATGTCCTTTTCTGCCCTCTGATTGTCCATGCCCCAATAAATCGCAGGCCAAGACAACATACCCGTTTTCGACAAAAAAGCGGGCAAAATGCTCGTATCTGCCAATGTGTTCGCCCAAACCATGCACCAGACAAATGACTCCATTCAAGTCTAATTTCATTTCGGGCTGCCATACCTGAGCATGTATCTTCTTCCCGTCGGTATTATACCAGTTAAAGTTTATTTTTTTCATAAAAAGGAACGGTAAATTGTGTTTACAAAAAAATTGGGATGTGCGCAGTAACGAGTATTCATCAATACATCATCCAAAATACGCTCAGCCCTGTAAAAGACGGTTCAATATTGTGGTAAAGATAGGCAATAAGTATAAAATTCCGGTAAAAAAACAAATGCTTCGTATTGCCCTACCGGTAAGCGTTGACACGTATCGGCACTTACTATCATTGTTTACTTTTGAACAAACATACGAGGTTGGCATTAAAATCTTCTACAAGTTTATTTAGAAAGGCTTTAAGAAGTTGAATTGTATGTTTATGAATTATTTTGATGGTCCTTCCGATCGGGCAGACCGTCCCCAGAATTATTTTGATGCCCTGACTGATCGGGCAGACTGTCCCCAGAATTATTTAGATGCTCTGACTGATCGGGCAGACCGTCCCCAGAATTATTTTGATGCCCTGACTGATCGGGCAGACCGTCCCCAGAATTATTTTGATGCTCTGACTGATCGGGCAGACCGTCCCCAGAATTATTTTGATGCTCTGACTGATCGGG
>CALCIK010000192.1 GCA_937907475.1 uncultured Bacteroidota bacterium | reverse complement strand
GGAGGCTTTGCCAACCGACATGGAGGCTTTGCCAACCGACATGGAGGCTTTGCCACTTGACAAGAGCGGCTTGTCAACCATTATTTTTTACTGATTGCCCTTGTCTAAGTACGCGATAAACATCATCAGTCATGGTTTTCAAGGTTTTGACTGACGGTTATGCTGAACAGGGTTGTTAAGTAATGATAAGATATCTCTTAAGTTCCGGTAGCGTTCTGTTATCGAGCAGTCTTTGCTTATCTGTTCTTTTGAGAAGGTATTTCTACCGTATATTTGGAGTAAAATTAAAAACAATCCGTGTGAATAGGGCATTTGAAATTGTGCTCCGTTTGGGATACGCCTGTATAAACGACAAAAGGCAACCAAAGAAATTTGGTTGCCTTTTGTCGTTGTAGTCGGATTAACCATAAACATTAACGAACGATTAATTCTTTCACTTTGGTTTTAGCGGGTTTGTGGAAGAACTTAGTCACAGATTGGTTGACTTTCAATATCTTGTCATAGTTCAAATTGTAGTAAATAAACTTGCCTTCTCTTTTGGTTTCTACCATATCAGTCGTTCTCATAATTCTAAGGTGCTGAGACGTGATAGATTGTTCCAACAGAAGTGAGTTGTAAATTTTATTTACATTAATTACTCCCTTTTCATCTACAAATTTGAGAATGGAAAGCCTGAGCGGGTGTGCAATTGACCGTAGCATTTCGGAAGCGGTATCTAGGTCGCGTTGTTTGATTGTAGGCATAAGAACAGGTATTTAGTTATTGAATACGTAATAATAATACGTAAAAGTAGTAATTATGTTTCAAAAAAAGATACGAAACTAAAAATAAAGTCGAATGATTTTTTAGTTTACTGCTAAATAACACAAATGGCAGTACCATAATTATATATAGTACTGCCATTATTGTCATCAATGAATTATGCAAAATTACTTAGTCAAATCTTCGATAAAGGCAGAGATTTCGGCAATTCTGTCATGATTCAATGAATAGTAAATAAACTTACCTTGGCGTTCAGTATTCACAACACCAGCTCTTCTAAGAATGGCCAAATGCTGAGAAGCTACAGACTGCTCAAGACGCAATTTCACATAAATTTCGGTAACCGTCATGCGTTTGTTTTCTTCCAATAAGATAACGATTGACTGACGCAGTTTGTGGTTGACCGCACGCAATACCAATACCGCTTTGCGAAGAACGGTATAATCAAGAGTGATAGGGTTGCTTGACCCCTGACGAAGAACTACTTGTGCTTCGGTTTTTTTAGATTGTGTTCCCATTGCTTAATTTGTTTTGATTGATGAAAATAAAAAAGGTGATGAAATTTAATTTTTATGTTTAACAAAATGGTATTGTTTAACGTATTCGGGGTAAAAGTAAGCGACGCTTTCTGTTTCGTTTTTAATCAATTTATGATAGGCTAGTTCAGAAAGGTTGACGGCAGAGCAATTTTGATTGGGCAAAAAGACCGCATTGACAGATGATAGTGTTTCCAAGCATTTCATCGCTCCATTGCCGAAAAAATAACAAGTTCTTTCGCCGGTATAATTTTCAAATGCCGTGGGTGTAACTTCCAAAGCATAAGGTTCTTTGATACAATCTAATGCAGACGTGTAAACAGCCGTATAAACCTCCATGCGCATCGCATCTATCATAGGTATATAAAACGCATATTCGTCATAATTATTGTTTGTTACTTGACATGCCAATGATTCTAAAGTGCTGACACCTACCAACGGAATTTCTAAAGCATAGCACAAACCCTTTGCCGCAGAAGTTCCGATACGCAAACCTGTATAAGAACCGGGGCCTTTACTGATGGCCACTGCTTCCAATTGATTTAGCCTATATTGGTTTCTTTCCAACAGTTCTTTTATTTGAACGGTGATGACTGACGCATGTAACATTCCCTCTGCATTTTCAATAAAATCCAGTGTTTTCCCATGCTCGGACAAAGCAACCGAGCAGACATGGGTACTTGTATCTATGCCTAATATAAGCATGCCCAAGAGTTATCTTTTATTTTAACAGACATACATTCAATATCTTTTTCACGCCCACAAAACAACGAGCATCGCCTTAATGTTCTATACTAAAATGCAAAAATACAGTTTTTTATCTTTTTTTCAAAAAAACACATTTATTTTTTGCGTTTCAGACAATCTTTCTATCATAATGACTGCTTTTTCGCCGGATTTTAGTTTGCTCAAAGCATCCATATAGGAATACATGTCGTTTACTTCCGTATCGTTAATGCGAAGAATAATATCTCCAGCCTCAAGACCGGCTGCTTGAGCAGGTCTTCCGTCAATGATTCCGGTAATTCGCACGCCCTTACCTTCGAAAGCATAATCCGGCATTATTCCGAGCGTTACTTTGTACTTAGGGGCTTTTTGGCTTTCTTCGGTTTTGGTGGGTGTAAAGGTAAGTTTTCCCTTTTTGTCAAAATGCTGTATGGCTTCGAGCGTATAATCAATGATTACTTCAATGCCTTCGTAGTTTATTTTGAACGCATCATCGGAGGGTTTATGATAATCGGTATGAAGTCCGGTAAAGAAATGTACCGCCGGAATTTTCTGCCAATAAAAGGAGGTGTGATCTGATGGGCCAACTCCGGACTCTGTCGTGATGAGGTGCAGGTTTTTTTTGTCTATCGTGCTTAGTGCCTCCCATTGAGGAGAGGTGCCTATGCTATTAATGGTGAGCGTTCTCGACTGTGTGTCCAAACGTCCGACCATATCGTAGTTGAGCATATAATTCACCGTTGGCAGGGAGATGGTAGGATTTTGGACAAAATAGTTAGACCCATACAGCCCAAGTTCTTCACCTGAAAAGGCAATGAATAGGTAGTTATTGTTTTTGGTTTCCGCCTGTTTGGATAATGCACGCGCTAACTCAATGACAGTAGCAACCCCGCTGGCATTATCATCTGCCCCATTATGTATGTCGGGCTGTCCGGCATGAAGCGATCCGCCGCCTTCACCATGTCCCAAATGATCGTAATGCGCACCTATTACTATGGTATATGGAGCACGGTTGTCCAAAAACCCGATAACATTGTGTCCGGTGCGTTCATTGTTTTCCATGCTCAACTGTATATGGGCACTTAGCTTCGGATTGGATACTTCTATTTTTTTGTAGGCCTGTTCTTTGATGAATAATACCGGGATATTGGCAGTAATCACTTTGGCACTTATCTTCGTTTCGGGGTCAGGCAGGGTGGGGTCTATATTGTAGAAAATGATGGCCGATGCCCCTTTTTCAACAGCAGTAGCAATTTTTTTGCTCAATGCCGAGTAATTAAGGTATTTAGAGTGGGGGTGTATGCCGTCGGGAGAAGACATGTTGATTAAAAACACCTTACCCTTCAAGTTATCCTTACCTTCATAATCGGAATATTTCAAATCAAGAGCCTCTATACCAAACCCGACATTGACCACCTTTGCCTTTACCTGCCCATTTCCCGACTCGGGAAGAGCGAAGTAGTCCGTTTCGAGTTCAAATTTGGTTTTGTTGACCGATAGTTGGTTGGTTCCAACATAACTGCGTCCGGCAACAAATTTAAAAGGTTGTAAATAAGAATTGGACGAGCCTTTGGGTTGTAAACCGACTAAGCCAAACTGTTCGGAAATATAACGGTAGGCCATCTCTTCCCCTTTAGTGCCGGTCATTCTGCCTTGCAAACTATCGGCGGACAGGTAGTTGATGTGTTGGTATAAATAATGCAGGGTTTTGGAAATAGGATCCGTTTGTGCTACGACAGATTGACCCATCGCAAAGTAACAGACAAAAAGTCCAAACAACAAAACTCGAAGACTGATATTTGTTTTCATCGGGAAAATCCGATATTTGTGGTTGCAAACATAAGTGTTTTCTCGGTAATCAAAAAATTTATCATGGTTTTTTAACAAAAAAGTGGTGATTTTGTAAAATATATGCTAAAACCCACAGGATATTCCGCTTCAGCCCGGCTGTACGGAAAGAAACGAGCATACTTGCTATAAATTGCTTCCTCTACTTGTATCAACATAATTCGTTAAAAATGAAAAAACATCGTTTGATACCAAAATGTTTACCTTTATTTGCTAAAACCTCTCTAAATTGCGCCTTAGGGGAAACCTTGTAATATAAAACCTGCCAATATGCCATTTGTTACTGTAAACAATGTTAGTTTATATTATGAAATACACGGTGAAGGAGAAGAAACCATTTTGTTTAGCCATGGTTTGTTACTCAACTCCCGAATGTTTCTTCACCAAATTAACTACTTCAAAAGCAGATACCGTTGTGTAGCTTTCGACCACAGAGGACAGGGGCAAAGTGAAATCACCGATGACGGCTACGATATGGACACCCTCACGGAAGATGCCATCCAATTGATGAAGGCACTCCAATTAGGCAGTTGTCATATAGCGGGCTTGTCAATGGGCGGTTTTGTGGCGATGAGGTTGGCTGCCCGCAATCCTGAATTGGTCAAATCGCTTATATTATTGGAAACCTCGGCAGACGAAGAGCCGAATGTGTTTAAGTACCGGTTGTTGACTATCATTTACAGATTTTTCGGTGCCGCCCCAATTGCTAAGAGAATTATGAAAATCATGTTTGGGAAAAAATTCCTAAACAACCCAAAAAGCCAAGCCGAACGAAACGAATGGCGGAAGGTCATTATTGACAATCCTCGGACGATTGTCAGGGCAGTTGAAGGGGTGATTGAGCGAAACCCAATCTTTGACGAATTGAAAAACATTACCGTACCCACTTTGGTGATGGTGGGCGATCAGGACGTGGCGACTGTGCCCGCTAAATCCGAGCGCATTCACAGCCAAATACCAAATGCTCAATTGGTCATACTTAAAGGTGCCGGACACAGCTCTACTATTGAAGAACCGGATCAGGTAAACGGTGCCATAGATGAGTTTTTGCGAGATCTGCAAACAGAGTATGATGTAGAATAAATTTACCATAGACGAATTTAGAAACGTCTCCCCTCCTAAAATCAGTTGTTTTGGTTTTGAAAAATTAACCCAAACAAAATTCATACTTCGCTTTTCATCAATTGTTCCGGCATAATTATCTCATTTCTCTAACGCTAATCCGGGCAAATTTTTCCAATTCAATAAAGTGCGAACAGATGATCAATCACATAAAACTAATTGAGACCATCCTGTATGTCAAGGACCAAACAATTAGTTGTCAGTTTTACCAAAGTCTGTTTCGCAAAGCTCCCGACCTGAATGTTCCGGGGATGACAGAATTTAACTTGGCTTACAATTGCAAAATCGGGCTGATGCCGAATAAAGGCATTGCAAAAATTTTGGACAATCAAACACCGCATCCTGATAGCGGAACGGGGATACCCAGATGTGAGTTGTATTTATATGTTGACAATGTTCGTGTTGAATTTGACAATGCCATTGAATGTGGAGCAAAGTTAATCAGCCCAATCATTGACAGAGATTGGGGCGATAGTGTTTGTTATTTTTCAGACCCCGACGGACATATTATAGCATTTGCAGAGGAAACAATAAAATAAAGCTAAAGGGGTGCTTTCCGCCTTTAGCTGTTTTATGGAGTGTATAACAGCGTGTTTAACCTATCTGCCATTTTAAAATTTATTAAAACCCTTTCTATGAAAATTAGCCATATCAGCAAAGAAGCAATTTTAAGCGGCGAAGATATAAAAGGTATAGATATTAGGGAAGGTGTCTTTAACCTAATCAAAACCGACTTCGCAGACTTTGACCAAGATTGCTATATTTCAATAGCAGAACTAAACCGGTACAGACGACTTTATCTTACCTCTCTCATCACTCAGGAAAAAGGAGAATTAGCTGCTATTGACATAGATGTCATGAATGCAATAAAAAACAATTCTATCCTTTCTGAGAATATCCAAAATGAGGTAGAAGCCGATATTACCTTTGGGCAAAGAATTGCCGACAAAGTGGCAGCGTTTGGAGGTAGTTGGACTTTTATTATCGCCTTCTTTTCATTCATTTTAATATGGATAACGGTGAACATTTGGTTCTTAGCCACCAAGCCTTTTGACCCTTTTCCGTTTATTTTACTAAATCTCATGCTTTCATGTTTGGCAGCTATTCAGGCACCCATCATCATGATGAGCCAAAACAGGCAGGAACAAAAAGACAGGCAACGAGGAGAGCACGATTATAAAATCAATCTAAAAGCAGAACTGGAGATACAGTTATTGAGCGAAAAAATTGACCACTTGTTGGTGAATCAAAACAAAAAACTATTGGAAATTCAAGTGGTGCAGACAGACTATTTGGAAGACCTCATGAAAGAAATCAAAAACAAATGAAACTAGAAAACCAAAAACAAAGAGTCATATCCCTTTATCACTTCTTGGGTAGAATATTTACCTATAATATGGTTGCCTTTTCGATACTTGTCTTTTCTGTGTCTATTGGAACGATTGGGTATCATTACTTTGGAGTACCATCATGGCTGGACAGTTTTCACATGGCTTGCATGATTTTGACGGGAATGGGACCCGTTGTAGAAACGGACTGCTTCTCTTCCTCAGCGAAGTTGTTTTCTTCGTTTTATGCTTTGTATAGTGGCATAGCATTTTTAAGCATGACGGCGGTGTTTTTTGCCCCGATTATTCACAGAATACTGCATATCCTTCATGTTGAGGGAGATGACAAAGACAACTGACTAATTAGGTTTTGAGAATCTTTCGGAGGGGTTCTTATCTTGAAATACGAAGAACTTATTCACAAACCTATAGCAGTTGAATGCTTGTTTTTTGTAAAAACTAACCTTTTTTTGGCTAATTCAAAAACAAACATTTGCGTTCTTTGCAGCAAAAATTTAAACACAATGTTCGCAAAGGGATAAAAACTTAGGCTGTCAGAAAACACATTGTGGATTTGGGGGGGCATATGGCAAGATTAGTCAATAACCTATAATTTTATGTCCATGGGGTATAGCTAAGTTTTTACGAAAAGAAAAGGGTTGCCATGTTTAATTGAAGTTTTTTAATTAAAATTTTAAAATGTGATTAAGTACTGTTGCCAAAGGGCATTTTAGTCGCTGAGGTGAGCATTATTATGGTCGAATTTGCTGAACGCTGATACTGCCAGTGCCGGTGGCATTCCATTGAATGGTGCAAAAAGTATCGTTGACACCGCCACCCGCCACTATAGCACCATTGACGACAGCCCAAATGTATGTGGCACAAGGCAAATCGTGCTGTATGGTATAGGTTTGAATGCTGCCGTTGCAAGCAATATTATTGCCCAATATGATAGGTTGCGGGGGTGAACATGCCTGCGGTTGCTGCTGAGTAACACAATGCACCATACCGCCGTTTTCGTACAAATTGCGCACATCTATACCTACGACGGTTCGCCCCGGATGCAAACCTTGTATGATGCCGCTGGCAACGGCATCATTGGGGTCGTTATAGTTGGGCACCAATACAACGGTATTGGCTATATAATAATTGACATAAGAGCCTTTGAAACCCAAATTGGTGCCGTTGGTGGTTAAGACATTGTTTTGTGTCAATGGCACATATACTTTGTTGTAAGGTATATTATTGATGTCAGAAGCGGCATACAGTGTGGCAATATCCGTGGACGATAGCCCCCAATACACCAAATTGGCGTTGTTCATGGTCACTATCGTGCTGTCGTTGGCAAATTTGGCAAAGCCGTCTATATGGGCATCTGTCACATCTTCTGTTCCCACAAAACCATCGAGCCAAATAAATTTGCTCACGCCCAAATATTGTCCCAAAATAACCTCGGCTTGGGCTTGGGTCATGCCCGGATTGCGCACCGAATTGGCGGGGCTTTGGCTGAGGGTTGAGCTTATGCACGACAAAAACACACCGTTGCCGTCTGTTTCGTAGGCACCACCCTCAATGGTCATCACGCTGTTTAAATTGATAAGGGGTATGCCAGTCAAGCCAGCTATAAGCATAGGTATGGGGTTGCACAAATTATAATTAAATTTGCCGCCCCAGCCATTAAAACCCCAATCACTGATGCGCAGCGTGCCGCACGTATCGCGCACGTATATTGGGCCGTTGTCGCGTACCCATACATCATTGGTTTGGCATAAATAGAAATCCACATTAGACAAGGGAATGCCTGCTGTCGTCAACAAATTGGTGATGCGCGTTTGCTGATTGGCATTATAGGCTACAATATGTACATTTTCGCTATTGACCAAGGCTGCTGCCATAGCCACCCAAGTGGGGTCTAATGCGTTGCGGTAGGCTATGCCATATTCAAAGTGGTGGGGCCATTGCAGCCAAGTGCCTTCGTGCAAGTCGGTTTCTTTCGGAAAATAATAATTTTGCGCCTTTGCTATCATACAACAAGACAAGGATAAAAGGATAAACAATAGTCGCATTAAATTTTTTTATTGATATTTGTGAATATTTGCGAAAGCGACAACATGGCCAAGGTGTGACGCATAGCCCTTCTTGGGCAAAGTTAAATTATTTTGCCGTATTTCATGTTAAATTTAGATTTTTTGAGACTACTTAGGCGGGTAGGACATTGACAAGAAAAGTATTAATGGAATAAGCGTGTTTCAACTCTTGAAAGACGTTTTTTAATGCTTATGCGCAGTAGAAACAAACCCACAAATACAGGCCACATAGCGCATAGCACCACCGGTAGTTCTAAAATTGCCTCTTACTTTTTGTTTGGTTTAGTAGATCTTAAATCTCGTTCTGCTTGGTTATTTGTAAATGGAACGAGGTTGCGGCAGTGAAGGCAAGGATCGCATTTTTATGAGTTTGAAACCATTTAACGAGGTTTCTGTCTTTGGTTGCTTTTGGTTTAACCCTTTTGCCTTGTATTTTTTGAGGTTTAGGTTCTATTTATGGGCATTTGCCCAAACTTGGTCAAAGTGATCGGTTGCCCATGCTTGTTGTTCTTGGGTTAGTTTGCCTTTATCTTGGTGGGTGTTTAGGTGGGTATGTTACTATTGCCCGCAGCAATGCTACTTGTTCTTGCCGTCTCTTATTTTGCGCACCAAGCACCTGTAACAACATGTTTTGTTGCAATAGTTCCATGATTATGCTGTGGCATCTGCCTATGTAGTTGGGTAATTGCAAAACAGGTTGTAGCTTTTTCTCAGTTGTAATTAAGAACAAATATAGACAATTTGGACATTACTTTCCCTCTTCCCTAAAAATCAATCCTAAGCATTCCGAAAATGCCTTAACTTTGTTTACTAGTTCGATTCAAAAAATCGTTGATTATCCGTTTAATCCGTACTATCCGTGTGCTATTTTGGGTGATTATAAGCACATCGGTAAATAGGAATAAGTAGTTACGTTTTTTCAAAATTACCAAGCTACTCTCAAACACCATCAGGATTCAGGCAGCTTTTCTTAATTGACCCCGTTGCATGCAACACAAATACAACTGCAATATATTTTGAAGTATATTTCCCGGACGGTTTGGATTTTATCGGTCATTAGTTTGTTAACCGACACGGCAAGCGAAATGTTGTATCCGATAATGCCTATTTATCTAAAGTCCATCGGTTTTTCAATACTGCTGATTGGAATATTGGAAGGCGTTGCCGAAGCGACGGCAGGACTTAGTAAAGGTTATTTCGGTAAACTTTCCGATACGTCCGGCAGACGTGTTCCTTTCGTTCAAATCGGGTATGCTTTAAGCTCCATCTCAAAACCGATGATGGCTGTTTTCGTTTACCCGCTTTGGATATTCTTTGCCCGAACAGTTGACCGTTTTGGTAAAGGCATCAGGACCGGTGCAAAAGATGCTTTGCTTTCGGACGAAGCAACTCCCGAAACCAAAGGTAAAGTATTTGGCTTTCACCGTTCAATGGACACCTTGGGTGCAGTGATTGGCCCCACTTTGGCGTTGGCCTATTTGTATTATTATCCAAAGGACTACAAGACACTTTTTTATATCGCTTTTATTCCGGGAATGTTGGCGGTTTGGGCTACACTATATCTAAAGGACAAAAACCCAAAAAGCAACAGACCCATTACGCCGACACCGTTTTTCTCGTTCCTCAACTATTGGAAATCGAGTCCGGCGGCTTACCGCAAACTAATCATCGGACTATTGGCATTTACCTTATTCAACAGCTCGGACGTGTTCTTGCTTTTAAAAGCAAAACAGGCAGGACTTGACGACACATCAGTTATCGGAGTTTATATTTTTTATAATCTTGTTTATGCTTTGTTTGCGTTTCCTGTTGGCATCCTTGCCGATAGGTTAGGATTGAAAACCATTTACATCACAGGACTCGCCTTGTTCGCTGCTGTGTATTTGGGGATGTCGGTCAACACCAACCTGTATTTGTTTTTGGTGCTTTTCTTCCTTTACGGGATTTATGCCTCCGCCACTGAAGGTGTTTCCAAGGCGTGGATTTCCAATATCACCGATAAAAAAGACACCGCAACAGCCATCGGAACATTTACCGGACTGCAAAGTATCTGTACAATGCTGGCAAGCTCGCTAACAGGGCTTATTTGGTATAGGTTTGGTTCAGCGGCGGCATTTACCGCGACAGCCATAGTAACTCTACTCGTAACGGGTTACTTTCTGACTATTCCCCAACCAACAACCCCCTTGCCGATCCATTCAAAATGACCTAATATGGACAGCCTTTAGCCGGGCGGATACTTTGCTCCCTCGCACATTCCGCTTCTATTTGTTTGGTAATCGCCGATTGAAAAGGGGTTATCTGACAGAATTGTAAAAAAGGGGAGGTAGCGCAAAAAATAATTTTCAGGAGAACGCTAAAAAAGTTGCAGATATAACCGATTTACATTAGCATTACAGTACGGATAAAAAGAAAACAGAGTCATTTCTCCTTTCAATACCATTCTTATGAAAAAGCTATCCTTCCTTCCAATCTGCTTACTGGCCGTAGTTTTAGCATTTAGCTCCTGCTCAAACCAACCAAACACGATAGAGCAAGGAACCCCCTCGTCTTATTTTGACCCAACAGAACAAGGCATACAAACAGGTGGGGTGAAAATGATTGCGATCGAAACCCCTAAAGGAAAATTCAATGTATGGACAAAACGGTTTGGCAATAACCCAACTAAAAAAGTTTTGTTGCTCAATGGCGGACCCGGACTAACGCATGAATACTTCGAGTGTTTTGAGGGGTTCTTTCCCAAAGAAGGGATTGAGTTTATTTACTACGATCAACTTGCCTGCGGTAGTTCAGACCATCCAAAAGACACTTCGCTCTATGATTTGGCGCGTTATGTTGACGAGGTAGAACAGGTACGAAAAGCCTTGCAATTGGATAAAACTAATTTTTACCTGCTCGGACATTCATGGGGCGGCATTCTCGCGATGGAGTATGCTTTGAAACATCAGGAACATTTAAAAGGACTGATTATTTCAAACATGATGGCAAGTGCTCCTGAATATGGTAAATATGCCGACGAAGTATTGGCGAAACAAATGAATCCGGCGGTTCTTGACAGCATCCGCATGATTGAGGCGAAAGGTGATTTTGCAAATCCCAAATACATGGAGTTGTTACTGCCCAATTATTATGCGAAACATATTTTGCGATTGCCCGAATGGCCGGAGCCGGTGAATCGCTCCTTTGGTAAATTGAACAACGACCTGTATGTCATCATGCAGGGGCCAAGCGAGTTTGGAATATCGGGGAAACTTGCCAAATGGGATGTGAGCAAGGATTTGAAAAAGATTGCAGTTCCAACCCTTGTGGTCGGTGCCACTCACGACACAATGGACCCGAAATATATGGAGTGGATGAGTAAAGAACTCCCCAAAGGCGAATTTCTATTGTGTGAAAACGGCAGTCACATGTGTATGTACGACGATCAACAACGCTATATGAGCGGGGTCATTAAGTTTATAAATGCAAATCATTAACCTATACCTCTACAGGATTTAGGTAATAGGTTTTTACGTTAGTGCCAAGAAAAGAGGATGTTCTATACCTATTATATATAGGGAATAGTAAAAAACATATCTTCATCCTTTTATAAAAAGATGTCCACCGTTTTCTATCCAACCTATTTCCCTATTAAAAGGGTAAGTCTATGGTTACGCATTAATGCGCCTCCAGCCAATTATTCCCAACTCCGCTTTCTACCTCTATCGGTACTAATAGGGATGGGATGGCAGTTTGCATTTCGGTTTTTACCAAGTCCGTCAATATAGCTATTTCGGGTTGGAAGGCATCGAAGACCAATTCGTCGTGTACTTGCAACACCATTTTAGATTTCAGCCCGTCAGCTTTCATTCTTCGTTGAATATTGACCATTGCCACTTTTATCATATCGGCGGCGGTGCCTTGCAAGGGGGTGTTGATGGCGTTTCGCTCGGCAAAGGAGCGGACGGTGCGGTTTTGGGAGTTGATGTCTTTGAGGAAACGGCGACGACCCAATAGGGTTTCGGCATAACCAAGCGACCTTGCCTTTTGAACGGTATCGTCCATATATTGCTTCACACCGGGATATTGTTTGAAGTACTCATCAATAATGGAACCTGCTTCTGAACGGCTGATACCCAAACGTTGCGCCAATCCAAAGGCGGTGATGCCGTAGATGATTCCGAAATTCACCATTTTTGCCTTCCTTCGCATATCGCTGTCCACTTCAGCGAGCGAAACGCCATAGACACGGGCGGCTGTGGCGCGGTGAATGTCCAATCCGTCTTTGAACGCTTGAAGCATGGCGGCATCGGCACTCATGTGCGCCATCAAGCGCAGTTCTATTTGCGAATAATCGGCCGAAAGGAGGAGATAGTCACTGTTTCGGGGGATAAAGGCTTTGCGAATTTCCTTACCTCTGTCGGTGCGAATGGGGATGTTTTGTAGATTGGGCGTGGTGGAACTCAGGCGACCCGTACTTGCTACGGCTTGATTGTAAGTGGTGTGAAGCCGTCCCGATTTGGGGTTTATCAATTGAGGGAGGGCATCTATATAGGTACTGCGAAGTTTGCTCAATTCTCTGTAATCGAGCAAGAGGTGGGCAAAGGGGTGTTGTGCAGCCAATGATTGCAGCATTTCCTCATCGGTGCTGTACTGTCCGGTGGCGGTTTTTTTTCCGATGTATGGAATTTTCATCCGGTCGAACAGAATGGTGCCGAGTTGTTTGGGCGAGTCGAGGTTGAACTCGACCCCTGCCGCTTTAAACACTTCGGTCTTAATTTGGAGAATCTCCTCTCTTACTTCATCGGAATACTTTTTTAGGAACGGCACATCTATTTTCACCCCCTCAAACTCCATATCTGCCAAGACTGAAACCAAGGGCATTTCTACATTGGTATAGAGCGACTCGAAACCCGATTTGGCAACAACGGCATGGAACTTTTGATGTAGTTGCAAAGTGAGGTCGGCATCTTCGGAGGCGTAGTCGGTAATTCTTTCGAGTGCCACCTGCCGCATACTGATTTGTCCTTTCCCTTTCTTGCCAATCAACTCTTCAATTTCCACAGGGCTATAGTGCAAGTAGGTTTCGGAGAGGATGGTGAGGTTGTGACGCATGTCGGGTTCGATGAGGTAATGGGCGATCATCGTATCGTGCAAGACACCTCTTACCTCGACTCCATACCATTTCAACACTAAGGCATCGTATTTAAGGTTTTGAGCTACCTTGGCGATTTGTTCGCTTTCGTAAAAAGGCTTAAACAGTTGGAGGAGTTGTCGAGCTTGGTCTTGATCTTCGGGAACGGGAACGTACCAACCGGTATGGGGTTCAAAAGAAAACGAGAGTCCGACCAACTCGCAATTATTGGCATCTATGCCGGTGGTTTCGGTATCAAAACATACGATGGGTTGTTGCATCAGCAGTTGTATCAACTGTTGTTGCTTTTCGGAAGTTTCGGCAAGGTGATATTGATGGGGGGTATTGTGAATAGTTTTACCTTTTGC
This sequence comes from uncultured Bacteroidota bacterium, assembly GCA_937907475.1. Classification (GTDB taxonomy): domain Bacteria; phylum Bacteroidota; class Bacteroidia; order Chitinophagales; family UBA2359; genus UBA2359. The sequence continues at coordinate 9,131 of CALCIK010000192.1, read as the reverse complement.
GCTGCCGTTGTCAAGCAATTCTTCCTGAGCATCATTGGTATTGACGACCACCTGACTGTTCCCGAACAGGTTGAGTTGCTCTTGTTTGGGTGAGGCTTGAGACGGTTGGGTTTTATCGTTAGGGGAGGATCTATTGCTTGGGTTTACCTCGTAGCTGTCGCCTAATATGCGTTTACCAAGGGTTCTGAACTCCAGTTCGGCAAAAATACTTGCTAATTGCTGACGGTCGGGTTCTTCCATAATATACTTCTCCGGCTCATAAGGCAGGGGCACTTCTGTATCAATGGTCGCTAATTTTTTTGAAATGATGGCCATTTCGGTACCTTCCGCGATTTTCTCGGCAATTTTACCTTTGATTTGATGGGCATTTTCCAACACTCCTTCGAGCGTTCCAAACTGTTTGAGCAGGGTTACGGCTGTTTTTTCACCCACCCCTTTAATGCCGGGAATATTATCCGCTTGGTCGCCCATCAACCCCAACATATCTATTACCTGATCCACCCGCTCAATATCCCAACGCTGCAACACTTCGGGCACACCCAATATCTCAACGGGCTTTTTGAGATGTGCGGGTTTGTAAATAAAGATGTTGTCGCTCACCAATTGCCCAAAGTCTTTATCAGGTGTTACCATATATATATGGTACCCATCTTGCTCGGCGCGCTTGGCGATGGTTCCGATGATGTCGTCTGCTTCGTAGCCGTCCAATTGCAAGAGGGGGATGTTAAAGGCGGTAATGATACTTTGAATGTATGGAATAGACAACACAATGTCTTCGGGCACTTCCTCGCGGTGGGCTTTGTAAAATTCAAATTCCTGAGCGCGCAAGGTGGGGCCTTTAGAGTCGAACACCACCGCAATATGGGTCGGTTTTTCTCTGTTCAGCAAGTCGTACAGGGTATTGGTAAACCCTAAGATGGCCGAAACATTCAACCCTTTGGAATTGTATAAAGGACGGCTGCCCCCAAGCGCAAAAAAGGCGCGGTAGATGAGCGCGAAGGCATCGAGGAGATAAAGCGTGTGCTGTGAGTCTTTTTTTGATGGAGGCATGACAAGTGTTTTAGGTAACAGGAAAGCATGGGGTTATCGGTTACAACCCGTCGCAATTCTTATTGATAGAAGATTAACGGGGGTAAAGTTACAAAAAAAGCAAGGCGGCGGATATGCCGTTCGTTCTTAATTCCAAACGGGTTTTATTGAACGCATTTTTTGGCACGCAGATGACGCGGATGCTTTGTAGCGCAGATTTTCGCTGATTATTTAATTCGCGATTATCCGCGCTGCCTGCATCCGTTTTATCCGCGTGCCAACAATAAGGATAGCGCGCGGGTTTTTATCAGTGGTTATCTGCGGGATAGCTGTTTTGTCTTTTTTACTTATCTTTACCGACTTTTTTTATTTATCACCACCCACACAAAAAGTAATCCATGTCTGAACTATTCGATAAACATCACGATGCGCTTCACAAAGCTATAGATGCCGTTCATCACCGCACTTTTTACGCTCATTATCCCGAACACCCAAAGGCTTATGGTCCCGATGCTCCGGCACATGGGCAGGCTGCTTTTGACAACCAATTGAATAACCCCTTTGCCGAGTTATTGCAAACCGGCAGTACCACACAAATGGGAGAAGAAGAGTCGCCTTATTGGGGAACCGCTTTGGGCATTTCCTATCCTTCTACACCCGTAGATGTTTTGGTCAGCAATGCCAAACATGCCCATGCCGCATGGCGCAAAACCTCGGTCAAAGAACGCACCGCACTGTTGATGGAATCCTTAGACCGGGTAAAAAATCGCTTTTTTGAAATCGCTTATGCCACCCAACACACCACGGGTCAGTCGTTTATGATGTCGTTTCAGGCATCGGGACCTCACGCTGCCGACCGCGCGATGGAAACCATTGCCATCGGTTACCAAGAGTTATCGCGGTTTCCAAACACGCTTCGTTGGGAAAAACCTGCCGGTGGCGGCGCGTTCATTACCCTCGACAAAACCTTTACCCCCGTTCCAAAAGGGGTGGCCTTGGTGATCGGCTGCTCCACTTTCCCCACCTGGAATACCGTTCCTGGTTTATATGCCAGCCTCATTACCGGCAATGCGACGATTGTCAAACCACACCCCAAAGCCATCTTGCCCATCGCCATTTTTATAGCCGAAATTCAGAAAGTCCTTGACGAAAACGGGTTTGATGTCAATACCATTCAGTTGGCACCCGATACCAATGAGCACCTCATTACCAAACAACTTGCGGAGCATCCCGATGTAAAAATTATTGACTACACCGGCAGCAGCGCATTTGGCACCTACCTCGAAACATTGGAGAGCAAAGGCAAAACGGTGTTTACCGAAAAAGCAGGGGTCAACTCGGTCATCATAGACTCCGTGCTCGACCTTCGTCAGGTGATGCGCAATCTGGCGTTTTCGGTGTCGCTCTATTCAGGACAGATGTGTACGGCTCCGCAAAACATTTTTATTCCCGAAACCGGCATCAAGGAAGCAGATGGCGCGGTTGTTCCTTACGAAACTGCCGTTGACTTGCTCAAAAACGAAGTAGCCTCCCTCGCCCTCAACCCTAAAATGGGAGCAGGGACTCTGGGTGCTATTCAAAACGCCAATACCCTCACCCGTGCCCGCAATGTAAAAGATTTGGGAGGGGTGGTTGTTCTGGAAAGCCCCAAAGTGGTGAACCCCGATTTTGAAAATGCACGGATTTGCGCCCCCGCCATTTTAGAAGTAGATGCCAAAGATGCAGAAATTTACGAGCAGGAACTGTTTGGCCCGATTGTGTTGGTCGTAAAAACCCGCAACACCGAACAATCGCTTCATTTGGCAAAACTGATGGCGCAAAAACACGGGGCAATCACCTGTGGGCTGTATTGTACCGACGAAACCCTGACCCAACAGATAACCGACGAAATGAACAGCGTGTTTGTACCTGTTTCAATCAATTTTACCGGATTTATCTGGGTCAACCAACATGCGGCGTTTTCCGATTTCCACGTAACGGGCGGCAACCCTGCCGGCAACGCCTCGTTTACCGATGCCTCGTTCATCAACCGCAGGTTTATTTGGGTGGGGAATAGGGTGAATATGTAGGATTGGACGTTTTGTTTTCGTCATGGTGGTTTTGAAATGGTTTTCTGATGTAGAGACGTGGCGCGCCGCGTCTCTACTCTATTGGAATAGAACGCGGATGACGCGGATTTTCAAACGCGGATTTTTCCTTTGTTGATTAAGAATCTGTGTTTATCCGTGTTGCTTGCATCCGTGTTCCAATCTTTTAAGAATCTAACCCTGCATCAATCCTTTTTCTTGTTTTTTTTTGTAAAAAACTTCGTGCTGTTCCAGTCAGTGGATGGATGAACGTGTCGTTTTTTTGAACGTTTGAATATATAGAACGCGGATGACGCGGATTTTCAAACGCGGATTTCCCCTTTGTTGATTAAGAATCTGTGTTTATCCGTGTTGCTTGCATCCGCTTTATCAGCGTTCCAAAAATTTTATAGAACGCGGATGACGCGGATTTTCCTTGTTGATTAAGAATCTGTGTTCATCCGCGCTGCTTGCATCTGCTTTATCCGCGTTCCAAAAAGCAATAGTTCGTTAAAAATCACGTAAGGTTTAGGATTACCATAGTCCCAATCGCTTTGTTTTTAATAGCTTTTACCATCGAAACCTTATTATCTTATTAACCGAGTTTTAATAAGATAATAAGGTTTTCGAATTTACTTGATGCCATGTTATTATGAAGGTAATAAGGTTCATATCCAAATTTTGCTTGACCCTAATCTTGACTTCTCTGAATATGTTGGTGAGTTATCAAAAAATCACCCCGGCATCTTAAAACTCTTATCTTCTGATTGTATTGCTGCTTAATTTTTAACGAACTATTTGCTTTTGAAATGATAACAACATAGTTTTGTAGAACAAAGCTTAATCAGTAAACCGCACAACTTAGCACAGAAACCATGAAACACTTACCAAACATATCGGGCAGAAACATACTGTACTTTGCTTTTGTATTGACAGCATGGTTTAGTTTTTCGGCAAACATTGCTTCCTTACAGCAGCCGGCACTCACGGAGGTGGAATATCCTGTGCTGTTTGTTTCCCGCCAAATACCCAACAACGGCAGTATTTATTGGAGCGTTCCCAATGACATGCCCGGTGTAGGTGCGCACAGCCGTTTTAGATTGGCAGCGCCGGGTAAACTGCAAGTGCGCCAACCCGATGGCAACATTGTTACACTCATAGACGGCAGCAATCCCACCCCCGCAAGCCTACAACTCATAGACGTAAATGCCCCCGATGTGTCTTTCGATGGTACGCAAATTGTCTTTGCCGGGCTACCTGCCGGTTCATACAACCCTAATCCGGTGAACAACCCCAATGCTTGGAGAATTTACAAAATAAATATAGACGGCACCGGACTTACACAACTTACTTATTCTGATGAAGGAGGCTTAAACCTTTCGCAGTTTGGAGAAGCTGCCGGCAGTTTAGGAACTTATGACGACACCGACCCGGTTTGGCTGCCGGATGGACGCATTGTATTCGTTTCTACCCGATACCGCTCTTATGCCCATTACAGCGGGGTGCGAACCACCAACCTGTTTGTAATAAACCCCGATGGCAGTAACCTGCACCGTATTACCACCGAAAAAAACGGGGCAGACCGCCCCATCATAGACCCCATCACCGGTAAAATCGTTTTTGCCCGATGGTGGCGCAACCACCGTTTTGCTGTAAACGACCTTAGCAGCGTAGAACATGGTTTGAGCTACCCCGCAGGTGGTTATGAACAACACAACGGCCTCACGACCTCCCGCGATGACCACGTAGGCGGCGGTGATAACCTTTGGCGAAACGCTTGGCATGCCGCCACCATCAATCCCGATGGCACCAACCTCGCTATGTGGTCGGGTTTTTTCCGAAACGAAGATGCCAACCATATTTACGGCGGCGCATTTACCCCCGAAGGTGAGTTGATTGCCAATTATTTCCCAATGATTAACATGACCGAAGCGGCAGGATTTGGCGGCTTGCGCCGTTATTCTCGCGGTGCCGGATTATACCAAGGACTTGCCGGAATTACCTACCTAACGCTCAATTATGCCAGCTATGCACCTGTTTCCTACGGAATTTTTACCGGCTCTTATGCCGCCGAACCGGATGTGCTTCCGGACGGACGCATTATTTTCTCTTTCGCAACGGATTATTACCAAGACTATGGCCTATACATCATGAACCCCGATGGCTCTAACCCACAACTCTTGTGCGACCAAGCAGGCACTACCGAACTTCGCGCAAAAACCATCAGACCCCGACCACTGCCTCCCATCGTAGCCGCGCAAGTGAACCAAGTAGCGGACCCGTTACCTCCCCTTGCCAACGGCCCATACGATTCCGAAGGCACCTTTATTTTTGACTGCCTCAACGTGTATTCTAATGCGCCGGTAGATGTAGATATCGTGAGTGCGCCGCCAATTGGTAGTGCCAAAACCATCCGTTTTTTTATTGACCACCAAAGAACCAGCCCCGGATCTTTTCCCAATTTAGACTGGCCGGTACTGCTCAAAGAACTCCCTGTTTCGCCCGAAGGTAGGTTGGTAGATTTTGAATCACCGGCCAATGTGCCTCTGTTTGAGCAACTGCGCGGACAGCTTGCCAATGGTTATACCGTGCCCACCACCGGCGGACCTTTTGTAAACGGCGCTGCCCATGTAGCCGGCATGAACTACGGTCGCCCCAATACTGAGGTGCGCTGTGTAGGTTGTCATGCAGGGCATACACTCATACCGCTTCCTCCCACCTTAGAAGATGCCAAGTGGACCAACCTTGCGCCCGGCGCTGCCCTGCAAGTATCCTCTGCCAGGGACCCCGATTATATAAACGGACTCATAGACCGCCGGGTGATGAAAGGCGACATTTGGCGCTACTGGAACAGTGCCGTTGGACAAACCGCCAACCAATGGGTGCAACTCACTTTCCCCGATAACATTATTGTTCGCTCGGTAGTGCTGTATAACCCCCGTTTTGGCGATGAGGCTAATTCTACACTGCAAGTACAAGCAGCCACAGTGCAGCTTTTTGCCGATGAAGATGCCACCATAGAAGTGGCCTCGCAAACTACCGGTCCACTGGCAGTAAGCGGCACACCGGTATCATTTCCCGATGTTTTGGCGCGCAGTGTGCGCGTATGGATTGATGCAAGCACAGGCACATTTTACGGCGCGCAGTTGGTCGCCTTGGCCGAAGTGGAAGTGATAGGTAAAGGCGTTACTACTTGCAGCTTTACGCCCGAAATTACCGGCACTACCATCATCTGTACCAATTCGGAAACTTACTTCCAGTACAGCGTGGAACAAGTACCCGGCAGTGTATATATATGGACAGTAAACGGCGGAAACATCATTAGCGGGCAAGGGTCGCATCAAATTACGGTGCAATGGAATGATGATGCGGCAGGTTTCGTATCCATAGAGCAGCTAAGTCCCTAACCCAAGTTTTCCTTGTGCTGCCCAACTCTAAGAAATTCGCCCATAGATTTCATTGATTATACCGGAAACACAATGCTTGTAAATTGAACGTGAGGTTGTTATTAGATGTTTTTTTTACTCACCCCCCCAGCCCCCTCTCTCCCAAAAATGCAACAACATGGAAGGTTTAAACCAAGATTTGTCGAGGCACAAGGCAAAGAGGGGGAGAAAGACTCCCCTCCTTGAAACAAATCGGACGATAAATCTAATTTTATACCAAGCAAGTCTGTTCCGATTTGTTTTAGGGAGGGGCCGGGGGTGGGTAAAGATGGCTGCAAGTAAAAACGCCTTTAAAACAAAGGGTTTGGGACTATGGTAATCCCAACTTTACGTTAAATTGACACCATCAACGGGTTATTCTATGTTTTTTAACACCATATTCCAGATGACTATATGAAACACCAATCTCCACCCAATCCTATTGTTATGTTCCTGATTTTAGTATTCCTGTTGTCCATTAGTTTGGCGGCAGGCAATTTGTCTGTTTCAACAGATAACCCCATTCCGGATGGGTGGAATAAGCAGGAGGTAGTTGATGACTTGCCTCCGGTAGATGCGAGTTTGTTAGCCATTCCGGTTGAATTCTGCAAAGGCAGTTCAGGGTTACCCTTCGACTTGACGACTTATTATACAGCAGGCACGACGACAGGTGGCACTTGGACATCAATCGGACCAGATGCAACTGCTATATTCGGAACATTGTTTGATCCTGACTTACCGGGTACTTACCTGTTGACATACAGTGTGAGCAATGACGAAAGCAGCGACAGCGAAAGCATCGTGGTAACGGTTTACCCGGCAATAGATTCTACGATAGGAAATATTACTATCTGTGAGAGTCCGAGCGGCACGATAAACTTATTTGGGATGTTAGCCCCGTCAACAACTCCCGGAGGCACTTTCAGTATTATAAGTAGCACGGGCATTGCGAGTTCAACATTAAGTTCTTCCGGCAATCAGTTGATTTACACCATCTTGCCGGGCGGTACTCCTCCCTATTCAATAACGATAGGGTACACCGTAACGGGTGGCAGTGCGACTGCCCCTTGTGCGACAACGAATTCCGAGGCAAACATCGTCATTACCGGAGCAATCTCTTCAGGTTTTGACTTGCCGTCTGCTTGGTGTGCTGAAGGAACATTGGACTTAAATAACTACACAGTCTTGGGCGGTGGTGAGTGGACATTGGTAACGGTAGGAGGTGCGGGTACAATAGCCGGCAATATCTATACCCCTGCTCCTAGCTTCACCGGATTTGTACAAATAGATTACCAACCTCCTTGGGGTGGTTGCGGCAGCCCCACTACCGAGTTCATGGCAGTCTATGCACAGGTTTCAGCCGCTTTATCGGTTCCGGCTGTCGGGCTGTGTTTAAACAGTTCGGATTTACCGTTAGATCTCTATAGTCTATTCCTTCCAACCACCACCTATGGAGGTGTATGGAGTATTGAAGGCGGCAGTTTTTCAATCGGCAGCCTGTTTTATCCCGATACCAACGGGGTTTACAACCTTTTATACCGCGTAACAAACGGAGTATGTGCCGATAGCTCCATGTTACAAATAACCCTTACCGAACATCAACTGCCGCAATTCATTCTTACTGCCATAGGAAGCACTATAGCCGGCACCTTTGCCGAAAACCAAGTCTGTTCGGGCGGAGAACTGCACTTGACCGCTTCGGTTAGTGGCGGCGAAGCTCCTTTTACTTACTTTTGGTCAGGTCATGGAATAACCAACCCAAATAGTGAGGAACTTCAAATTGCGGTATCTGCTGCACCGGGCAGTTCGTTATTCTATACGCTTTTGCTGACCGATAGCTTTGGGTGTTCGGTTATGCGCTCGGTAACAGTTGCGGTAAGTGGACCGGAAACTTGTTTTGCGCTAAACATCGGCACATTGCCCGATGTATCGCCAGAGGTGAACCTATATCCCAACCCCTCCTACAACGGCACCTTCTTCGTATCTACCAGACACCTCGCTCCCGAAAGTACTGTTTGTCAATTAATGATTTATAACCAATATGGAGCGTTGGTATGGGAACAAGCGCTTGAAGTCAGGGAGGACGCTTTACATCAATCCCTATCATTCTCGCACTATACTCCCGGTTTGCATATTGTTTGTGTGCGCATCGGAACAAAGTTATACTATTCCAAACTGCTACTGTTGTAGCCAAATAAGTAGCAAGTGTCTATCAGGTAGTCCATCAGTTTCAACACCTACCTTTCTACCTCCCGTTTTTATATCACCGGTAAAATAGAAACCTTACCAAAACCTTTGATAATAACGTGAGATAGATTCGATGCGGCATGGGCAGAACAATACATCTGCTCCTTTAATCCTGAAAGTGTCAAATGTGAATAGAAAACAACTCAACGCTATTTCTACGCAATAGTTCGTTAAAAATCAGTGAACTATTGTCATCATTTACCTTTACAAAATCGTGATAAAGTTTGGTAATCAATTTGCCATCGAAACCTTATTACCTTAGTGACAGAGTAATTTCCAATCCTTTAAACCTTATTATCTTATTCCCATTTTACAATAGTTCGTTAAAAATTAAGCGGCAATACAGCCCAAAGATAAGAGCTCT
>CALCIK010000191.1 GCA_937907475.1 uncultured Bacteroidota bacterium | reverse complement strand
GCAACTCGTGGCCATAACTTCGCAACTCGTGGCCATAACTTCGCAACTCGTGGCCGTTAGTTCGACAGGCTCACTAACCATTGGGAGAAAGGAAGACTTCGCTTTGAGCGAAGACTTCCTTAACTGTGGAAGGGAAATAAGTGTTTTTACTAACCATTTAGTTCGACAAGCTCACTAACCATCACAATTCACAATTCACCACTAACAATTCACCACTAACCACTATTTCCCCCTATATTTGCCCCAATCAAAACACCTCGATATTTTGACCGAACAATTTGTAACACAACTTGCCAAACAACTGAACCTGAGTGTTAAACAGGTGGCTGCCACTATTTTATTGTTGGATGGCGGGGCGACTATTCCTTTTATTGCCCGATACCGCAAGGAGTTGACGGGCAGCCTTGACGAAGTGCAGATTGCGGCCATTCGGAATGGGTTGCAAAGGCTTCGGGAGTTAGAACATCGGCGCGAGTATATTCTTCAAACCATTGAGGGGCAAGGTAAATTGACCGCCGAACTGGAAAAGGCTATTAAAAATGCCGACAACCTCACGGCGTTGGAAGACCTTTACCTGCCCTATAAACCCAAACGCCGCACCCGTGCTGTCATTGCCCGCGAAAAAGGGTTGGAACGCCTTGCCCAAATGTTGATGGAGCAAAAACCGCTTGACCCTCAACAGTTGGCGGCTTCGTTTGTGAATGCCGAAAAAGAGGTTCATAGTACGGACGAAGCATTGGCGGGGGCGCGGGATATTATTGCCGAAATTATTAACGAAGATGCACCCACGCGCTCGCTCATTCGCCGTTTGTTTGTTCGCACGGGGCAGGTGGTGTCGAAGGTGGTGAAGGATAAGGAAACGGAAGGTGCGAAATTTAAAGACTATTTTGATTGGAACGAGCCGCTCAACCGCATTCCCTCCCACAGGTTGTTGGCGATGTTGCGCGGCGAGGCGGAAGACCTGCTTCGGGTACATATCGAACCCGATACCGAGCAGGCTTTGTCTATTTTGGAAAAAACTTTTGTGCGCAGCAATAACCTTTGCAGCGAACAAGTCTATATGGCTGCTCACGATGCCTACAAACGCCTCATCAAATTTTCTATTGAAGCCGAAGTGCGCAACGAAGCCAAAGAAAAAGCCGACCGCGAAGCCATTTATGTGTTTACCGACAACCTCCGTCATTTGTTGATGGCACCGCCGTTGGGTGCTAAAAACATCATGGGCATTGACCCCGGATTTCGCACCGGTTGCAAGGTGGTTTGCCTCAACAAAGAAGGGAAATTGCTGCATTACACGACTTTTTTTCCGTTCGAGAAAAACCCTGTCAAGCGATATGAGGCAGTTAATGCCATTACCGAGCTATGTAGTCATTTCAATATCGAAGCCATTGCAATTGGCAACGGCACGGGTGGGCGTGAAACCGAAACGTTTGTCCAAAGCTTGCAACTGACCGATGTGCAAATAGTGATGGTCAACGAAAGCGGGGCATCTATTTACTCGGCTTCGGAAGTGGCGCGCGAGGAGTTTCCAGACGAAGACCTGACTGTTCGCGGGGCGGTGTCTATTGCAAGGCGGTTGATGGACCCGTTAGCAGAGTTGGTCAAGATTGACCCTAAATCTATCGGGGTAGGTCAATACCAACACGATGTTGACCAAACGCAATTGAAGCAATCGTTGGACGATGTGGTGGTCAGTTGTGTGAACAGCGTGGGGGTCAATATCAACACGGCCAGCAAGCAGTTGTTGACTTATGTGTCGGGGTTGGGTAATAAATTGGCACAAAACATTGTGGACTATCGCAACGAAAACGGGGCATTTACCCAAAAACTAACCCTCAAAAAAGTGCCCGGCATCGGGCCGAAAGCCTTTGAACAAGCAGCAGGTTTCATTCGCATACCCAATGCCGCTAACCCCTTGGATGCCGGTGCGGTTCACCCCGAAAGTTATACCATCGTAGAGAAAATGGCCAAAGACCTTCGCTGCAAGGTTCAGGATTTGGTTCAAAAAAGTGAACTCAGAGATAGCATTGACCTTAAACAATACATGACCGACACCGTAGGGCTGCCCACCTTGACCGACATCCTGCAAGAATTGGCCAAACCCGGACGCGACCCGCGCAGCCAATTTGAACAGGTGAGTTTTACCGAAGGCATCAACAGCATCGAAGACCTTCAAGAAGGGATGATATTGAACGGCATCGTTACCAATGTTACCAATTTCGGGGCATTTGTGGACATTGGCGTTCACCAAGACGGGCTGGTGCACGTGAGCGAAATTGCCAACAAATTCATCAAAGACCCCAAAACCGAACTCAAGGTGCAGCAGATTGTTATGGTAAAAGTCTTGAACATTGACCATGCCCGAAAGCGCATCCACCTGAGCATCAAACAAGCCCTGTAAATATCCAAACATCCAACCGCACCCATGAAAACTATCGCCATTCTCGGTATCGGAAAACTTGGACTTTGCTTTGCCCTTAACCTTGAACGGGTAGGTTATAGGGTGATTGGGGTTGATATTGACAAAGAATATGTCGCGCAAATCAACGAAAAGACTTTTTTTTCGCACGAACCTTTGGTGAACGAATACCTTGCCAAGAGTGAAAATTTTATTGCAACAACCGATATAGACCAAGTCATTAACAGCAGGGCACGACTTATTTTTGTTGTAGTCGCCACCCCTTCTACACCCGAAGGCGGTTACAATCATTATCAAATAGAACGCATTGCGGAGGAGTTGATGCAACGAGGGGTGCGGGTGAAAAGGGTGAATAATTCAAAAAATCAACAGTCTATGCAAAGGCATTTGGTGGTCATGTGTACCACCATGCCCGGTTATACCGACACCTTGGCAGAACGGATGAAGCCCTATCTGTACACCGTCAGCTACAACCCCGAATTTATAGCGCAAGGCAGCATCATTCACAACCAAGTTTATCCCGACCAAGTCCTTATTGGCGAGCACAGTAGCGAGGTGGGCGAAATGATTAAAGAGATATATAAAAGGATGTGCCGTAGCACCCCCGTCTATTGCCAAATGACCCGATTGAGTGCCGAAATCTGCAAGTTGGCCACCAATTGTTTTTTGACCACTAAAATATCGTTTGCCAATGCCATCGGCGATTTGGCAAAGCAAGTAGGTGCTGAACCCGAAAAGATTTTGGAAGCCATCGGCACAGATAGCCGCATCGGGAACAAATACTTGAAATACGGTTTCGGATTTGGCGGACCTTGTTTTCCGAGAGATAACCGCGCTCTAAATATGTATGCCGTAACGCAGAACTACCCTTTGCTAATCAGTCAAGCAACAGATGAGGTGAACAAAAACCATCTGAGTTTTCAAACCCAACAATGGTTGGAGAACTACCCCCCCGATCAACCGATTGTGTTCGATTATGTGAGTTACAAACAAGGCTCGATTTTAATTGAGGAGTCACAGCAGTTGGCGTTGGCAGTCAATTTGGCACAACACGGACGCAAGGTGGTGATACATGACACGCCGGCGGTGGTGGAACAGGTAAAAGCCATCTACGGTGATTTGTTTATTTACGAGTAAACACGTCCGATTATGCCACCCATCCCAAACCCCAACTCCATCAGCTCAAACGGTAAACTTATCCGACATTGGGAGAATGGGAATGTCCTGCGATGGGGGTTTGTGGTGTTTACCTTCGTCTTGTTTTTCATGGATTTTCCTTTCAACATCAAGGACAATTTTCTCAACATCATCAACCGCATATTTTTTCCCTATTACCTGTTCCTAAAAGCAAAGTTTCCGCAAGAGCATTTGCTCTATTACCGTCTGACCGCACTTGTTTTGTTGGTGATAGGGTTGATAACAAGTTTCTTTTTATGGAAAATAATCCGAAAAATAAACATCGAACAACGGGTGGTGCAGTTGATAGGCATCAAAGAAACCGATGCTTATCCAAAGGCGTTGTTCAAGTCTTTTATTGCCGCCATGTTGGTGTTGGCAGTCGCTTCCATATTATATTATACTGCTCGCTTTTTCATAACAGACGATGTTATTTTCGATGCCATTCAGTTTTGGATAAGTTATTTGGTGATACTAATCCTTATTTTCCAAACCTATTGTACCTTATATATAGGACGAAGCCGGATTATTCCATTCACAAAGGACTATTTTACCACCCCGACTTCAGCCTATAATCTTGCTATTTTTAGGGTGGTCATCGGGTTATACCTGTTTGGGTTTTACCACTATCGCACCTTTACCACCGCCTATTGGGCAACCATGCCCCACGAGTCAAGGGTCAGCCTTCCAATGATGGGTTGGTTTATCCAAAACATCCCCATCAACCCCGAACTGTATTTTGCCGTAGGGATACTCGGCATGGTCTTGGCGTGGTTCATCGCCTTCGGGCTGTTTACCCGACCGGCATTGCTTATCAACATTCCCATCTCCATCTATCTGCTCGGCGTGCCCATGTTTTTTGGTAAATTAGCACACCAACAAATCTGGGTTTGGTTTCCGGCAATACTGGCTTTCAGCCGATGTGCCGATGTGTTTTCGCTCGATGCTATCATGCGAAAACGAATCTATAAACAAACCCTAACCGACATTGTCAGCCCCATCTATTCCCTCCCCTTCAAATTTGTATGGCTTCACTTCGGCATTATTTACTTTTTTGCAGGCATTGTCAAGCTGCGCGATTGCGGGTTAGAATGGGCATTGGGTAAAAACATGATTAACCAAATCCAAATCGAATGGCTGCAAAACTACGACATGCTGCCCACCATCAGGATAGACCATTACCCAATCTTTGCACATCTTAGCGGAATGGGGTTGATTATGTTTGAATTGTTTTACCCCTTCTTAGTCCTCACCCCTCTCACCCGATTAATCAGTTTTTGGGGAGGCTTGAGCTTCCACCAATCCGCCCAATACTTCATGAATATCGGGTTTCAAGACCTGCAACAAACCTATGTGTCCTATATCAACTTTGCCGGTATTGGGAACAGGGTAAAGGCAATGATAAGTAAAACAACCGTTCCAAATCCCCATCCCGAAGTACAACCGAACAAAGTCAATTCCGACTTTTGGAATATTCACGATGTGAAGAAGGTAATGATCACCGGTACTTTATTATATAGTATCAACTTCTTTTTCAGCCTGACAAGCACCCATTCATGGCCTTTTTCGTCCTATCCCACCTACTCCCGCTTAGTGCCCGACAATCATTGGTACGTCTATTTCGAAGCCTACGACCAACAGAAAAACCCGCTTAATATATATGAATTGGGTAAACAAGCAGGTCATAGAATGGAAAGCTACACCCCCATCGAAGACCGGATATACGAAAACTATTTCGCCAAAGACACCGCCACCCTAAACCAAAACATCACCCGCCTTTGGACAATCTGGAAAGACAACGTCCCCACTCTGCAACAAGCCGACTCGGTGGTAGTATATTTGCAACAATCCCCTATTGCTCCTGAAAAGAAAGATACTATCTTACAGAGGATAAGACTTAAGACGATTGATTAGTTATAAGTTATGAGTTATGAGTTTGGCCTGTTGATATAAATGTGACTCTAACAACTGCACATGATTTTTGTATTCAACCCCGAAGGGTGAAATGATTATAGCAATTAAAAAAAAGAGCCATCAACCCCAAAGGAGTGGCATAACTCATAACTTATAACTCATAACTAAAAGAATGCTTGCTATTGTCATCCCCACATACAACCGTCCTCAATGCTTGCAACGTTTGCTAAAGGGCATTGGTGATGCATATTATCCCAACCAATCCATTCCCCTGCTCATCAGCATTGACCCTAGCAACAACCCCGATGTGCTCAACGTTGCACAATCATTTCAATGGACTTACGGACAAAAAACGATTATTACACACCCCACCCATTTAGGGCTTAAGAAGCATATTCTGTACTGCGGAAACCTGACCGAACAATACGATAACATCATTTTGTTGGAAGATGATTTAATGGTATCGCCCTACTTTTACGACTACGCCCTTCAAGCACTTAACCAATATCAACGAGATGAACAAATAGCAGGCATATCGCTTTATCATTACCAAATTGCCGAAAACGGTTACTATCCCTTTATGCCCATTGACGATGGCAGCGATGTTTACTTTTTACAAATCGCCTCCTCGTGGGGTCAAGCCTGGACCAAAAACCAATGGAACGGCTTCACCGATTGGCTTGCCATGAATCCCAGCGCAGATTGGCAAGCTGCACAATACCCCGTTTATTTAAAAGAATGGTCGGAACATTCATGGAAAAAACATTTCATTCGCTTTTTGATTGAAACGGGTAAGTATTTTGTCTTCCCAAGGTTATCACTCACCACCAACACAGGTGAACCGGGCACCAATGCCCTCACACAAGGTTTGTTTCAAGTGCCATTGCAATTGGAAGAAAAAGCCTACCGTTTTAAGAACATTAAAGAATCGAATGCCATTTACGATGCCTTCTTTGAAATGCTCCCCCAATCCCTCACCCGTCTTGCCCCGCAGCTGCAAGGATATGAATATACCGTTGATCTTTACGCAACTAAAACCCATGAACAAATCACCACGCCATATATACTGACCACCAAACCCGTTTCCAAAGCCATTTTAACCTACGGGCAAAGTATGCAGCCGAATGTGATGAATGTGGTGTACGAACAAGAGGGTAAAACCATCAAACTTGCCGAAAAGCAGGCTATCCTCCCCAATGAAGTGCCGCCCTACAAACAGTATTACCAACTTTCTTCCATCGCTCCAAAAATCTTCGGTCAAATTCACCAACTACCCGTCATCAGCATCGTCCTTCCAATCATACCAAACCAAACTGAAGAACTACTCCAAACCTTGCAATCCTTAATCTCCCAATATTACCCCAATCTCCAACTTATCTTTGTTGGGCTACACCCAGACATCACCCCAATTTGGTTTCAAAACAACGTTGTTTCCAATTTACTGAATGTAGAAAGCTACCAGTTTATACCGGCAGAAAACGAAGAAACGACAGCCCAAGAAATGATGATAAAGGGATTAAACGGTTGCAGGGGAGAGGTAATGGGTTGTGTTACGCAATTGGGCATGACCTATCAGCCACACGCTTTACAAATGGCAGCAGCTGTTTTTTCGGAGTTTAAGCAGGTAAATTGGTTATTGTCCACCCACCAAGTAGCCCATCATCCAACCGATAACTACAACTCTCTACCCCAATACAGATGGACAAAAGAAAGGTTTTACCAATCATCGTTTGAATTGGTAAACAAGTATTTGAAAACAGAATACATGCTATGGAGAACATTCCTTTGGCAAAAAGTAGCCGAAAGTTTCCAAAACAATCCCTCAACAGAAACATTTAACGTCCAACTATGCCATTCCTTTTTTGACAAAGAGCCTTTGTTTACCGTCCTCCGCCCAATAGCCATAGCCAATATAGCTTCAAACACAATATACCACTCTTCCGAAGGTGAAAAGCATTTTGAGGAACTCAAAAAGGTAAATCAAGTTAAAAACACTATCTTCACCGCCGCGTTAGGTAAACTATTTAAACCCTTTTACCAAGCCGATATTCCCTATTTGCGCTACCTTTACATCAGCAACAAACATTTACCACAAGTCATCAGACACCACCCCGAAACTGACAGTTATTACATGAGCGGGTATTGATTTGCGATTGTATATTTACGATTGAAGACAATAGGCTAAGACAATAGACTTAAGACATTAGATAAGCGATAATGACAAATAAAAAATTAACCATTAACCATTAACCACTAACCATTATGAATATTGAGCATTTTCTACAAAAAATAAGCGAGCAATTTGAATCAACCGATGTTTCGCAAATAGTGCCTGAAACGGAGTTTAAGCTATTGGAAGAATGGAGTTCGATGCACGCACTTTTAATCATCGCCCTCATTGATGCCGAGTACAATGTCCCTTTTTCGGGTGAAGATTTACAAAACTGCAATACCATTTCCGATATTTACAACACCGTCCAAATCCGCATGTTGCATAATGATTAGGTTCTAGTGGTTAATGGTTAATAAAAAAAGTCTAAGGTCTAAAAACTCATAACTTATAACTCACTTGCAAATCCATATACATTACCAATTAGGAGTAAAAACAAAACAAACTACACTGCCGATTAACGGCACACAACACCTGATTGACGGGCTTCAAATCCAAACCATTCAACAAAACCGTCCGTTTGGACAGCAATGGCAAATCAATTTTCGGGCAGACCAAGACCTTGTTTTTAAAGAACTCTCTATCAGCATCCCCCTATCCATACATCAGCAGGACAAATTGTTTTGCAATGGTTTTCAATCGTGGACATTAACCGATGAGTTCCCCACCTCCCATCAATTTAAAAAAGTTGCGTTGGTTGCCAATACGTTGATAAGTCCTTTTGGCGATTACCACCTTCATCCTTACACCAACAAAAAAGGGCATTTACATGGTTGGACATACTCCTACATTCGCCCGTATACCTATCAACCCATTAGCTTTTTCGGGTCGGTAGATGAACGAAGTGGTTATACCCTGTTCAAATTTGAAGCACGTGGGCAAAACAGCAAGATCATCATTTCAAAAGATTGCAAGGATTTGCATCTCGCGAAAGGCAATAACTTCGCCGGGTTCAATATATATATAGGCAACGGAACAGAAAACGACGTGTTCGATACTTATTTCGACCTAATAAAAGAGCATGTTTCTGACGGCACTTCCAAACACACCTTCCCCAATTCAGGGAGGGTTAATCCAAACGGAGCGGCTGGTTTTACCTCGTGGTATAATTATTATACCCACATCAATGAAACCATCATTTCGGAGAACCTTCATGCCTTTGCTAAACACCAAGTTCCGCTCGATTTTTTTCAGATAGACGATGGTTGGCAACCTGCTGTTGGCGATTGGATGCAGGCAAACCAAAAATTCCCGAACGGTTTGAAGCCTATCACACAATCCATCAAACTACAAAGCTATCAAGCGGGACTATGGTTAGCCCCTTTTATTTGTCAACATCAGTCAGACCTTTACAAGCAACATCCCGATTTCCTGTTGCGCAAACCAAATGGAAAGCCGGTAACTGCTGCCTATAATTTTTTATGGCGCAGTTTTATGTATGCCCTCAACTTTTACAACCCCCGCGTGCAGGATTATCTCAAAAGGGTATTCGATACCATTCTAAATCAATGGGATTTTGATTTGGTAAAACTCGATTTCTTATATGCCGTGGCCTTGCAACCGCCACCCGGAAAAACTCGCGGACAGGTGATGTATGAAGCGATGGAATGGCTTCGTCAGACCGTTGGCGACAAGTTAATATTGGGTTGTGGTGTACCACTTGGTGCTGCTTTTGGGCAAACCGATTATTGCCGCATAGGTCCCGATATTCACCTTAGCTGGGATATGGTTTTACTCAAATGGCTCGGTAGCCGCGAAGGCGTTTCTACTTTAAGTGCCATTAAAAACGCCATTCACCGCAGACAGTTGAATGGTCGTGCTTTTGCAAACGACCCCGATGTCAGCATTTTGCGACATTCTAATCACAGCCTTAATCCCGAACAAAAGTTCACCCTCTTTTTCGTTAATCAACTATTCGGCTCGCTTCAATTTGTTTCGGACAATATAGACGAATACCCCCCCGACACACTCCATCTTTACCTGTCCCAGTTTCCCCTCAAACAAAAGAACGTTCACCTCGCCGTGCAACAAAAGGATGTTTATCAAATCCATTTTAGTATCGGCAATCTACATTACCTTGCTTATTGCAATTTGACGGGTAATAAAACCACGGTAAACTTATCGGCCGACACCGCACAACTTCCGTCCACCATGCAAAGTTATTTTTACAGCAATCAAACCAAAGTTCACCTGTTTGCCCACGAAACCATAGAGTTAAAGCCCTACCAAACTGCCTGCCTGTTGGCAATAGATATTTCTTTGCCCTATTCTTTGGCAGGTGGCGATGCTCATCTTTTCCCCTGTTCCGATATTGAAAACATAGAAAAAAACGAAACAGGTATTGCTATTGAAACGAAAGCAATGAACCGTAATTTTATTATTTGGCTTTTTAATAAGGAGGCAAATGTCTGTTTAGAGAATGCTGAATTATTACTCTGCAAGCCGGTAAAGGAAGGTTATCTAACGGCTTACAGATTTGAGTAAACAAATAACCCGCCATCTGTTTGTCAAATGGCGGGTTGATTACCTAATAGGCAACTCAATTATTAGTGTTTATTATTGCTTTCGTTTTTAGTACAGGCACCTTCGGTTCTGCAACAGCCCGGCAGTTTGTTGAACGCAGTTTCATTGGCAGGCACATCGTCTGCCCGATATCCGGCTTCACTGATAACAACTTTAATATCATCAGCTGAAACTTTTTTGGGATTAAATTTTACAGTAGCAATTTTACTGTCCACATCTAGGGTTACAGCTTTCACACCTTTGGTGTTGTAAACTGCTTTTTCAATACGCTCTTTGCACATATCACAGACGGCAGAGGTCAATATTTCAACCGTTTCAGATTTACCTCCGGCTTCTACGGTGGTTGTATTTATACTAAATGCGACAAAAAGAAAAGCGAAGAATAGAACTATACCGGCTAATTTGGGGAATGTTTTCATGTTTGATTAATTGATTTGGTTAATTTTATTTGACTATTAACGAAAAGGTTCACATTTAATTTGATGGATTTTATGTTACCGACACCTTTTTTAAAGTGTTATTATAGATTTCGGTTAGTATAGGTGTTGGCAACAAATCTAAATACCTTTATCGGGATACGGGATTTTGAAGCGAATACCGGAATAAATCATTTGCCCGACAATTGGGCCCCAAATATTGGTCGCATCAAATTGCTCGCCAAAGGGGTTATGATGGTCCTGAATTGGATGGTGTTGGGTAAAACCCGTTAAGTTTTCACCGCCAACATACCATTCAAAATTAAGAAAAATATAAGTTACTTGCGCATGAAGAATGAAGAACGAAGGAGATTTTTGGGGCAAAAGATTTTGAGTACCATTGTCCAATAGGGTGTTGAATAAATATCGTGGCCCATGCCATTGGGTGGTAAAGTCAAATTTCCAATGACTGTTTAGGGTTTCATAAGCTATATTAAACAACGCTTTGTGTTGTGCTTGGAGGGGTATTTGCAACAAACGGTTTCCAAAAGTAGAACGGGCATCGTCAAATTTGTAAGCCAATTTCACATCCACCTTTTTCAGCAGTTCATGGCTCACTTCTATTTGAAAACTGTTGGCAAAAGATTTACCGTTTAGGTTATAAATTTCCAACAAATTGTTGGTACTGTAAGCGTCTGCAATCACTTGGTTGGTAAAATCGGTTCGATAAGCATCAACGGTAACAAAGCCTTTACGGTCAAAAAGCTGGAAATCTTGTGTGTAATTCATGCCATAGTTCCAAGCCACTTCAGGATTGAGCGTTTCTTCTACAACCAAATCTCTTGCCGAAGCAAAGATGCCCATGTTTTCGGCAAATATATTAGCCACTCTCATGCCTCTTCCCACCGATGCCCGAAGCGTTCCCTTTGCTGTCGGGTTATATCGCCAATGTATTCGGGGATTGAGCATAAACCCGTAAAGATTGTGGTAATCGGCACGCAGCCCACTAACCAAACTCATTTTATCGGCAAGATTGTAAGAATATTCTGCAAAAATGCCGGGCACGTTTTCTGTGCGCAAATACTGCGTTTGGTTATAAGTTTCTTCGTAATCATCGTGCATATAACTCAAACCGGTGGTGATTTGATGAGCGGTACTTCCTATGATGGTTTGGTAAAGCAAATTGAGGTAGAGGTTTTTTTGAATGCCCTCGTACTCGTTCAACCCAAAGAAAGCATTTTGTTGATGATAAATGCCCGACATCATCGTCCCGATGCTGCTATTGGGGTCAGGTAAAAAGAAACCTGTTTTAGCAAATGCTTCCACTCTTTGTGTATTAACCCCAATTCCATAACCGTTGTCAATTGTTCTCGGAGCATTTGAATTGAATGAAACTTGTCCACCGGTACGATTTTCGGACAACATCTTAACCCCAAACATGGACTCTAATTTTTCACCATGATACTTCCATCGTTGAATGCCGCTAAAAAGCCGGTACTTGGGCATATCTAAAAAATGGTCGTCATTGTGGTCAATTGTTGTATTTAAACCCGATAAGTGTAGCAAAGCCATCGTACTCCATTGGTCGCTAAACCGATGGGCAAGATTTAGATTTCCTTCTAAACGCCCCATGTGGTTAGCATATAAGTTAAGATAGAGCCGGTCGGCTTTTTCGGGCTTCATATACTCCACGTTGATTTGACCGGTAATGGGTTCATACCCGTTAGTTACCGAGCCGCTGCCTTTGGTAATGGCGATGGCATCCATCCAAGGTCCGGGAATATAGTTTAGCCCGTAGGTAATTGCCAACCCTCGAAGAGTTGGAATGCCTTCGGTGAGCATTTGAACATAAGCACCATCTAAGCCCAACATGCGCACACTTTTTGCCCCACTTACGGCATCCGCTTCCCCCACTTCAACAGAAGTATTGGTTTGAAAGCTCTCCGACAAATTGCAACAAGCAGCTTTTCTCAACTCTTTTACCGTTACCATTTCTGTTTTGATGGTATTAAGACCGGATATAAAAGTGGATTCCTGTTTTTCGGTAATTTGTACCTGTTGTAAAGCCAAGCCGATGCTTAAAGCAAAAAGGACATAATCTTGTCCAATGTTCAGCCTTACAGTATCATTGAGATAACCCACATAACTGGCAACCAAAATATCGTTACCATCTTCGGGGTTTATGGTAAAGTTGCCGTTTGTATCCGTTGTTGTACCAATAGTAGTGCTGGCCCAATATATATTAGCACCGACAACGGCTTCTTGGTTATTGGCAATAACCTTGCCCTTTACGGGGGCTTGTGCATAGCTATTGTGCAATGCAAAGAACAGCAGCATCAGAAATGCCTGTTTTGCACATAATTGCCATGAAGGGTTTATTTGTATAGTTTGCATCATTTTTTAATTAGGTAATGAAAGGAGGCTTTTGTAAGCCAAATCCAATGAGTATTTTCAATGCAAAATACTTGCACTACAAAATCAGCTGTAACACAACTGCTTCCGTATATGAAAACTCATCACCTAACAAAGAAAGACCTGCAAACGGGCACAAGTTTCCTGTCCGTTCGCAGAAACATCGGGGTTTTGTTTTAAATGAGAGAGGGTAAAATGAAAGACCGAGTTAAAAGCATGAGTTTCTAAATGCCCAATAAATGCGGTTAAATAAAAAAGCGAGGGCTGTTGAGATTCGGGAGCAAAAGTCGTAGACACAAGGTCTGTATCTAAAACAATGTACTCTGAATGATAGGTACAACAAGATTTGGAATCTTTTTGGTGATTTTGCTCCTCAATTTTTTCTAAAGCACAAAATCCACTTTTAGCACTTGAACAACAAGAATGTTGCACAACCGGACGGCTTTCACATTTTTCGATAGGTAACAACGATACTTCCCGCAAGTTACTACTTAAGCAAACGTGTTCATTGACCGGTATGCCTATTGAGGCAACCAATATGAGTACTGCCATGAGTATCGCTGCTGTATGTTGTTGTTTTTTTGCCATCGGAGTTAAGTACAAAGTTAGGGCTTAATAAGTTCTTGCAGAAGTATTATTCAAATTTTTGGATAAAAACATAACGAGTCAATACGCTATAACACAAAGCCTAAGCCAAAGTATAAACCGGTTACATAAACTAAGCAGACATTTATTCTTATGTATCGCAAATAAGGGGTAAATTTGCCCGTATCTGTTTAAATCGTTTCTTTGAAAACAATATTGAATGCCTCAACTTATTTGCACCTTACCAAAATGAACATACCACCCGCTACTATCGCTTTTGATGCCAAACGATTGTTCTTTAACCAATCAGGCTTGGGAAATTACGGACGCACTTTAGTAGGTAATTTAGCTGCTTTATATCCGGCGAATCGGTACCTGCTATATTCACCGCATTTAAATCTAAGCCTCGATGACCTTAACCATGCTAAGGCTTCATTTAAGCTCAGTTCCAATATGCAGTTGCGTACACCAAAAGGTTTATGGAAAACTAAATTTGGAGGAAGTATTTGGCGAAGTGTGTTGATGGGTAATAGCATTCACCGCGAAAATCCCACCATTTTTCACGGACTAAGCAATGAACTGCCATTTAATATTGGTAAAGTTAGAGCAAGAAAAATTGTTACCATTCACGACTTAATATTCCTTCGATACCCTCAGTATTATCCTTCTTTCGACCGTTGGGTTTATCTTAGAAAATGGAAACATAGTTGCAGTACAGCCGATGTCATTATTGCCATAAGTCAGCAAACCAAAGAGGATATTATTGAGTTTCTGGGTGTCCACCCTGATAAAATACAAGTGGTTTACCAAGCCTGTAATACGGCATATTACTATGATTACAACGACCGCCTGTTTTTAAATCATGGGTTATTTGCCCCTTTAGAATATCAACTACCTCCTCAAGTTCCTAAAGAATACATTTTATACGTTGGAGCTATCAGCGAGCGCAAAAATTTACTCACTTTGGTAAAGGCTTTACACTTATTAAAGTATCGTTTACAAGTTCCATTAGTTGTTGTGGGTAGTGGGAAGGATTACGAGTATAAAGTGTGGCAATACTTACAAGAACATCACCTCATTGGGCAAGTGGTTTTTATACCTTTCTTGCCTTTTGACGATTTAAAAGCAGTATACCGTTGTGCACGTGCTATGGTTTATCCTTCCGTATTTGAAGGTTTTGGTTTGCCCATCATCGAAAGTTTGTTTAGCAGAACCCCTGTCATTACCTCAACCGGTTCTTGTTTTACCGAAGCCGGAGGTCCCGGAACTATTTACGTAAATCCTTTAAATGCCGAAGAAATGGCTGATGCCATTGAAAAAGTACTCACTGACGGCGCACAACAAATGGATATGATTATGCAAGGTTGGGAATATGCACAACAATTTAAAGCAGAACCAACCACGACAGCATTGATGAAGGTGTATGGATTATTAAGTTAATAAACCGGTTCTGGCTTAAAATTAAAAAGCCTTCCTTACATTTCGGCAAAGAAGGCTTTTAAAAAACATGGCAGAAAAACTATTTCACCACAAATTTAGTCGCGGCTTTATCGGTTCCATTTTCAAAAACGGCAATATAGATACCAGACGGATAATCGGAAGCATTAACATCTAAGGTTTGTGTGCCTTCCTGTCCATTGACCGTTTGACGGCAAACAAGTTTTCCATCTGTACTGAAAACAGTTACGGTTGCTTGTTGTGTTGGTTTGTTAATGGTTAGTTTAATCACCCCATTGTTGACCATCGGATTTGGAATAACCTGAATAGCTAAATCTTTTCCGGTAGGGGAGGTAATGCCAACAGCATTACCATAAGGAGGCAAGTCTGTATTACACGTTGGGAAAGTAAACGAAGTACTGCGGTACATTCCTTTTCCATGAGTAGCGACATACAAAACGAAACAACCTACTTGTGGTTCAGGCTGAATTTCGTCTTGACGAATTCTGAACACCGGTACTCGGCCAATTCCATCGTTCTGTTCAGACCAAATATAATCAAATGTAGTTGCTCCGATTTGTACGATTTCACAAAGCCAAACCCCCATTTCAGTGGCTGCAAATACTCGATTGGGGTCTCCAATGTCAATGGCAAGATCATAAACCGGCATGGGAGGTAGAGCATTTTCGCCTGTGCCCTGCATAGAGGTAAAAACAGGAGATGATACAATGGCATTTGCAGTTCTAAACACATAAATATCTCGGCCATAGTTACCCATAGTTACCGTAAGTGCAGAAGGACTAAAGGTATCCGGAGTAACGGAGGTTACGTATCTGGCATTGTCAAGCCCTCCGGTTACAGTTGTGGCAGGTATTTCCTTTCTTGTAACTTGGTTAAGCTCTTTTAATTGGGGATTTACAGCGGTTTCATCCACTATAAAGTTGCGAAGAATTAACACTCGTCCATCGGCTGAACCCGCTACAACCATTACATTACCTGATACATCGCGTCCAACGTTGACACAAGTAACGGTTCTACCTGTACCACCACCGCTAAACGTACCAATATTACCCCAAATGGGAACAGTACTGACATTTAAAGCCTGCAAAGTTACCCATACTTTACCGATACCACTACCTGTAACATAAACTGATAGGCCTGTATTAACATCCTCCCATAAAACAGTTGGGGTAATAAATATAGGACTTCCATCAACACTGCCATCACCCGTACACTCGCCTTCAGCTAATGGCTCACAGTCTATATTTTCGTCTAAGAAGCCGCCGGCAAATGATTGTCCACCATTAGAAGAGCGGTATAAAGCACCTTCAACATAAGAACCAAAGGCGACATTCGGATTGATTTTAGAAATATCTACATATCCTCCGTCCCCACCAATGACTTCTGTTCCGGCCAAATAAGAATCGCCGCTGAGTGTAACATATTGTGTGCCATTATCTTGCGTACCTCCCACAACCCTGCCTTCTTTGCTGGCAGCAACAGAATAAAATTGGGTTATGTTGAAGTTGCGGTTTAAGGTAGTAAATGAAGGAGCAATATTGCCTGCATTAGTAGAACGGGCGATACCGCCATCGCTACCTATATATAAGATATTGGGATTAGTAGGATGGAACAATAATACATGTTTATCGGCATGTACATAATATGGATAAGAAGGTGTTTCAGGAAACCAATTGGCTACTTGTTGCCAATTATCTGATTTCGACCAAGACCACAAATCAACTCCTCCAATAAAAATCCGCTCTTTGTTAGCGGGGTCAACTGCAATACATAGATCGTACCACCCTTGGCATTGAGAACCGGCACCCATGGGTTCAAAGAAAGTGCTCCCTCCGGCACCAATTTCTATCCAAGTTTCACCGGCATCAGCAGATTGGAGTACTTGGCGCAAACAACCAAAATTGGGAGAGCCGTTTGTAGTGATAGCATAAACATAATTGGGGTCAGATGGAGATACAGCTAATTTCTTATTATTTCCATAAGAAGGGAAGTTGCCTAAAGAAGTTCCGCTTTTCTGAACGAATGTTTCTCCATCTGTTGATTTAAAATATTGACTGCCCACTAATGCGTGAATTGTGCCGTTTGAAGCGGCCTCTACACTCCATGCACTTCCACTCAAATCGGGTATGCCCGTTGGAGAAGACCATGTTGCTCCACCATCTTTACTCATATAAAGCGATACATCGGTAGCAGCATAAACCCAATCAGCATTGGTTGGGTGTGTGGCTAAGTCAACAATATACGCCCATCTATGTGTACCGCTGTTTGCGGTAGGAACAGCATTTTCTAATAAGCTAAAAGTACTCCCTCCATCGGTAGATTTGTATATACCACAGCCTGCAAATCCGCTGTCGCCGTTTCCTGTTGGGACGTTACCCCAAATTTTTTCTCCGGTACCGGCGTAAATATGTCCGTTTGCTGCTTGAGCAATACACGAAATGGTTATGCAGGGTAATTCAAAATTTTGAGGATGTTCAGACCAATTTAACCCTCCATCATTTGAAAGCCATAAACCACCTGATACTCCACCGGCTATCATTTTGTTTGGATTAGTCTTATCTATTAAAATAGCACGGGTGCGACCGCCCACATCGTTAGGTCCCATAAATTCCCATTGAATCAAAGCTGCCCCATCTTTTTCGGCTTTCATTTGATCGGCGCGTTTTCGGGCACGCAATACATCTTCGAGTGCTACCTCACCGGTTTCGGGATTTTCGCGCATTTTATGCCAAAAATCTAAGGCTCTGGCTATACCGCGTTTTTTTACTTTTTTCTCAGGCTCTTCTGTTTGAGCAGAAGTACCCAATTGTAATTTGTTCAAATTAAAATTGGTACTTTTTGCGGCAAAAACGAACATGACAACCACAACTAATAAAGCAACGATTGATAATTTCTTTTTCATAAGAATTGTTTATACTAGAGGTAACTTAAATTTTTTGCAAGATAAAAAGATTTACATAACTTCTACACCAAAGCGGTTGATTAGGAGTTAGATTTTATTGTGCTATCGTGTTTTTTTAATAACGGACAGTTTTATATCCTATTCGTTTCTCCAACATCAACAACATTTACTTCAGATGCTTCATTTCAAATGCCTTTCTGCATGATAAGAAGAACGAACAAGGGGAGCACTTTCTACGTATTTAAACCCTTTTGAAAGCCCAATCTCTTGATACTTCCTAAACGTATCGGGATGAACAAAGGTTGCCACCTCTAAGTGATGTTTTGTGGGTTGTAGATATTGACCAATGGTCAGCACCTCACAATCATGCGTCAAAAGGTCGTCCATGAGTTGATAAACCTCCTCTTCGGTTTCACCCAATCCCAACATAAAGCCGGATTTGGTCCGTAAACCTTCGGCTTTTGTGCGTTTGATTTGTTCCAAACTTCGGGTGTATCTTGCTTGTGGACGGACGTATTTGTACAGTCGGTTAACCGTTTCCATATTGTGAGAAACCACTTCGGGGCGTTCGGTCAAAACGGTATAGAGGTTTTCCCATTTTGCTTTAAAATCGGGAATTAGGGTTTCCAATGTTGTTTGGGGACTGTAAATCCGCACTTGCCGTATGGTTTCTGCCCAAACAAATGAACCGCCGTCTTTTAATTCGTCTCGATTGACCGAGGTAATGACACAATGTTTGACTCCCATCAATTTTACAGCTTCTGCAACGCGGCGCGGTTCGTCTAAATCCAATTCGGTTGGACGACCGGTGGCTACGGCACAAAACGAACAGGAGCGCGTGCAGACATTACCCAATATCATAAATGTGGCGGTGCCTGCACCCCAACATTCACCCATGTTTGGGCAACTGCCGCTTTCGCAAATTGTATGCAGTTTATGTTCATCTACTATATTCCGAACGGTTTTGTAAGTTTGACCAACAGGTAATTTAACTCGCAACCAATCGGGTTTTTTCTTTCGCGGTTCAACCGCAGGATGGGATACTACCGGTAATTCTATCATTATTTTTAGAAAATTACACCAAAATACGACCTTTCCGTTACATCAGGAAGCGTTAGTGGTATTTTTTTGAAAAAAAGGAAATGCTTAAACAAAAATCAAAATTGTCTCTTTGCTTTTTTGCCTGATTCCAAACTGCATTGAGTCGAAAAAACGGATTAGCATCTTTCATACTAATCCGTTTTTCAGGTTAGACCGGCAAATCATTGCTCAGACACACAAGTATTGAAAGAACTATATTTTGCTAATTCTTTTAATGCTGCAACCTACGGATTTTGTTACATTGGGGTCAATGACTTCACCACCCACCATTTTAACAGCCGCATTTTTGATGTAAAATTGTTGTACGCTTTCGGGTTCTTTCATGTTATCGTCAATACAACCTTTATAAGCTAATTTCAAATCTTTATCAAAAAGAAAAAGCTCAGGAGTTCGGGTTGCGCCAAAAGCATCGGCTAAATCGTGGTTTTTATCTACCACGTAAGAAAACTGATAGCCATTATCAATAGCATGTTGACGCATAGCTTTGTATGAGTCAACTCCATCTCTTTGGGCTTCATTGGAGTTGACCACCAATAATCCTATATTGTTTTCTTTGCAAAATTCAGCAATGATAGGGTAACGGTCTTCCCAACCAATTACATAAGGGCAGGTGTTGCACGAAAAGAGAACTAATGTGCCATTTTCGAGTTTGCTATCATTAACAGATACTTCTGCACCGGAAACGTCAAGCATTTTATGATCGGCAAGCGGGGCGGGCGAGCCTATTTCCAATGGGGTAATCGTGGTTGCAGCAACAGGGGGTTTGGGTTGTTCAATTACGTCTGTGGCATTTTGAGCATTGCCGGCACAAGATGTAAGGAGGACAAACAAAAAGCTGAACATAGGAACCATAAAGAATCTCATAGTGGAGTAATTGAGTAATGTGAAAAAATAAAGTATTTGCCCTAAAAAACAGTTTTTTGCAAAAATGGTTTAAGTTTGAGCGATTTTGAGCGTTTAAAGCCTATTCAAGTATGCATTACTAATATAGGATAGTTCGTTCTGTTTGAATTTATTACCTCGTAACAATCAAATAGTGAAGTAAAATGAAAATAGCATTGATAGGTTATGGTAAAATGGGAAAAGCCATTGACGAACTGTTACATCAAGAATATTCCGGTAAACACGAAGTCGTTTTGCGTATCAATAGTGCCAATCGTTCTTTATTGACCACCGATGATTGTTTATCAGGTGTTGATATTGCCATAGAGTTTAGTGTTCCCGATGCAGCTCCCGAAAACATTTTAAGCTGTTTTAAAGCCGGCGTTCCGGTAATTTGCGGGACAACCGGTTGGTTGAATTTATTGGAAGAGGTGAAGCAACAAAGTTCGCATTATTCAGGGGCATTGGTTTATGCTTCTAATTTCAGCATAGGGGTCAATTTATTTTTTGAAGTCAATCGCCTTTTGGCTCAATATATGCGCTCACAATCGCAATACCGTCCAAGTCTTGAGGAAACGCATCACATTTACAAATTAGATTCACCAAGCGGCACGGCTATCACTTTGGCTGAAGCCATTATTGCCGAAAGTGCGACTTTGCAAAAATGGGTCAATCATATATCGGATAAGCCCGACGAACTACCTATTATATCCCATCGATTGGAAGAGGTAAAGGGCACTCATGTGGTCAAATACGACTCGCCTGTAGATAGCATCGAAATCAAGCATACTGCACATAGCCGTTACGGGTTTGCGCAAGGGGCGGTGATGGCTGCCGAGTGGATTGTAGGGAAAACAGGAGTGTTTACCATGCGCAATGTCCTAAATCTATAAATCCTTCAGAGCTTTAAGGTGCTTTTTCAAACTTCAAAGCGGCAGAGTTCATGCAATAGCGCAAACCTGTTGGCTTTGGGCCGTCATCAAACAAATGTCCCAAATGCGCATCACATCGGGCACAGAGGACTTCGGTGCGCGCCATTCCAAAACTATCATCGGCAACATCGGCAATGTGAACCGCTTCTAAGGGTTTCCAAAAACTAGGCCATCCGGTGCCTGAGTCAAATTTTTGTGCCGATGAAAACAACGGCAGGTTACAACCAACGCAATAGTAAGTACCTTTTTCTTTATTGTCGTTGTACTCGTTTTTAAATGCCAGTTCCGTTCCTTTTTCGCGGGTAACGTAATATTGCATTTCGGTCAATTGTGTGCGCCATTCGGCATTGGTTTTAACCACCTTTTCAAATGGCAATTTGCGGGTAGCGGCAGATGGGGTAGTTTCTTTTTCGGTTGCTGTGGTTTCTTGCTGTTGGTTGAGGCTTTTGTTGGAGGTGCAGGCTACGGTAAAAAGCAAGAAAGCATTGACTGAAAACAAAAATATCAATTTGTGGATGGGATACATAAGTGCAGGGTTATTGATGTGCTACCATAAACAAGATTTCCCGACATTGGGTTTTGGAGAAGTTAAATGTTTGTTGGGAAACGGCGTATTAACGCCTCTCGTTCACCAAACATCATTACCCAACCTGCTTATATCCAAGAGTTACTTTGAATTAGAGGGGGATTATTTCACCATAAAAAACTCGATTGACCACATCCTCCTAAAATCCGGCTTTGATATAACTCCATCCTTTTTGTTGTCTTTTTGCAATGGCTAATATGGCTACCGGCACAAATCCCGCCGATTTGATAATTTCTTTTTTATCAATCTTGCGATCTTTTAACGTGTTTTCGCAGGCCAAAAACTTTACATTTTGTTTTGGGAAACCGTTGATTTTCTCTTCAAACTTCGTTTTTGAAGCTACTAAAAGGTTGATACCCGGGCCAAAGCAGATTACTTCTAATTGGGCGTTAGGGGCAGCTTCGAGTGTATTTGACAATTGGCGCATCACCATTTTATGTACTAATGTATCGTCGCTGGTCACTTGGAAAACAATTTTGTACTTTGTTTTATCAATGGCTTTTGCGTTTTCCTGAGCAAAAGCTGGGTTGGAAAACTTGGTTAATAGGACGAATAAGCTGATGAGTAATAAAGCAACTTGTTTCATAAGAGGGGTATTTGAAGTTAGTAATTTGAAATGCTAAAGACTATCTGAATTCATAATCGTAGCCCTCTAATTGCGACAATACATTGTTTGGGGCATCGGTAACGGTACAACGGCTTTCAATTTTGGGGGAAACCGGCGAGTATTTGATAAGATACTCTCTCATGACATCGTGCAAAACGGCATTTAATTTTTCAGGGTTCTGCACTTTTTCGAGACGGCACAAAGTATCATCGGGGTCGCCTTCGCGCTCACAAGCTACGATGGAATAGGTTTTATCGAGTTTCAAGGATTTACCGCCTATTTTAACCCAATTCAAACGCTTGCCGAGTTCGTTGTACATGGTAAAGTTCACTTCCATCCCTTTAAATCGAACTACCCAACCGCCAAATCGTTTTGCGGGGTCTTTGGCAAAAACATTGTGCAGTTCCTTTTCTAACCAATCCCAAATTTGTTTACCTGTGGCAATTCCTTTTTTAACTTCCGAATTGACGGGTAACATGCTCCACAGATAGTCGTTGGTAATATCTGCCTTGCCGGTTTTGGCATCGGGTACTAAAGGGGGGCAAAACCGAAAACCGTTCGATACGGCAATATCGGGCTTAAATTTCCATGCAAGGGCATCGGTAATAAGGTTGTCCATATTTGTTTCGACAACATAGTATCGCACCAATGGGGTTTTGCTTTGACCGATTACCATATCCAATTCTTTGCGATAGGGTTCGCGCACTTGCTTCATCAATTCGGTCATGGATTCATCGGGCTTATAAATTTCGGGATCCACGTCAAGGAGTTGGTAGTTGTGGTCTTTCACCACCCCATCTTCTATTACCACATCCAACCGCGCAATGAAAGAACCAAATGCGCCGGGTTCGGTTACTTTAGTGTATTTCCCTTGTATGGGTTTGCGAACTCGCTCGTGGGTATCGGCACCCAATATATAGGCAACGCCCTCCACTTCGGATTTGTTTGCCAAGTCCACTTGTTGAGCAAGCCCCATGTGGGTAACCAAAAACACCATTGTGCAACGCTCGTAGTCGCGCAGCAAACGGATGTATTTGGCTACGTTGGTTTCGGGTTTGGTAAAACGAATACCTGCGCTGTAAGCGGGCGATTGGCGTTTGGGTGTCAAGGGGTCGTTATAGCCAATGAAGCCGATTTTTATTCCCCCAACCATTTTTGTCCAATAGGGAGGAAAAATCAAATCGCCGTTAAAATCATCCGTTGTGTCGTGGTACATATTGGCGCATATTTTATCGGCATGGTAACCACCCAAGTCTTTGCGCATCATTTCTTTACCATACACCACCTCCCAATTTCCGGGCAACATGAGGTCATAGCCAATATGGTTTATCAAGGGCACAATAGCTTGCCCTTCGGAAAGTGCCGCCACTCCCCCACCCTGAAAACAATCGCCGCCATCTATGACGATGGTGTTGGCAGGATTTTCGTTTCGAAGTGTGTCAATCATTGTTTTAAGCACATCCATTCCACCGCGTTTGTGGTAAACCGCTTTACCGTTTTCCCAGAAAAACTCGTCGTGGGTAAACAATTGGGCATGTATGTCGGATGTATTTAAAATAGTAATTCGCTGTGCTTTGTTGCGCTTAACGGCATTACTGCGGGTGATTTCGGACAAGTGATAAGCATCGCCACTGCCGGTTGCGGCAACCAAAGGCGAAGCAAATAACCCTAGCCCCCCAATAATAGAAGTGCGAAGGAAATTGCGGCGGTTATTATCAAAGTCATTTTCATTGCCGGAGGTATTGTTGGAACAACTATGACAAGAACAAGAGTGAAGGTTGTTGTGGTGCATTATATTATAGGTTATGTTGTCAAATTGAGGTGACAGAGTTGGATAATTGAAATAGGGTTATTTTTTTACCGATGCCTGTTCTTTTTGTTTCTTTCGTGAATCGGCAATGGGCTGATAGGGTCCGTACTTGTGTTGTTGTTCCGAAAAACCATCATCGTAAGGGCCAAAGGGGTGGTCAATGGGTTTACCCGAAATCTTTGGCCAGTCTTTGCTCAAATCTTTGTCCGGTCTGATTTGACAATTGACATAAGCAGCAACGTCCCATGCTTCCTCGTCAGTCAATTGCGGCGCACGATAAGTGGCACCAAGCGGCATGTTTAACTTTACATAACCCGCAAACCGCGAAAGGCGAAATAAGCCGGCACCGATATTATAACTATTCTTTCCCCACAAAGGAGGATAGAGATAGGTAATGCCATCGGGGTTCAATTGCCCTTCGCCATTGGCTTGGTGGCAAGTTTGGCATTTTTGAACATATACTAATTGACCTTTTTCGGGACTTGCGGGTCGGTCTAAAAACGGTAAGGCGTATAACCCCACCCCTTCGGGCAGGCTATCTTTAGGTACATCTTTTCCAACCCAAGAAATATAAGCAACCAAAGCGCGCATTTCCCTGCCCATGCTGTCTAAGGCTTTTCCGTTGAGGCTACGCTCTATACAGTCGTTCACCCGTTTTTCAATCGTTTCAATGCTGCCGGAACGAGGTCTGAACTTTGGGTAGGTCGAGGTTACTCCGCTATAATTGTTACCCAATACTTTTGTGCCTGCATCTAAATGGCAGTTTTGACAATTCATGCCTTTTGTAATGTGCATCACACTTCCCTTGGGACCAAGATATGCTGCGGTGTTGCTGACCAAACTTTTGCCGTAAGCGATTAACTTACCTTCTTCCGTATCTGGCAGAACACTGATATCGGGGGCTTTCCACCAGTTTTTTTCGGGAATGGGTGGAATAGCAGAATCTGTACTTGGGTTGGACGAAGCTGTTGAGGCAAGATTATTTCCCTCCGTTTTGGTCATCCAGTATTTACCGGATACCATTCCCGAAAGCAAACAAATATAAAGAATGAACATTGACAGGGTTACGATAGCCGCCATGAATTGCAGATTTCGCACGATGCGCAAATAAGTTTCTTCAATGTTGATTTTTTTCATTGGTGGAGCATAATATGTTTTGAATTGCTTCCCTTTTATTTCTATAGTACTGCTAAGATTTACCAAGAACTGATTGGAATAAAAGCACGTTTATTTTGGCTACAAAGTAATACATAATATTCAAAACAAAAAAAATCCCCGATACAATTAACGTTCAGTCCTTTTTCAAGTAATGAGTCATTGATCGGGGACACTCCAATCTTTTAAACTATGAAAATCAAAAACCCTCCACTAATCTATCCCGGCCAAGCACCTATTCCGCCGTCAAGGTTATAAGCCTTCATTCCCATATCGGTCATCAGGCTACAAGCCTTTCCGCTTCTGTTACCGCTTCGACAAAAAACATAGTATGTTTTGGATTTGTCTAAGCTGCTAATCTTTGCGTTAAAGGTGTTTGAATAAAAATCAATATTTTTTGAGCCTTTAATAGTGCCATGTGCAAACTCGCTTTGTGTTCTTACATCCAAGAGAACCGCGTTGCTGCCGTCCTCCAAAAACTTTTGTTTAAACGTTTCGCCCTCTAAGTCATATTCAGCTTTAGCGAAAATATGTTTGAAAAATTCCAGCATGATTGGTTAAAATGGTTGTTAGTTGATTAAAAAAGTAAAAGCACTCAAATTGAATTATTCTAAACTTAAAATCTTTTTTTTAGCAGGAGCTGTCTGAAAAGTTCTATTACCTGTTCCAATGCCGTTAGACATCATAGATTGGTCTTCTATTCAAAACAAACTATGACAAATAACATGGGCATAAGATGCACTTCAATATATGTCAGAAGCAAGAATAATTTCACAAATAATGGAGATATAAAGTAGCATTGAAGCAAAATGCTCACGATTTTCAATTTTGTGGCCACGAGTTACAATTTTGTGGCCACGAGTTACAATTTTGTGGCCACGATTTTCAATTTTGTGGCCACGATTTTCAATTTTGCGGCCACGATTTTCAATTTTGTGGCCACGATTTTCAATTTTGTGGCCACGATTTTCAATTTTGTGGCCACGATTTTCAATTTTGCGGCC